>VBEE01000096.1 GCA_005881715.1 Chloroflexota bacterium | reverse complement strand
GCTCCAGCCATAGCCAACGCGATTCCCCCGGCTCCCCCAGCTCGGCGAAGCGCGGGGTCTGACGGGTGGCGGACTTGAAGCTGGCGTTACCCCGCCCGCCCCGCCCCCCGCGGCCGACGATGAGCCGCTGGTTCGCAGCCACGAGATCCGCGATCGTCTTCCCCTCCTCGTCCTTGACGAGCGTGCCCGGAGGGACCTGCAAGATCAGGTCGTTCGCGTCTCTGCCGTGGCGCCGGCTGCCGCCGCCGCGCCCGCCACGGCCGGCGACGAAGTGATGCTTGAAGCGGTAATCCTGGAGCGAGTTGAGCTGCCGGGAGACCTCGAGGATGATGTTGCCGCCCCGACCACCACTGCCGCCGTCGGGACCGCCGCGCGGCACATACTTCTCACGCCGGAAGCTCAACGCGCCGGCGCCGCCGTCCCCCGCCTTGACGAAGATCTTGGCTCGGTCGATAAACATCGCGATCCCGGTGCAAAACCGGGGCCTGACGCCCCTTTAGGCGCTGGCGGCGAGCACGGACACCTTCTTGCGCCCGTGGCCGGTCCGCTCGAAGCGGACCACGCCGTCGACGAGCGCAAACAGGGTGTGGTCGCGCCCCATGCCGACGTTGGATCCGGGGAAGATCGCCGTCCCTCGCTGGCGAAGCAGAATGGTGCCGGCGTTGACCTCCTGCCCGGCGCCCGTCTTCATTCCCAGCCGCTGGCCGACGCTGTCGCGTCCGTTGCGTGAGCTGCCTGCGCCTTTCTTGTGTGCCATGTCTTACTCCTGCGTGGTCTTTTCGGGTTCGGCCGCCACTTTACGCCGGCTCGCCCGGGCGGCCGGTCGTGACGCGACGGCCCCGTCGGGCGGCTGGATGGCGCCGATCCGCAGCTCGGACAGCTGTTGCCGGTGCCCGGTCTTCCGCCGGTGACGCTTCCTGGCCTCGAACTTGAAGACGATGATTTTGTCACCGGCCCGGTGCGCAACCACTGTCGCCTCCACTGCGGCGCCGGCCACGAAGGGCGTACCGATCACCGGCTTGTTGTCGCCGCCCAGCATCAGCACGGAGTCGAGGCGCACGGTCTGGCCGACGTTGGCCGGCACACGGTCGACCAGGATCCGGTCGCCTTCCGACACCTTGAACTGCTTTCCGCTGGTGGCAACGATGGCAAACATGGCAATAGCGCCCGCGGGCGCGGTTTCGTAGTTTATCACGCGATCTGTTCCGGCCCCTTGTCGACGTGGTTCTCGTAGAAGCGCGTGATCTCGTTCTGGTCGTAGGCGTCCAGAAAATCGACGTAATGCCAGGCCACGAGCGCGATCTTCTTCTGCATGCCCCTGCTGTACGGCGTCATGACGACCTTGACCTCGCCAAACTGCGGCTCGGCCGGCGCCAGATTCTTCACGTAGTTCTCCAGCTGGTTCTTGAGCGCGGTACAGTCGCTGCCGCTCGGGCAGTTGTAGAGGATCGCGATCCCACCGTGCTCCAGGTTGTGGACGAACTGGCCCTCCACCAGATTGTCGATCGTCTGCCAGTTGACCGGCGCGATTCCCTGCAGGGAATAGTGGGGCCCCGAGGTGGGCGGATAGAACTTGTAGGTGGGGGTGGTCGAGGGATCGACGTGCGTCGCCGGGCCTTCGTCGGGAATCTCCTGCCCGACCGTGCCGCTGACCGCCTGGAAGTGCAGCCGGTTGTCAATCTGCACCTGCGCCTGGTGTTGCAGGGCTAGGGCAACGATCAGAATGGCGATCGCCGCCGTGCCCAGCACGCCGCCGATGATGTAGAGGTTGCGGCGATCGCGCGCTCGCTGGCGCGCCGCCGCTTCCTCGCGCTGCTGCTGGCGCAGCGCCTTCAGTTCCTTTTGCGTTCTCGACATTTACGGCAATTCTCTCAATTCCTGGCGTTTCTCCCAGAGCTCGGGGCTGCGGTGCTAGCTGGCCGTGATCGTCACAGGGGATTGGTCCGAGCCACCCGTGATTTGCGCGTTGCTGCTGTTGCCGGAGACAACGTTGGGATGCGGCCCGAGGGAGGCGCCGTTGACGTTCGCGGTGAAGGTGATCACCAGCGTCGCGCCGTTGAAGCCACCGGCCGGGATGATGAACGGCCCCCACTGCGGAGTCGCCGAGCCGGCGGCGGGCTGCAGCCGCGAGCCCACGCTCTTGCCGTTGATGACGATGCTATTCGTCGACTTGAAGCTGAATCCCTGGGGCAGCGTGTCGGTCACCGTCACAGCCTGGGCCGCGTCGGTACTGTCGTTCTCGACAGTGATCACGTACGTCACCGTTCCGTTCTGTGGGGCATAGGGCGCTGTCGGCGCGACCGTCATTAAGATCGGGACCTTCGTGCTCTTGCCGACGGCTACCGGCGCGGTGTTGCCGAGGGTTTGGGCTGGAACGTCTTTGACACCGGTGAGCGCCGCCGTGAGGTTGTATAAACCTGGCGCGACCGCCGGCAGGACGCGCGCTTGAAACGTCAACCGGAGCAGGCCGGGCACTCCATTGCTGGCGCCCGGGATATCCCATGAGGACCACAGGGGGAGCAGGCTGTTCGCCGGTGGGTCGATCGACGTCACCCGGATGCTGTTGCCCTGGAACCCGCTGGTCGCGCTGTAGAGGAACCCGGGAGCCAGGCTGACCGAAATCGCAACACCCTTCGCCGCCGCCGATCCGACATTGCTCACCGAGACCACGTAGGTGGCCAGGCTGCCGGTTGTCACCTGTCCGGTCGCGGCCGCCACCGCCAGGACCAGCGACGGGCGGGGCTCCACCACCAGCCCAACCCCGGTGCCCTGGTCGATCTCGACTGGGGTGGAAGTGGTCAGCTTGACCTGGTTGACATAGTCGCCGGGCTTTACCGTGGCCTGGACTTTGAAGCTCAGAACCAGGGCGCTCACGGTATCGCCGTTGCCCGCCGGAATGGTCCACGTGCCCCAGGTCGGGTTCCCCTGCGGGTCCGGCTCGGTTAAGGCGGTGCGGATGGCATTGCCGCCCAGGGTGGTCAGTTCGTAGTAATGGAAGCCGGCGGGCAGCACGTCTTCGACGGTCACGCCGCGGGCCGGCCCGGCACCGGTGTTCCGGATCGACAGGGTAATGCCGGTAAACGAGCCGGGCGAGAGGTGGCCCTTATGGTCGGCCCCGCTGGGCGCGTCGGTGCTCTGGGTGATGACCAGGCGCGAGTCCCCGCTCGGGCCGCACGCGGCCAGGGCCATCGGGCTGAGCAGCACAACCAGCAGCAGGCTAATCGAGCGGCGCTCGGGGCGTCGCCCCACGCGAGCCGCGCGCTGGTGCGGTGCGAGCGTTTGAGACGTTCGGGGGCGTCGCCCCACGCGAGCCACGCTCTGGTGCGATGCGAGCGTTTGAGACGTTCGTCGTGCCAGGCGAGCGTTTGAGGCGTTTCTGAGTAACTTCAGAGCCATCCGGATTCTTCAACGGAAGCGGGATCCCGCATTCGCCCAGCAACCGTGTCAGCAGGCGCATCGGCATCCCAACGACGTTGTCGTAGGGCCCCCGGATCGAGGTGACCAGGCGGCGACCTTCGCCCTGTATAGCGTAGGCACCGGCCTTATCCTGCGCCTCGCCCGACCGCACGTAGGCCGAGATCGCGGACGCCGATAGTTCACGCATAGTGACGTAGGTCCGCGAAATCCCCTGGGCGCGGCAGCCGGATCGCCCATCGATGACGTGCACGGCGGTGTAGACCAGGTGCGTCCGGCCGGATAGGGCGCGGAGGAAATCGGCCGCCTGGCGGCGGTCGCTGGGTTTTCCGAAGATTCGTCGATCGAGCACCACTTCCGTGTCGGCCGCCACGACGACCGCACCGCGATGGCGGCTGGCGACCGCCTCGGCCTTCGCCTGGGCCGCCCACAAGACGAAGCCGACCGGACCGAGCGGTCGTGGTGGTCGTTCGTCGATACCGGGGGTGATGCTGCGGAACCGCACGCCGGCCCGTCGCAAGATGTCGACCCGTCGAGCGGATGACGACGCGAGCACGAGCGTGAGTGGTGGCGTTGTCACGCGCTCATAGACGAAGCATCCGAAGCAGCATGGCCGGCGCGATGCCGCAGGCGACCGAGACAACGGGGCCGATCCAGCGGAGCGAGGAGTGCGGTCGATCTGGTCCCGGCGACAGCGCCTGACGGTCAAGCAGGGGCGCGAGCTGCAGAACGGCGAACATGACCGCCGCCAACAGGCCCAGCACCAGCGAAGCCTGCAGCGCGCCAATCACGGCCAGCGTCGCCCCGGCGAAGGTCGCCGACGGCGGCCAGTTCGATCGCGCTAGGAGGATGAGCCGCCCGCTCCAGGCCGATGCCGGGCCTGGCACGTCGTCGACACGGACGATGGCGAGGTCGATCAACAGGAGGATCACCGCAAGCTCACCAAGACCGAACGAATCGCGCGCACCGATGGCCAGCAGCAGGAGGCCAGCGAGCAGCCGATCGCGAATGGCGTCTTTGGGGCTTTCACCAGTCAGGGTGCTGAGCAGAGGCCGCGCGATCAGCAGCGCCGCACCCAGGGCGGCGACCCACTGGAACCGAACCGCGTTGCTCGGACTGAGCGACGGAAGGAACAGCATGACCAGCAGGGTGGTCGCGGGCAGGACGAGCACGCGCAGCATCCCGGCCCGCGCCGCGAAGAGCATCATGACCAGCCCGAGTCCCAGGGCGACCGCCTGGACCCGCGCACTCCAGGTCGGCGACGCCAGCGCCTGCAGCACCGGCGTCAGGCCCACGACCCCGACCGCGAGCCAGGCGGGCCGCTCGGCGTCTCGCTCGAGCACCGTGGCGACGGCGACCAGCGCCGCGAGTGCCGACCAGCGCAGGGCGGGGGCCGCCGCGACCAGTGCCAGGACGGCAAGCAGGGCGGCCCACTCGATGCCGGCTGCGCTGGCGGCCGAGCCAACGACCAGCACGATGGCGCTGGCGAGCAGCACCGGTCCGCCGACGTCGATCGAGAGGTCGCCCAGGCTGATGGGCCCGAGCACGAGACCGGTTGCCGCCAGCACCGCCGAACCCGCGGCCGTCAGCAACAGCACGCCGCTGAAGGCCGGACGAACCGGTCCCGGTATTCGCCCCCGCCCACCGGCAATCGGCATCAGCGCCATCGCTCCGGCAACCCCCGCCGTGAGCGGGTCCGCCGGGACCGCGCTGAGGATCACGACCGCCACGGCGGCGATCATCAGGGCCTGGCCCTGCAGGCGCTCCGGTTCATCGATCGGGCTCGTAAACCAGGCCGTTCCGACAGCACCCAGAAGCCACGGCACCGCGCTGAGCAGGATGGGATTCTCCCCGATTGGGAGGCGGGTCGCCGCAAAAAGCGCCACCAGCATGGCGACGGTCAGGGTGACGGCTCGCCGGGTCAGACCCTCAAAATTGGACCGGACGCGCTGACCGGCGCGGGGCAACAACACGGTTGCGATGATCGGACCGATGGCCCACGTCGCCGAGCCTGGATCGACCAGCAGCACGAGCGACCAGCTGCCCGCAGCCACCATGGCGATCGTTGCCGCCTGGCGTGGGAGACCGGCGCTGCCATACGCGATCAGCAACCCGGCAGCGAAGAGGACGAAGGGGAAGTAAACGATCACGGCCGCGCCACCGCGACCGCCACCACCACCAGGAACGCGCCCCAGAGTAGGTATCGACTCCAGGCGGGGACCGCCGGCGGCCGGACCGGTGGCCACGACGGCCAGCTGATCCGCCAACGGATGATGCCGCGGGCGCGTCGCAGGGGTAACCGATCGCGGAGCCGCCAGCCGGCGATGCCCAGCAGGACCCCGGTCGTAAGGGACACCAGCAACGCGGGCCAGGCGCCAGGACTCGTCGCAATCTCAAAGGGGGTTGCCGAAATGGTCCCCCGGGGAACGAGGCGGACGGTCGCCGCGGCTGGCAGCACGATCGGGTTCATGGCGATGATGGGGATGGCCGCGATGACGAGAAGCACGCCCCCCCAGATGCTGGCGGGTTCCACACTGATGGAACGGACGCCCCGGGCTCGGCCGAGCGCCGCGATCGCCAGGAGTAGCACGGCGAACGCGACCGGAATGATGCCGTAGAGGA
>VBEE01000095.1:11608-27191 GCA_005881715.1 Chloroflexota bacterium | reverse complement strand
CCGTCACGGCTCTCGACGATGTAGAAGGCGCCGTAGTGTGCCGATACCAGCGGCGCGACCTCGGTCAAGATCAAGTCGGCGACCGTGCGCAGGTCGCGCTGGCCCTGCAGCATGCGAGTGTGCTTGGCGATGTTCGTCTTGAGCCAGTCTTGCTCCATGTTCTTCTGGGTCGTCTCTTTCAGGTTGCGGATCATCTCGTTGATCTTCCGGCTCAGTAGGGCGACTTCACCGCTGGCCTCCACTCGGATCGAGCGGGTCAGATCTCCCTCGGTGACCGCGGTGGTCACCTCCGCGATGGCGCGCACCTGGCCGGTCAGGTTAGCGGCCAGCTGATTGACATTGTCGGTCAGGTCTTTCCAGGTGCCCGCGGCACCAGGGACTGACGCCTGACCACCCAGCTCGCCCTCGACACCGACTTTTCGGGCCACCGTGGTCACCTGCGCCGCGAAGGTTGCCAGGGTGTCGGTCATCTCGTTGATGGTGTCTGCCAGCGCGGCGATTTCGCCCTTGGCCTCGAAGACCACTTTGCGGCGCAGGTCGCCGTTCGCGACCGCCGTCACGACGCGGGCGATACCGCGAACCTGATCGGTCAGGTTGCCTGCCATCAGGTTCACGCTCTCGGTGAGGTCTTCCCACGTTCCGGCGACTCCCTGCACCTCCGCCTGGCCGCCCAGCTTGCCCTCCGTACCGACCTCGCGAGCCACCCGGGTGACTTCCGAAGCGAACGCGTTGAGCTGGTCGACCATGACGTTGATCGTGTTCTTCAGTTCGAGGATCTCGCCCTTGACCTCGACCGTGATCTTCTTGGAGAGGTCGCCCTTCTGAACGGCCGTGGTGACCTCAGCGATGTTGCGAACCTGGGTGGTCAGATTGGCCGCCAGCTGGTTGACGTTGTCGGTGAGATCCTTCCAGGTGCCCGACGCACCCAGCACATATGCCTGGCCACCCAGGCGGCCCTCGGTGCCGACCTCGCGAGCCACCCGGGTGACCTCGCCGGCAAAGGCGTTCAGCTGGTCAACCATGCCGTTGATCGTGTTCTTCAGATCGAGGATCTCGCCGCGGACGTCGACGGTGATCTTCTTGGAGAGGTCGCCCTTGGCGACGGCGGTCGTCACCTCGGCGATGTTGCGCACGTGCGCCGTGAGATTGCCGGCCATGAAATTGACGTTGTCGGTGAGGTCTTTCCAAATTCCGACCACGCCCTTGACCTGGGCCTGGCCGCCCAGCTTCCCCTCGGTACCGACTTCGCGGGCGACGCGCGTGACTTCTGACGCGAAGGCGTTGAGCTGATCGACCATGACGTTGATGGTGTTTTTTAGCTCGGCAATCTCGCCGTGCACATCAACCGTGATCTTCTTGGAAAGATCGCCCCGGGCCACGGCGGTGGTGACCTCCGCGATGTTGCGGACCTGACCCGTGAGGTTGCCGGCCATGGAGTTGACGTTGTCCGTCAGGTCTTTCCAGGTGCCGGACGCCCCCTGCACGTGCGCCTGGCCGCCCAGCCGGCCCTCGGTACCCACCTCGCGCGCCACGCGCGTGACTTCGGAGGCGAAGGCGTTGAGCTGATCGACCATGACGTTGATGGTGTTCTTCAGCTCGAGGATCTCGCCCTGCACCTCGACCGAGATCTTTTTGGAGAGGTCGCCTTTCTGCACCGCGGTCGTGACCTCGGCGATGTTGCGCACCTGGGTCGTGAGGTTGGCCGCGAGCTGATTCACCTGCAGGGTCAGGTCTTTCCAGGTCCCGGACGCCCCCGGCACGCTGGCCTGACCGCCCAGCCGGCCCTCGGTGCCCACTTCGCGCGCCACCCGGCTGACCTCGCCGGCGAAGGCGTTGAGCTGGTCGACCATCGAGTTGATCGTGTTCTTGAGCCGGAGGATCTCGCCGCGAACGTCGACCGTGATCTTTTTCGAGAGGTCGCCCCGGGCGACCGCGGTCGTGACCTCCGCGATGTTGCGCACCTGGGCGGTCAGGTTGCCGGCCATGTAGTTGACGTTGTCCGTCAGGTCCTTCCAAACACCCGCGACGCCGGCCACCTGGGCCTGGCCGCCGAGCTTACCTTCCGTACCGACCTCGCGCGCCACCCGGGTGACTTCCCGGGCGAAGGCGTTCAGCTGATCGACCATGACGTTGATGGTTTTCTTGAGCTCGAGGATTTCGCCCTGGACTTCGACGGTGATCTTCTTGGAGAGGTCGCCTTTCTGCACGGCGGTGGTGACCTCGGCGATATTCCGCACCTGCGCCGTCAGGTTGCTCGCCATGAAGTTCACGCTGTCGGTAAGGTCCTTCCAGACGCCGCCGATGCCGCGCACCTGCGCCTGGCCGCCGAGCTTGCCCTCCGTGCCAACCTCGCGGGCGACCCGGGTGACTTCTGAGGCGAAGCCGTTGAGCTGATCGACCATGGTGTTGATGGTGTCTTTGAGCTCGAGGATCTCGCCGCGGACGTCGACTGTGATCTTCTTCGACAGGTCGCCCTTGGCGACCGCGGTCGTGACGTCGGCGATGTTGCGCACCTGAGCCGTAAGGTTGGCGGCCATCAGGTTGACGTTGTCGGTAAGGTCCTTCCAGACCCCGGCCGCCCCCCTGACATGGGCCTGCCCGCCCAGCTTCCCGTCGGTGCCGACTTCCTCGGCGACACGCGTGACTTCGAGGGTGAAGGAGCGCAGCTGCTGAACCATCGCGTTGACCGTTCGGGCCGTCCGCAAGAACTGGCCCTCCAGGGGCCGGCCGTCCAGCTCCAGATCCATGGTCTGGAAGAGGTCGCCTTCGGCGACCGCGGAAATGACCCGGGCAATACCGGAGAGATTCTTTGCGTTGCGCTCGTTCAGCTCGATGATGCCGTTCATCTCGGCGGCAACGCGGGCCATCATGCCCGTCGAGGTCACCGGCATCCGGACCGCGAAGTTGCCCTTGCGGACCTCGCGAAGGACCGTCAGGATGAGCTCGGCGTCGGCGGTCGAAATCCCCTGGGCCAGCCGGCGCTCGGCCCCCCTGGCTTTGGACCCGTTGGCATCGTCCGTGCCCAGCTGGGGGGCGTGGTGCCCGACAACTTTGAGTGGCGGGCGCCGTTGCTGACTACGCTTGGGCACTGCTTACCTGTATACAAAATCGCCGTGTCAAAGTCAAACGATTCATGTAACCGCGGGTGGTCAGGATCGAACTAGCTTACCAGTCACACCAGGCCCTAATCTGACGCGAAATGGCCGGCTCCCCGGCGCCGCCGCTACCCCGTTACGGCACCCGTTCGCTGGCGGAACTGGTGCCGTCGCTCCTCTCGTCGCTCGGCCTGGCTGGCCTCGCCAACCCGCTGGCGCTCGAGCCGGCCCCACGGGTTTGCCTGCTGCTCGTGGACGGGCTCGGCTGGGAACTCCTCGAAGCAAACCGACCGGCCGCCCCCTTCCTGAACGCGATGGCCGGCGAGCCACTCAGCGCGGGCTTTCCCGCCACGACAGCCGCCAGCCTGAGTTCGCTTGCGACCGGCCTGCCGCCGGGCGAGCACGGCCTGGTCGGCTACACCATGGCGCTGCCCGGTTATGACCGCGCCTTCAATGCCCTCACCTGGTCGCTCTACGGGCTGGGGCCGCGGGTGGAACTCCTGGACGAGATTGAACCGGAGACCATGCAGCCACTTAAGACCCTGGCGGAACGGGCCGCCGCGGCCGGTTTACCGATTCACCACCTGGGGCCGGCCTTTCACGCCGGCTCCGGGCTGACGCGGGCGATCGGGCGCGGCGAGCGATTCCACGCCGCCGACTCTCTGGAGGCGATCACCGAGATGGCGATCAGGTTGCTGGGCGCGCCACACGCGTTCGTGTATGCCTACCATCCGCGTCTGGACACCGCCGGGCACGTGTCCGGGGTCCGGTCGCAGGCCTGGCGCGACGAGCTGACGGTAGTTGACCGGGCGGTCCGCTTGCTGGCCGAACAGCTGCCGCCGGCGACGCTCCTGGTGGTGACCGGCGACCATGGCATGGTGGACCTTCGGCCCAGTGAGCGGCTGGACCTGGCGGATCACCCGGAGCTGGCCAGCGGCGTGCGACTGCTTGCCGGCGAGGCGCGAGCGCGTTACGTCCGCACCGTGGCGGGCGCGACGGCGGATGTGCTCACTACCTGGCGGTCGGTCATCGGCGATCTTCGGGCCGCGTGTCACCGAGCGGGCCAGGGAGCGGATCGGCGACGTGGTCGCCGCCGCCTACGCTCGAGTCGGGATCGTCCAACGTGACGTCGATCCGGCGCAGGCCCGGTTGAACGGTCATCACGGGTCGCTGACGCCGGCCGAGCAGCTGGTGCCGCTGTTGCGCTATCGCACCTGATCGGGAGGCGATAGAGTACCGCTGGTGAGCAGCGCCGTTTCCTGGAAGGCGCCGCCGAGCGTCGTCGAAACGGCAACCCTGTGGGCACGCACCAGGGCCATCATTGTCGACCTCGTTGTGGTTTCCGTCATCCAAGCGGTGATCAACGGCGTCTTTGGCAGCGAGCGAATCACCAACGCCATCATCGATCCGTCGACGACCGGGGGCTATTCCTCTTACACGAGCACGACCTCGGTGGATGGCTTCTGGCTCTGGGCAGCCGCCATAGCCTACTTCTCGCTTCTCGAAGGCCTCTTCGGTGACACGCTGGGCAAGGCGGTTGTCGGCATCAAGGTGACCGACCTAATGGGCCGACCCGCCGGCTGGCGCGCGGTGCTCATTCGCAATACCCTGCGCATCATCGATTCCTTTCCGGGGTTTTACCTTGTCGGCGCTCTGGTGGCGCGCTTCTCGCCGCGCCGCCAGCGGATCGGCGACCACGTCGCGGGAACGCTCGTGGTTCCCGCTCGGGCCGTGGTGGGACCGGGCCTGAGCGCGCAGTCGCGTCGCCGCCGGGTTGCCGTCTTACTGGCGATCATGATCGCCTTTGCCGCCAGCTGCTTCGCCTTTGCCTACTACGGCCGGATCTTCGGGCCGCGTGTCACCGAGCGGGCCAGGGAGCGGATCGGCGACGTGGTCGCCGCCGCCTACGCTCGAGTCGGGATCGTCCAACGTGACGTCGATCCGGCGCAGGCCCGGTTGAACGGTCATCACGGGTCGCTGACGCCGGCCGAGCAGCTGGTGCCGCTGTTGCGCTATCGCACCTGATCGGGAGGCGATAGAACTGTCAGCGGCCGTAGGTCGCGGTCAGCGTCGCTTGCGCCAGGATGCGGCCCTGGATAGCCCGCTGGAAGTCGGTGTGGCTGTACAGCGGGAGCAGGGCTACGGTTGCATCGATCGCGTAGACGGTGAAGATGTACCGGTGCGTGCTGCCTTGCGGCGGGCAGGGGCCGTTGTAGCCCTCGTGGCCGAAATCGTTCTTCCCGCTGACGCCGGTGCCTGGGGTCGGCTGTCGCAGTTCGGATCCCTCGTTGGCGAGCATCCAGTGTGTGAAGCCACCGTGTGGCGCGTCTGGATCGAATAGCTGCAGCGCGAATGACTTCGTACCGGGAGGCCCGGCCGACCAGTGAAGGTCAGGCACGCCGTCCGCGCCATCGCAGGTATCCGTCGAAGGCCAGCGCCCGGCGGCCAGATCGCTCGACGTGAGCGAGAAACCGCCAGGGCTTGCCGCAGGCGTCCCGCCTGATGGGCTGGGTGTCGGAGCCGGGGTCGCGTTACTACCGGCGCAGCCGGCCAGAACGCACGCTGCCAGGACGCCAGAGAGAACGGACCGGCAGCCTCTCACCAGCGGGCTATGGGGTCTGGACGTCGATCACGACCCGCGTCGGGTTGCTCAACTCCAGGGTGCGGATGCATGACGCCCGGGAGAGGCCGGCGCCCCAGCTGAGGACCGCCTCGAAGTCTCCGAGTTGTTCAACCTCCTGGACAACCGGAAGGCCAGGCGTGAGGTCGCGGCTCTTGGTATAGCTGTCAGCCCCGCTCGCGCCATGGAAAACAATCCGGAGCCCGCTCGACCCCCGCATGGTGACCTCCATCCCACTCGGGTCCTTCACGAACTTCGCCGACGCCTGTCGCGACACCGTGTAAGCCGGCAGATGCGCCGCGGCCCCAGCGGGCGGAGCGAACTCAAAGACGATCCGATCGTAGCCCGCCGCCTGGTGGGCCACGCGCACGTCCGTCAGCCGCATGGCCGGGCCGGTGTCAGAGCCGCCGCCGCGGTCCTGGCAGCTGAACGGGCCGAGATCGGTCGCCTCGGGCACGGTCGGCAGCGGCGTGGGCGCCGGTGAGGCCGACGCCGATGTCGAGGTCATCACGTCAACCACGAGACGTGAGGGGCTACTGAGCTCGAGCACCCGGACGCATTGCGACGAGGTCAGTCCGATGCCATAGCCCAGGACGCGCTCGAAGTTACCGAGCTGAGAGATTTCCCGCACAGCCGGAAGGTTGGGCTTCTGATCCGCGGCGACGCCCTGGACATCGGCATCGCGAAAGATGAGCTTGATGCCGGCACTCCCGTCAAGCGTGATCGGTTGACCACTCGCATCCTTCACGAAGGTCGAGGACTCTTGCCGGGTCAGGTCGTACGAGGGGATGCCGCCGGCGAAGTCGAAGACCATCCGGTCAAATCCCGGGGCCTCGGCATGATGGGCCACCCGAATCGCCGTCAGCTGGGCTGAGAGGCCGGTCGTGCCGCCCGAGCGGTCGCCGCAGATGAACGGCTGCGGGGTCGGGGACGGGGACGGTGTCGTGAAGATCTGCGTGACGGTGGACCGGACGTCGTTGAGGATGACCTGCGGACTGCGGACGGCGAGCACCGCGAACGCCACGAGAACGAGCGCCCCGGCGAGGGCGAGTTGAGGGGCCATGCGAGCCCGAGCGCGCGGCGCGATGCCTTCGCGGATCCGGCCGCGGAGCCGGCGGGGAAACTCGCGGATTTCCTCGGCTTCCTTGTGGAGATGGTCGCGGAGATCGTTCTCGAACTTGTCGCTCATGCGGAGATCTCCTCAGACCCGGTCAGGTCGCGAAGGCGGCGAAGCGCCGTCTTCAGCCGGGACTTCATGGTGTCAACCGGGATGCGAAGCGCCTTCGCTGTGTCCTCGACGCTGAGGTCCTGGTAGTAATGGAGAGCGACCGCCGCCCGCTGCTCGGCTGACAACTGGTCGAGGGCATGCGCCAGGTCCAGGCGGGCTTCACTCGAGACCTGGTGTTTCCCGCCGCCCAGGCGGCCGAAGCGCTCGGTGAGCGCTTGAAACCGATGCCTTCGCCGGTACGCCGAGATGCTCTCATTCATAGCAATCCGATTGAGCCAGGGCCCCGGGTCTTCGTCGCGTAAGCTGCCGATGCGCTGCCACGCTCGAAGGAAGGTTTCCTGGACCGCATCCTCGGCCAGCGCCTGGTCCCGAAGGATCAGACGGGCCGTTCTCAGGAGCTGGAGGCCGTAGCGGTCGACCACCTCCTCGAATGCGTCCCTGTCGCCTTCTCGACATCGTTTGATGACGCGTTCGAGCGCCGGATCCATGAGCATGCCAATCGTATAGACGCCGAGAGTGCCGTGAACGGGTGAAGTTTTGGAACCCCCAACCCTGTCCCTCCCCCGCAGAGGGGGAGGGAGGCAGCGGGGGATAGGGGTAATAGGGTCATTTCCTCGCGAAGCGTCGCAGGCCGGCGATGGTGAGCCCCGCCGTCACCGCGAGCAGTCCCAGCAGGATCGGCGCGATTGGCATGCCGGCTGGCTGGCCCGCAGAAGCCGGATGGCCGGTGGCGGCGAGGTCCGAAGGAAGGGCGCTTGCCGTGGCGGCTGTCGAGGGCGCCGGCTGCGTGGTGGCGGCCGGGGCGGTCGAGGCCGCAGCGTCCGGCGGGGTCTGGACGTCGATCACGAGGCGGGTCGGTCCGCTGAGCTCCAGCACGCGGAAGCAGGCAGCCGTTTTGAGACCGATCCCATAACTGACCACGCGTTCGAAGTCGCCGATGTTCGCGACTTCCCGGATTTCGGGAAGGCGGGGCTTGAAGTCACTCGCGAGGCCGCTGACGATATCGCTGTTCTGAAGCACAGCCCGGATGCCCGCCGAGCCTTCCAGGGCGACCGGCTGACCGCTGGCATCGCGGACGAACGTCGAGCTGGCCTGCCGGGTGAGCTGATATTGCGGCATGGAATTTGAGAAGGCGAATCCAATAACCAGCCGGTCGTAGCCATCGTGGTGGGCGATGCGGATGGCGGAAACCGTGCCGGACGCGCCGGCTACCCCGCCGGCCCTGTTGCTACAGGTGAACGGGCCGAGGTCCTCGGCGGACGCCTGGATGGCGCCGCTCAGCACCAGGGCGCCTGCCGCGGCGGCCAGGGTCGCAAACGCGGCCAGTTTCAGTCGACGTTGCGGGCGAGCAATCGAGAACATTACGGTTTCCTCCTATGAGTCCGTTGAATAGGGCGGCTCTTTAGCCGTCTAACCCTTAGACGCCGCCAGCGGCCGGCGCGGGTGAGGAGGGGTTCTTAGATTGCGTTAGGTGCCAACGCGACTTGGATGCCGATCGACGCGGAAGGCCAGCCATTGGAGAAGCGCGGCGGCGATGAACAACGCGAAGACGAACAACTCGGACCAATGAGCCGGCTCCACATGATTGCCCAAGAGGCCCCACGCTCGGCCGATCTCGAACGAGGCCAGTGAGTCGAGCAGCAAGCTCAGCCCTACCACGCGAGTCGCCCGCGATGTCGAAATTTCCTTTAATTTTCCGAACTTGACGAGAAGCCTGCCGGTGACGAGCGCATAAAGACCAAAGACCAGTGCGGCCAAAGCGATCCCGTACAGAATCCATGTGAGGGCAGCCGGCGGATCCGGCAGGTCGCCCATGTCACAACCGAAGCCGCCACCGACCGGACCGCAGTGGATCGCGAGGTGTGTCATGGATAGAAGAAATATATCGACCCGCTGCCGGCCGATGCGATATCAGGGGGAGACGTGCTCAGATCGCCGGTGGCGGAGGAGCGAGTGGCTTCTGTGTGAAGTCGAAGCAGTCGGACATGTCGTCGGCCGCCCTGTCGCGAGCACTGAGAGGCTTGAGACCAAACGTCGACTCGCAGAACCTGACCAGGCTGACGTGCGAATGCTGGACGTGTGAGACATGCCCCGCTTTGGCATAAGGGCTCAGGACCAGGCACGCGACCCGCGATCCATACCGGAATTGCGTGCCGTCGGTCCATTTCTCGACCAGCGGTGGCTTGACATGGTCGAACCAGCCGCCCCAGTCGTCCCAGGTGATGAAGATGACCGTGTTGCGCCACAGACCGCCCTTGACGACGGCATCCACCTGGTCGGCGGTCCATTTCTGGCCGGCCTTGACCGGTTCGACCGGATGTTCGCTCAGCCCCTTGGGCCCGTAGACCCAGGAGACCGCCGGCAGTTTGCCGGCCGCGGCATCCTTCGCAAAGCGGTCCGCGCTCACATTATTTTTGCTGCCTTTGAGGGCCGTAATGTAACCGTGGGCATAGCCGCCGTAGTTGCGCCAGGTGAGGCCAGCCTTCGCCAGCGCCGCGGGCCTTCGCCAGCGCCGCGGGAAGCGAGGGGATGTCGAACGGCGGCTGGTCTTTGATCGGGTCGCGATAGTGGGGGTTGTCGATGATCGGCGAGGCGGCGGCGATCAGTATCAGGTGGTTGGGCGTTGAAGGCCCCGCCACTTCGGTGAAGTACCGATCGCACAAGGTGTATTGCCGGGCATAGCGCCAGTAGTTCGGGATGTTGGCCTGACCGTACTGCTCCTTCGCGGCGCCACTCGCGCGTCTGAGCCAGGCCGCGTGCTCGTGGGGGTGGTCGGTTGACGGCGGATCGGAGGCCGTCGCCAGGTTCCCGTCACCATCGACCCCGGGGAATCGGCCGAAGTAGTTGTCGAAGGTGTGGTTCTCCTTGACGATGATCACGACGTGCTGGATCGGGCCCGATGGTTTCCTCATCCCGGCGCCAGTTTAGGGCTGGTGGGCCGGGAAAAACGTTTCGATCGTTTCAACCGTTCGCGGAATGCGTCCGGGTTGAAACACCCCGTGACGAGGCCGCGTCACGTATCGTTGAACTGTGCAAAGCCAGCCGCAACCGGCCGCCGCCGTGGTCGAGGGGCCGCTGATTGAAGCTGAGCTCAAGCAGCTGGACGCCTACTGGCGGGCGGCCAACTACCTGTCGGTCGGTCAGATCTATCTGCTCGCGAACCCGTTGCTGCGCGAGCCATTGCAGGTCAAGCACATCAAGCCGCGCCTGCTCGGCCACTGGGGGACCACCCCCGGTCTGAACTTTCTGTATGCGCATCTGAACCGCCTCATCAAAGCCCGCGATCTCGACGCCATCTTCATCTGTGGCCCGGGCCACGGCGGGCCGGCGATGGTCGCCAACGCGTATCTCGAAGGGACCTACACCGAGACTTATCCCGACGTCACGCCGGACCTGATCGGATTGCAAAAGCTGTTTCGGCAGTTTTCGTTTCCAGGCGGCATCCCGAGCCACGACGCACCCGAGACGCCGGGGTCGATCCACGAAGGTGGTGAGCTGGGCTATGCCCTGACGCACGCCTACGGCGCCGCCTTCGATAGCCCGAGCCTGAAGGTCTTCTGTGTGGTGGGCGACGGCGAGGCGGAGACCGGTCCCCTCGCCGCCAGCTGGCATTCGAACAAATTCCTCAACCCGCAGACGGACGGCGCGGTGTTACCGATCCTGCACCTCAATGGCTACAAAATCGCCAATCCAACCATTCTGGCGCGGATCCCGGAAGCCGAGCTCCGCCAGCTGCTGGAAGGCTACGGCTATACCCCCTACATCATCGCCGGCGACGATCCCATGGACATGCATCAGCGGATGGCCGCGCTGCTCGACCTGGTGCTCGATGAGATCGAGGAGATCCAGGGAAAGGCGCGCAAGCATGGGAATCCGGTGCGTCCGCGCTGGCCGATGATCGTGCTGCGCACGCCGAAGGGTTGGACCGGACCGAAGGAGGTCGACGGATTGCCGGTTGAGGGCACCTGGCGATCGCACCAGGTGCCGGTTGATAACCCGAGCAAGCCGGAGCACCTGCGGGTGCTGGATCAGTGGCTGCGCAGCTACCGTCCGGAGGAGCTATTCGACGCCGATGGCGCGCTGGTCCACGAACTGGCAGGGCTTGCGCCCAAAGGGCAGCGCCGGATGAGCGCGAATCCGCATGCCAATGGCGGCGAGCTGTTGCAGGAGCTGCGGCTGCCCGACTTCCGCACGTATGCGGTCAAAGTCGAAAAGCCCGGGACCACGTTCGATGAGGCGACCAAGGTGCTCGGGGCGTTCCTCCGCGACGTCATCCGCCACAACCCGCACAACTTCCGGCTGATGGGCCCGGATGAAACCGCATCGAACCGGCTCAGTGCCGTGTTCGATGTCACCAATCGCGATTGGCTCGCCGAGGTCTTGCCGACTGACGATCATCTCGCGCCGGATGGCCGCGTGATGGAGGTTCTGAGCGAGCACCTCTGCCAGGGCTGGCTGGAGGGCTACCTGCTCACCGGGCGACATGGCCTGTTCAACTGCTACGAGGCTTTCATTCACATCGTCGACGCGATGTTCAACCAGCACGCGAAGTGGCTGGAGGTGACGAACCGGCTTTCCTGGCGGCGGCCAATCGCGTCGTTCAACTACCTGCTCACCTCGCACGTCTGGCGGCAGGACCACAACGGTTTCACCCACCAGGACCCCGGCTTTATCGACCTCGTGATGAACAAGAAAGCCGAGGTCGTCCGCGTCTACCTGGCCCCCGACACGAACTGCCTGCTTTCAATCGCCGATCACTGTCTGCGCAGCCGCCAGTACGTCAATGTCATCGTGGCGGGCAAGCAGCGGTCGCTCAACTACCTGTCGATGGACGATGCGATCGTGCACTGCACGCGCGGCATCGGGATCTGGGATTGGGCCAGCAACGATACCGGAGAACCGGACGTCGTGATGGCCTGCGCGGGCGATATCCCGACGCTCGAGACGCTGGCGGCCACCGACCTCATCCGGAAGCACCTGCCGGAGCTCAAGGTGCGAGTGGTCAATGTCGTCGACCTGATGAAGCTCCAGCCCGAGAGCGAGCATCCACACGGCCTTTCTGATGCCGAGTTCGATGCGCTCTTTACCACCAGCCGGCCGGTGATCTTTGCCTACCACGGCTATCCGTGGCTGATTCACCGTCTCTGCTACCGGCGTCGCAATCACACCAACCTGCATGTCCGCGGATACAAGGAAGAAGGCACGACCACCACGCCGTTCGACATGGTGATGCTCAACGACCTCGACCGCTTCCACCTGGTGATCGACGTGATCGATCGGGTACCGGGCCTGGGGTCGCGCGCCGGACATATTCGGCAGCGGATGGTGGACGAGCGCCTCCGGCACCGGCAATACACCCGAGACCACGGCGAAGACGATCGCGACGTGCGCGACTGGACCTGGCCGTACTAGTTGCGCGTTCTCGTCCTGAACGCCGGCTCCAGCTCGCTCAAAGGCAGCATCGTCGATTCCGTCGATCTACGGACCATCGCCAAGGATGAGGTCTCGCTAGGCGTCGACGCCACCCGACGGCATGGTCTCGAGCGAACGGTGCGAGGCTTGCTTCGAAAGCTCCAGGTTGGTGGCGGCCAGGAGATCGATGCGGTCGGGCATCGGGTGGTGCACGGCGGGACCCGGTATCGCTCCGCCACGCGCATCGACGACCGGGTGCTCAAGGGAATCGAGTCGCTGGCCGCGTTCGCACCCCTCCACAACCGCATCGCCCTGCTGGCGATGCATGCCGCAAGGAAACTGGTGCCCAACATCCCGCAGGTCGCAGCCTTCGACACCGCCTTTCACGCCGGCCTCGCTCCCGACCAGTTTATTTATCCAGTGCCCTGGCGCTGGTATCGGGAGTACGGCATTCGGCGGTTCGGCTTCCACGGGCTGTCGGTCGAGTGGTCGACGGACCGCGCCGGCGAGCTGCTCGGCCGGCCCAAAGCCGAGGTCGCGCTCGTCGTGGCGCACCTGGGGAGTGGCTGCTCCGTGACCGCTGTCCTGGACGGTCGGTCGGTCGCCACCTCGATGGGGTTGACGCCGATGGAGGGGCTGATGATGGGCACCCGATCGGGGTCGATCGACCCGGGCATCCTTCTATATATGTTGCGAACGCGGCGGGCGGGCTGGCGCGAGCTCGAAGAGGCGCTCGACCACCACTCCGGGCTTACCGGTGTCTATGGCCGGGCTGCCGGCATGCGTGAGATCGAAGCCGCAGCCCGGACGGGAAACAAACGGGCCAAGCTCGCGATCGACATGTTCACGGGCCGAACTGCGGCCGCGATCGCGGCGGCAGCCACGACGCTACCGCGCCTGGACGCCCTCGTCTTCACCGGTGGGATCGGCGAGCACTCGACCTTGATCAGGGAGGCTGTCGTCAGGCGGCTGGCGCCCCTGGGATTGTCGGGGGAAGGAGGCTCAAGAACGCTGGTGGTCGAGGCTCGAGAGGACGCCGTCATCGCCCGCCAGACTGTGGCGCTACTGCGATCAGGACGCGGGGGTGCCTAAGCCTCCGGTGCAGGGTCCGCCATGTTCCGGCGCCTGATGACCGAGCCGGAAGGCGCGAAGGAACTGATCGAGTCGCGTGTCGGTGGCCGAATTGACGCGGAGCTGACGCCCCCAGGCTGAGACCGCGATCGGCGCCGTCAAACCCGGGTAGGGACTGGCAACGACGTACGTCTGCTTCGACGCCAGGACGCGAAGCACGGCGACCTCGCTGGGCTTGAGGTCGGGCCGGAACGTGATCCAGACCGCGCCGTGCTCCATCGAATGGACACCGTTGACGTTCGCGATCGGTGTGGTGTAAAAGCCGCAGTTCTGCCAGATTGGCGAGTGCGGTCCGCCGACCGGCGGCGACTGCGGGTAGCTGACGGCGCTGAGCGTGTGGTTTCGATGGCTGACGTCGAATGTCTGCACGCCGGCCGGCGCGCCGCCGTTGGTCAGACCAAGGCTCGAGCTCCAGTAATAGAGCAGGCCGCCCAGCGCGAGGCTGATCAGGGCCGCGCTTCCGACCCGGCGCGACGCCTTCGGCGCACTCCAACGCCACAGGCCCTTCACCGGTGCGCGCAGCGCCAGGAACAGGACGTACCCGAGCCCGGCGGCCTGCATCGCCGTCAGGAGAACCTGGCCGGTGGCGGCGGCGGCCGGTCCGATCAGCCCTCTGCTCACCGTCTGTCCCAACCTGTCGAGGGCGACTAGGAACGCAGAAAGCAACGCCGAGAAGACGGCGGGAGCCCGCAACATCAGCAGCATCACGACCGCCGCGAGCAGCGGCACGGTGATGGCGGCGTAGACGGCAAAGGCGACGCCGGCCCAGGGCTTGAGATCTGCCTGCCGGGTGCGCATCCTGGTTTTTCGGAATCGCTCGCGCAGGGCCAGCTTCACCTGGGCGAGGACGTCGGGGATGCCGATCAGGTCGGTCAGCGCCCAGTAGCCATCGAACCGAACCAGCGGGATCAACTGACGGACCAGCAGCAGGTCGATGATCACCACGGTGACGAGCAACCATTCCTGGGCGGTCAGCAGGTAGAGGCCGAATACCGCCAGGGCGAAGATGAACTGGAAATAGAAACCGCCAAGATCGGTGCGGACGCGGGCCCAGCGTCCCAGCCGGTAGCTGTCGGTGGTGTCGGTGTAGAAGGCCGGATAAATCAAGTAGAGGCCGACGCCGATGGATCTGGCGCGACCTCCCCCGTAGTGGAGGGCGGAGGCATGGCCAAACTCGTGCACGATGGCCGAGGCGAGGATGAGCAACAGCACGCCGGGTAGCGCGCCGGCGGTATAGATCGCGTCCCGAATGCTGGCCATCATCCCGTGCTGGACATAAAGCCATGCATGGGCCAGGATGACCGCCACCATGATCGGAATCACGAGTGGCGGCAGGAACAGGAAGCGCAGGACGGTGGTGATGGGCTCGATCGCTCGCGGACCGAGCACCTTTCGCTTCAGGCGCAGTTGAAGCGGCGGCGGTGACGTCCGGCGGGAGTTGAGCTGGGCGGTGGGTCCATCCGGCAGGACGATGGCGACCGGCATCAGCTTGGACAGCAAGATCCAGTGAACGTGCTGCGCCGTCAGATTCCAGCCCGTGCTGGCGGTGATCATGGCGGCGATCTCGCCCAGGGTGCGCTGCCCATCGGCATATTCGGCGACGCGGTAGATCAGCTCCGGGACTTGAAGGAAGTGCCCGTTGCGCACGATCAGCCACTGGGGCTCTTTGAAGGCCCCGTCCGCGAAGATGCCGGCCAGCTCGACCCCGGGAGCCAGCGCCGGGCGCTCGGGAACCAGACTCGCAAACCAGGGACGAGTCGGGGAGGTGCCCGACTCGTCCGCTACGGCTGAGGCCTGCATGGCCAGACCTCTAGCGCTCCACTACCAGAACGAGACGCCCTGGTTGACGTCGCACTCCACCCAGGCAACCTGGCTGGCATCGACCGAGTCGAGGCCGCTCGTGTTATCGAAGCTGATCATGTTGCCGTTGTCGTCGAAGATGACCGGTGTGCCGCCGATCTGGTTGCCGCAGACATTGACGGCCGTGTTGAAGGTGTCGTACGAGCCGATAACGAACGTATCACCGCTGAGGATATTGACCTCGATCAGTGGACAGCCGCAGTCGCAGATCACGTTCCGGTCCGGCAGCTCGACCAC
>VBEE01000095.1:10761-11546 GCA_005881715.1 Chloroflexota bacterium | reverse complement strand
CTCCCCTTAGCGCCAGCTGGTCACTGAGGTGCGCAGCGGCCATCTCGATCCGGCCGGATACATTCGCGTTCGCTTGAGCGGAAGTCTTCTGTGCTTGGTGCTAGCCATCCTCACATAAAAGCTGCTAGCCGCCAAGGGTGCTCTATCCCGTTTCGCGGTGAATAATCCGTCCCGGTCCGGCTCAGGACTTAAGCGGGGATTCGATCGCCCTTGGCCGCCGCGGCATCGACGGCACGGCCACGCATCGCCCGTTCCATGTTGTCCTTGGCCTCGAGTAGCACGCGACGGATCGGACCAGGAACGTCCTTGCCAGCGAGATATCGCTCGGTAGCCCTGACCGTGTCGTCGCCGACGAGGACCGTCGGATACATCATGCGGGCGAACGCCAGGACGATCTCGATGTCGCGCTCCTTCCAGAAGTTGGCCAGGGCGCCGAAGTAGCGTGCACTGTAGGCCTCGAGCAGGCGGCGCTGGTCGAATCGATGAAATCCCCGCATCATGGACCGCATGGTTGCCAGGGGAAGCGTGAGATCCTCGATCAACGACGCCCAGACCTGCTCCTTCGCCTCGACCGTGGGACGGGCGGCGCGCGCCGCGGCCGCATGGCGCTGTCCGTCATCGGTAGGATCGCGTTTCAGCTCGGCGTCGATCAGGCCGTCATCGGCGCCCACGCCGGCGAGCGCCCCGACGAGTGCCCAGCGCAGGTCGGTGTCCACTTTCAGGCCGGTGAAGACCTTGATCCCATCGAGCAGGCCGCGCACGACCGACAGGTGCTCCGGGGACCG
>VBEE01000095.1:3314-10747 GCA_005881715.1 Chloroflexota bacterium | reverse complement strand
AAGGTCGCTGCCGGGCGGGGAGCCGTCGAGTGCCCGCAGCGCGTGTTCCGCAAGGATCTGCAGCGCTGAGTCGGCGTTCGTCGGGTCGCCATAGATCCATACGGCCGACGACGCCTGGGCCAGCAGGTCCTGAACCACGCCGATGTCGGTCTCGCCACGAATATTGTTGAGAATCAAGGGGAGGTAGAGGCGGGCGGGAATCTCCGCGTCGCGCAGCATGTCCCAGAGTGCCGCCCACGTGATGGCCCGCGCCAACGGGTCGGTGAGCTCGGCGAGATGCTCGGTCGCCGTCTTAAGCGAGCGCTCGTCGAGGCGGATCTTGGCGTAGGTCAGGTCCTCGTCGTTCACCAGCACGAGATCGGCCATTCGCTCGCCAGCCAGGTCGGTGACCGGCGTGCTTTCGTTCGCGACGTCGAGTTCGACCCGCCGGCGGAGCTGCAAGGTCTCGGCCTGGCGATCGTAGAGGCCCACGGCAAGGCGATGCGGCCGGATCGTCGGGTGCTCGGGTGGCGCTTCCTGCTGGATGGTCAGGGAACCGATCGTGTCGCTCTGGGAGACGGCAAGCGGTCGCAAGGTGTTCAGGCCCGCGGTCTCCAGCCAGACCTTTGACCAGGCCTTGAGGTCTCGACCCGATCCAGCTTCGACGTCGGAGAGAAAGTCCGCGAGCGTGGCGTTGGCATATTGCCGCTGCTTGACATAGCGCTGCACGCCGCGGAGGAACGTGTCCTGTCCCACGTAGGCGACCAGCTGACGAAGCACGCAGGCGCCCTTGTTGTAGGTGATCGCGTCGAAATTCAAATAGACCGACTCGATATCGGGGATGTCGGCGGCGACCGGATGGGTCGTGGGCAGCTGGTCCTGGCGGCGGGCACCCGTCTTGTACTGGTTGGCAAACGTGACCCAACCGTTCTTGAAGCGAGTGGCCTCGACCTGGGCCAGCACCGACATGAACGTCGCGAAGCTCTCGTTCAGCCAGAGGTCATCCCACCAGCGCATGGTGACCAGGTCGCCAAACCACATGTGGGCCATCTCGTGCAGGATGGCGTTTGCCCGGTCCTCCCGGACGGCCTCGGTCACCTTGGAGCGGAAGACCATCGACTCATTGAAGGTGACGCAGCCGATATTCTCCATCGCGCCGGCGCTGAACTCGGGGACGAAGAGCTGGTCGTACTTCTGGAAGGGATAGGGGTACTTGTAGGCCTGGCCGTAGAAATCGAGACCTTGCTTCGTGACGGTGAAAATCTCATCCGGATCGAGGTACTGCGCCAGGGACTGCCGGCAGAAGAGCCCGAGGTCGACGTCGCCGTGGCGGTCGCGCACGCCATGGTAGGGCCCGGCCACGATCGCGGTCAGGTAGGAGGACATCTTGGGAGTCGCCCCGAACGTCCAGCGCTTGATGTTCTCCTTGCCCGCCACTTGCTGCGCTTGCCCAGGGTTGTTCGAGACCACGATCCAGTCGCTCGGCGCCAGGACCGTGAACGTGAAGCTCGCTTTGAGGTCCGGCTGATCGAAACAGGGAAACATGCGGTGGGCGTCGAAGGTCTCGAACTGACTGTGGAGGTAGATCTTGTGGTCGACCGGATCCTTGAAGCGGCAGAGCCCGGCGCCGACGTTCTGGTAGGCGCATGTCCCCAGCACGTGCAGCTCGTTCGCATCGCGAAGGTTGCTGAGCATGATGCGGGCGCCATTGAAGGCTTCCTTGGCGACCTCCGCGCCGTTCAGCTCGCAGCTGTCGACCGAGGGGGCCAGGAAATCGATAAACGAGTCTGTCCCAGGCTGCTGGCAAAGGAAGTGGATGGTGGCTTCGCAGGTAAAGGTGTCGCTGTCCCTGGTCAAATCGAGCGAAATGTCGTACAGCGGCGTCTGGATCAGCTCAGCCCGGCGACGGGCTTCATCGCGCGTCAGGTTATTGCCGGGGTGCATGGCTAGTAATGTAGCGCCTGCGTTGACGGCGACGGGCCGAACGGTGCACTCACTTGAGGAGGAGCCGTTCGAGCCGGGCACCGGCCACGAGCAGGGCTGCGGAACCCAGGACCACGAGATAGAGGAGATCGAAAAGGATCGAGGGGCCGATGCTTCCCGTCGTCAGGCTCCGCAGCAAGTCGACACCGTGATAGAGCGGCGTGAGCTGGATGAAGACCTGCAGCGGTCCGGGATAGAGCGTGATCGGATAGAACGTCGCCGAGAAGAGGAAGAGCGGAATCATCACGATCAGGACCAGATCGAAATCCTGCCAGGTTCGGACGAAAGTCGAGGCGGCGGTACCGACGGCGGCGAAGGTGAAGCCGATCAGCATGGAGGCCGGCACGGCCAGGATGGCCCACGGCGACAAGATGAGGCCGAGCGCGGCCATGACCACGATGAAGCCGAGCGCATAGAGCGTGCCGCGGATCAACGCCCAGGTGACCTCCCCGAGCGCGACGTCGGCCACGCCGAGCGGCGTTGCCAGGATGGCGTCGTAGAGCTTGACGTACTTCAACTTGTAGAAGAAGTTGAAGGCTGTCTCATAGATCGCGCCGTTCATTGCCGATGACGCCATCATCGCCGGGGCCACGAACGCGGCGTAGGGGATCGCCCGCCCATTGAGCGTCACCGCCGAGCCCACCAGGGCGCCAACCCCGTAGCCGATCGCCAGCAGGTACAGCAGGGGCTCGAAGAAGCCGGACACGATCAGCGTCCACTCCCGCCTGTACAGGATCGCGTTGCGTTCCACCAGGTGGGCGGCGCGCCCAGCCGCGGGCAGCTGCACCGGACGCCGGCGCGCGAGGACGGCGATCATCGAACCAGTCTCCGCGGAAGTGTGATGCTGGCCGCGATGATGCCGAGCGTTGCATACGCGGCAAGCACGGCCACGTCGATGAGCGCTGATGGGTTCATCCCACCGATGGCCAGGCTGCGAGACAGGACGACGCTATGGGCGAGCGGGGTCGCCCAGGCGATTCCCTGAGCAATCGGCGGCAGTTGCGCAATCGGGAAGAAGACGCCACCGAGCAGGAACAGCGGGGTGATGATGAACCGGCCGATGGTGGGAAAGCCTTTGTCCTTGCGCTGGGTGGCGGTGAAAGCGAAGATCGGCGCGCCGAACGCAAGCCCATTGAGGACGACGACCGGGATCATGAGCAGCGCCACCAGCGAGTGCACCGTGCCGAAGAGAACCATGACAAGGAAAAACGCGAAGGCGGTCGTCGCCAGCCGGATCACGAGCCAGCCAATTTCGCCACCGAGCACGTCCCTGACGGTGAGCGGGGTGGCCAGCATGCCGTCGTAGGTCCGCAGCCATTGGATCTTGGCCATGACGGGGTACGTCGTCTCCACGAACGCGGTCTGCATGGCGGTGGCGGCCAGCAGACCGGGGGCGAGGAACGTCAGGTAGGAGACACCGCCGACGGTGTGCACCGGGCCGCGCGCGATCAGGCTTCCAAGGCCGATGCCGATTGCGGCCAGGAAGAGGATCGGCGACGCGAACGATACGAACATCCCACCCTTCCAGGTGCGGCGGTAGACCATCAGGTGGTGCTCGACGACGCGCAGAGCGCCTGTCATTCGCTGCCGGCGGTCATTCGATCAGGCTCCGCCCGGTGAGGCGTAGGAACACGTCTTCCAACGTGCTTCGCCGGACCAGTGTGCTCTCCGGCCGGAGGCCGCGTTGATGCACCGCGGAGGCGGCGGCTTCGCCGTCGTGCGCGTAGAGCAGCACGCGGTCGGGCAAGACCTCGACGCGCTCGGCGATGCCATCGAGCTTGCCATCGAGCGCTGGAGCCGCGTCAATCGGAAAGCGGAGTTCGAGCACCTCGCGGGTCGAGTACTGGTCGATCAAGCTACGCGGCGACCCGGACGCGACGATCTTCGCCTTGTCCATCACGACCAACCGGTCGCACAGCTGCTCGGCCTCGTCCATGTAGTGCGTGGTCAGGACGATGGTCACGCCCTGCTGCTTGAGCCGGTAAAGGCGATCCCAAACCAGGTGCCGCGCCTGCGGGTCGAGGCCGGTCGTGGGCTCGTCGAGCAGGAGAAGGCCGGGCTCGTTGACGAGCGCACGGGCGATCGTGAGCCGTCGTTTCATGCCACCGGAGAGGGGCTCGACTTCGTCTTTGGCGCGGTCCTTGAGCTGGACGAACTCGAGCAACTCCTGCGTGCGGGCTCGCGCGACGTCACGCGGAATATCGAAGTAGCGGGCGTAGGTGAGCAGGTTTTCGTCGACCCGGAGTTCCATGTCGAGCGTGTCGGCCTGGGGCACCACCCCCAGCCTCGCTCGGATTCGCGGGCCGTCGATCACCGGATCGAGGCCGAGCACACGAAGCTCGCCACCGGACGGCGACGAGACGCAGCCGATCATGCGCATCGTCGACGTCTTGCCGGCGCCGTTCGGTCCGAGGAAGCCGAACGCCTCGCCCCGCTGGACGTCGAAGTCGATCGCGTCGACCGCGACCAGTTTGTCGAAGCGCTTGGTCAGGCCACGGGCATGGACAAGCGCGTCTGCACGGGTAGCCGATGCTGCCATGGTGTCGAATCGATACTGTAACCCCCACCCCGAGATGAAGGCGCCCCTCCTCGCGAGGGGGACGGAGATGCGGCAAGTACCCGCGCTTCGTGGTCGAGCAACCACTGCTTGACCGGCAGCCCGCCGCCGAAGCCGGTCAGGGAACCATTGGAGCCGATGACGCGATGGCAGGGGAGCACGATACACACTGGATTCGCTCCATTGGCGGCGCCGACGGCTCGGGCCGCGGTCGGGATGCCGAGTCCGGCCGCCTGGCGTCCATAGGTCGTAGTGCTCCCGAATGGAATCTGCGCCAGCGAGCGCCAGGCCGCGACCTGGAAACGCGTGCCCTCGAGGTCGAGTGGGATGTCAAACGTGCTCCGCTCGCCGGAGAAGTACTCGTCGAGTTGCCTGGCCGTGGTCTTCAGGATCGGATGGTCCGGATTGCGATGGGGACGCCCGTTGACTCCAGTGCCTTTCCGCGACGACTTCGGCCAGACAACGGCCCGCAGTCCACGGTCGGAGGCCACGAGCGTAAGGGTGCCCACCGGGGTCGGATGGGTGGTGGAGTGGAGCATCGGCTTGTTGTGCATCATTGAACTCCTTTTGGGATCCGCTCTTGATCAGCGAGCGTCGCCCACAACTGGTGGGTCGCATAAGTTCGCCACGGGCGCCACGCCGCCGAATGTTCGGTGAATGCCAAGGTCACCTGGCAGAAACGTATCCGGGTCGCCGAGCGCGCGCATCACGATGTAGCCCGCCGTCCAATCACCGATCCCTGGCAGTTCGCGGAGTTTCCGATAGACCTCCACCCGGTCCGCTCCGGGGTCCAACGCCAGGTCGCCGGCGGCAACGGCCTGCGCCAGAGCACGCAATGTCGCCCGACGGGTCGCCGGGACGCCTAGCCTGGAGAGATCCGCGGCCGCGATCGCCGGCGCGCCTGGAAATAGATGGGTGAGGGTCGGGTCGGCGATCTTGATGACGTCGCCATGGGCGGTCACCAGCCTCAGGGCCAGCGTCCGGGCGGCGGTCAGCGATACCTGCTGTCCGAGGATCGCCTGGATGGCGAGCTCCGTTCCGTCGACCGCGCCCGGGGCGCGCAGTCCAGGTCGCTTTTTGACGATGGGGGAGAGGCGCCGATCGCGGGACAGAACCTCGGCGACGCTGATCGGGTCGGCGTCGAGGTCGAGAAGCCGGCGGCATTGCCGCACGGCGCTGGTCAGGTCCGCCATCGACTCGAGCCGCAGTGTGCACCGGATGTGGGCATCGACAGGTTCCAGGGTCGCGATGCCGGCGCCGCGCGGCAGGCGAAGCGTCCGGCGGTAGACCCCGTCCCGGGCTTCCGCGACGCCCGGCAGCGCCCGGGCGCGCAGCCAGGCGAACAGCGTGGCCCCATCGAATGGCGACCGGTAGGGAAGGCGGAGCGTGAGCGCGCCTTCAACGACTTCTTCGCCGCGACGCCGGCCACGCCTGCGGAGCTCGGTGGGCGGCAGCGCAAACACCTCACGGATGGTGTCGTTGAACTGCCGGATGCTCTCGAAGCCTGCCGCAAACGCGACGTCCGTGAACGGCAGATCGGTGGTTTCGATCAGGGTGCGTGCCGACTGCGCGCGCTGGGCACGAGCGATCGCCAGCGGTCCGGCGCCGAGCTCGCCAAGCAGCAAGCGGTGCAGGTGACGCTCGCTCACGGCAAGCCGGGACGCAAGTCCCGCGACGCCTTCCCGGTCCACCGTCCCGTCTGCGATCAGGCGCATCGCCCGCCCCACGAGATCCCCGCGGACGTTCCACTCGGGTGAGCCGGGGGAGGCGTCCGGGCGGCAGCGTTTGCAGGCGCGAAAGCCGGCGAGCTGCGCGGCGGCCGCCGTCGGATAGAACCGCACGTTGGCGCGCTTGGGACGAACCGGTGTCGGGCAACTCGGCCGGCAGTAGATGCCGGTCGTCGTGACGGCGGTGATGAACCAGCCGTCGAAGCGGGCGTCTGCGCTCTCGACGGCCCGATAACAACGCTCGAAGTCGAGTTGCGAAGCCATCACGATGTTTCATTGTGGCGGGTGACGGCCCACCTGGCTAGCGGAAATCGGACATCCAGAACCAGTATGGAGGGTGCAGAATTCCGTCGTGCGGCTGATCATGCGACCGCCGAGCGACGCGTTGCGGCGGGCGCTCTCCGGGCATCCACACCGCGATCGCATCGATCCCGGGCGGGCTCGGGCGGAGCACACGGCGTACGTCCGGGCGCTCGAGGATGCGGCAGTGGCCGTGACGCTGCTGCCGCCGGAAGCGGACATGCCGGACGCGTGCTTCACGTGGGACACGCTCCTGGCGTTTCCATCGCCGGGCGATGGGAAGACGGCGCTGCTGGTGGCGGCCCGGCCCGGCGCGCCCTCCCGGCGACGTGAGGTTGCGTCGGTGCTGGGGTGTGCTCGGCGCCTGGCCCCCGGCGCCGATGTTGTGGAGATCCGTGATCCGGGAACGCTCGACGGCGGTGACGTGATCACGTATGGGACGCGCGTCGCCATCGGTGTGTCGGCACGGACAAACGAAGCGGGCGCGCGACAGCTCGCCAGTGCGGTGGGCCGCTTCGGCTATCACGCATTTCTCTGTCCGGTCGACGATCGACTGCATCTGGCATCCGCGATCACGCCCCTCCGCGCCCGGCGGTTGATCGGGACCCAATCCGGATTTCGATCGCTGGACGCGGCGGGTCCGGACACGGCGCCGGATGACGTCGAGCGGCTGCTGATTCCCGATGCTGCCGTCGGCGGAGCGAACGTCCTGGCGGCCGGTGGTCCTTGTTTTGTCGCCCGCGGATTTCCCGAAGCCGCCACGGCGCTGCTCAGCGCCGGCGAGTCCGTCGTCGAGGTCGAGCTCGACGAGTTCCTTTTTGCGGACGGCGGGCCGACCTGTCTGGTCGCGCCGATCTAGACTTGGTCCTTCGTGACCGATCCTGCGA
>VBEE01000095.1:0-3210 GCA_005881715.1 Chloroflexota bacterium | reverse complement strand
GGGGAACGCGGCCATGATCCGCAATTACCCGGGCTTTCCGGACGGGATCAGCGGTGACGAGCTGGCTCGGCGCCTCTCCAACCAGGCCACGTTATTCAACGCCGGGTTCATCATCAACCGCGCGGCCGGACTCACCCCACGTGGCATCGGCTATTCCGTGCGGCTCGCCGATGGCGCTGAGGTGATCTGCCGGTCGGCCGTCATCACAACCGGCGCCGCCATCCGGCGGCTCGGCATCCACAACGTCGACCGGCTTGCGGGCAAAGGCGTGGCCTATGGCACCACGGTCTCGGAGCCGGAAGCCTTGACCGGGGAAGACGTCGTCGTCGTCGGCGCCGACCCTTCAACCGGGCCGGCCGCTGTGGCGCTGGCCCGACACGCCCGGAATGTGACGGTCGTGCTGCGGGGCGGGACCGACGTCAGTCTGTCGGCTGACCTCGTCAAACAGATCGAACGCACCCGCAATATCCGGGTGCGCGTCAACAGCCAGGTGGTCGATGCCTACGGCGAGAGTCGCCTGGAGGGCGTCATCGTTCGCCATCGCGTCAGCGGGACGACCGAGGCGGTGGGCGTGCATGGCTTGTTCGTCCTGATGGGAGCTGAGCCCGGCTCCGCCTGGTTGAAGGGCACCGCGGAGCGCGACCAGGACGGCTATCTTCTGACCGGCCCGGACCTGGAGTCCCACCAGGCGCGAGCGCAGGCATGGCCGTTGGACCGCGCACCGCTCTGGCTGGAGACCAGCCTTCCGGGCGTCTTTGCGGCCGGCGATGTGCGCCACGGTGCGGAGAGCCAGGTTTCCGTGGCGGTGCACGAGGGCGCCATCGCGATCATGCTGGCGCATCGGTACGTGCGCGAACAGGCGGCGATCGGGGTCGGCGCGATCGGTTAAATCAATCGCGCCGCCGGCTCAGCCGGCCCGTAGAATTGTCGGGCAGCGATGGCCTACCAGACCCTTTACCTCAAGTACCGCTCCCAGAAATTTGGCGAGCTGGTCGGGCAGGATGCGATTGCCCAGACGCTCAAGAACGCGGTCGAGCAGAGCCGGGTCGCGCATGCCTATCTCTTCTCCGGCGTACGCGGCACCGGGAAGACGTCGACCGCCCGGATCCTGGCCAAGGCGATCAACTGTTTGAACCTCCAGGGAGCGGAGCCGTGCGGCGTCTGCACGAACTGCGTCGAGATCGGAAGCGGCGCGGCCGTCGACCTGATCGAGATCGATGCCGCCTCCAACCGCGGCATCGACGAAATCCGTGACCTGCGGGAACGGGTGAAGTATCTACCGGCCGTGTTGAAGGTCAAGGTGTACATCATCGATGAGGCGCACATGCTGACGACGGAGGCCTTCAACGCCCTGCTGAAGACGCTCGAGGAGCCGCCGCCGCACGTCGTCTTTGTGCTGGCGACGACCGAACCGCACAAAATCCCGTTGACGGTCGCCTCCCGCTGCCAGCGGTTCGACTTCCGTCGGATCGAGACGGGAGCGATCGCGGCGAGGCTGGCGATGATCGTCGATCAGGAGAAGGTCAGAGTCGACCCGGGAAGCCTGGCGCTGCTGGCGCGTCTCGCGCGGGGCTCGATGCGCGACGGTATCACGCTGCTCGATCAGCTGATCTCGCAGGGGGGCGAAGAGCTGACTGTGCAAAAGACGCATGAGTTGCTGGGGTTGGCCGACCCCGACACGCTGGTGCGAATGCTGGCGTCCGTGACGGAGGGCGATGCGGCCCAAACCTTAGGACAGTTACAAACGTTCTACGACGCCGGCGGCGACGTGCGACAGCTGGTTCGTGGCCTGCTGGGCGCGATCCGGGAAGCCGCCCTGCTGTCGGTGGGGTATAAGGATCAGGAAGGGCTTGGCGGCGCGCCGTCGGCGGCCCTCGAAAAGATCGGGCGAGCCGCCGGCAGAAATGCGCTCCTCAACCTGTGGAAAGGCTTGATGGAGATGGAGCCCGAGCTTCGCAAAGGAGCGGATGCGCGGCTGTTGCTTGAGGTGACGTTGCTGCAGAACATGAGTCAGCCGGTGCCACTACTGGTGACGCCGGCCTTGCCCGCGGCTGATGCGGTGGGTGGCGAGCGGGTCATCGAGCCGGCGATGGCGCCGGCCGAGAGCGTGGCAGGACCAGACGCGCGATGGGATGCGCTCAAGAACCGCCTGCCCAAGCCGGTGGCGAGCTTGCTGATGGACGCGCGCCTGGTGGCGGTGCGGGATGGGCTGGTTCGAATTGAATTTCGCTATCCGGCCCACGCCGAACTGATGCAAAAGGCGTCCAATCGGGAGACGATGCTGGCCGCGGTGCGCGACATCTTTGGTCCCGACGCGCGACTGGAGCTGGTGGCGGCGGACAAGCCGGCCGAGCCGGCCGCGGGCTCGCCGCCGGCGCGAACATCGGCCTCGATTGCCGATGACCCCCTTGTCAAAGAGGCGATGAACCGTTTTGACGCCACGAATGTGCGGGTCACCCCGCGAGGGAGAGGCTAGATGGGGCAGCAGTTCAAGATGCTCAAGCAGCTCCAGCAGATGCAGGCCAAAATGGCGAAGATCCAGGAAGAGCTGGGCGAGAAAACCGTGACCGGGACCGCCGGTGGGGGGATGGTCGAAGTCGTCGCCAATGGACATCAGAAGGTGCTCTCCGTCACCGTGAAGCCGGAGGTCGTCGACCCGGCGGACGTGGAGATGCTGCAGGACCTGGTTCTCGCCGCGGTCAACGACGCGATGGAGAAGGCGCGCGAGCTGGCGACCAGGGAGATGGGGGCGGTCACGGCCGGCATGGGGCTACCGCCGGGGTTGATGGGGTAGGGACCGTCCGGGTGGCTGAGATCCTGGGGAATGGCTGAAGTCCCGGCAGCGCTTGCTCGGGTAATGGAGGAACTTGGCCGGCTTCCAGGGATCGGGCCGAAGACGGCCCAGCGCCTATCCTTCTATATCTTGCGGACGCCGAGAGAGTCCGTGGACCGGCTGGCCGCGGCGCTCACCGAGGTCAAGGCACGCATCCGGTTCTGCAACGACTGCTTCTTCATCGCCGAAGGCGAGCAGTGCACGATCTGCCTCTCGCCCAGGCGAGATCGGACCGTGCTCTGCGTGGTGGAAGAGCCCCTCGACGTGCTCGCCATCGAACGGACCGGCGAGTATCACGGGCTCTATCACGTCCTGCATGGAGCCTTGTCACCAATCGATGGGGTCGGCCCGGACGAGCTGAAGATTGCCGAGCTGCT
>VBEE01000094.1 GCA_005881715.1 Chloroflexota bacterium | reverse complement strand
AATCCGAGAGATTGGAACCGTCGACCGCCAGAAGAGCTTGAGGCAGCCCTGCGCTCGCTCGGGATCACCCGCGAAACGACGGTCATCCTTTATGGTCGGGATACCGAGGGCCACGCCAACGAGAAATGGCCCGGACGCCGAGCCGGACAGATCGCCGCATGCCGCGCGGCCTTGATCCTTCGTTACGCCGGCGTCGACGACATCCGGCTGCTCGATGGCGGATACGACCACTGGGTCCAGGCAGGTAACCCGCTGGAGACGGTCCTCCGTGAGCCAGTGCCGGTCGCGTCCTTCGGTGCCCGGATCCCGCAGCGCTCGGACGTCATCATCGACATCGACGACGCCAAGCAGATCCTATCCGACCAGGAGCATGCCGCCCTCGTCAGCGTCCGCACCTGGAAGGAGCACATTGGCGCGGTCAGCGGATACAACTACATCGTCCCGGCCGGTCGGATTGCCGGCGATATCTGGGGGAACTGCGGTTCAGACGCCTACCACATGGAGCACTACCGCAACGTCGACAATACGATGCGCGCCTACCCGGAGATCGCGGCCAACTGGAAGCAGGCCGGGATCCACGCCGACAAGTGGGTCGCGTTCTACTGCGGGACGGGCTGGCGCGCAAGTGAGACCTGGTTCTACGCCTACCTGATGGGTTGGCCGCGGATCGCCGTCTACGACGGCGGCTGGTTTGAGTGGAGCCAGAATCCGATCAGCAACCCGATCGAGGTGGGGGTGCCCGTCGAGGCCTAGCTCGGTCGATCGGCTGGGGTCCAGCAGCTCAGCGTTCGTCAGCGCATGGCGCGTTTCACCGTCTCGACAATCCTCTCCACCGAGGGCATCGCGGCGTCCTCGAGCACGTCGGCGGCCGGCAGCGGCACGTGCGGCGTCGTGATTCGAACGATCGGACCGTCCAGGTCGTCGAAGCATTCGTCGGCGGCGATTGAGGCGATCTCGGCGCCCCAGCCGCAGAGCCGCGGATTCTCCTCGACCGTGAAGAGCCGCCCGGTCTTCGTCACCGCGCTGAGGATCGTCCGGGTATCGAGCGGGACCAGGCTTCGCACGTCGACCACCGTCGCCTCGATGTCCATGGCGGCCAGCCGCTCCGCCGCATCGAGCGACCTGGGAACCATGGCGGCCAGGGCGACGATGGTGCAATCCTTGCCGTCTCGAAGCACCCTGGCGGAGCCGAGCCGGTCGACGTGCTCTCCGTCGGGCACCTCGCCTTTGACGCCGTAGAGCGATTTCTGCTCGAAGAACAGCACCGGGTCGGGATCGCGGATGGCGGCGGCGAGCAAGCCCTTCGCGTCGGCGGGATTTGACGGCGCAACCACTTTCAGGCCTGGCACCGCCATCCCCCAGTTCTCGAGGCTCTGCGAGTGCTGGGCGCCGAAGCGCGTGCCGCCGCCGTTGGCGGTCCGAATGACCAGTGGCAATGAGACCTGGCCGTCCGTCATGTAGCGCGTCTTCGCGACCTGATTGGCCACCATATCCCAGCAAGTGGCGAGAAAGTCCGAAAACATGATCTCAGCGATCGGCCGCAGTCCGGTCATGGCGGCGCCCATGGCGGCCCCGATAATCGCCTGCTCCGAAATCGGCGTGTCGCGCACCCGGTCGGGCCCGAATTGCTCGAAAAGCCCCACCGTCGCCTTGAACACCCCGCCCGCGGCGCCGATGTCCTCGCCGATGAAATAGACCAGCGGATCACGCGCCATCTCCTGCGCGATGCCGGCGGCGATCGCCTCCCTGAAGCTCAGTTCCGCCATGCCGCACTCCCATCACCCCAGACCTGTCGCTCGATCTCTTCGACCCGCGCCGGATCGCCGCGGCGCGCCTCTTCCGTTGCCGCATCGACCTTCTGCTGCGCGCGGGTCTCGATCTCGTTGACCTGGGTCTCCGAGATTCCGTTCGTGAGCAGCCGTTCGCGATAGCGCTTGACCGGGTCGCGCTGCAACCACTCGCGAACCTCCGCCTCCGGCCGGTACTTCGCAGGGTCGGCTCGGGAGTGCCCGCCGTGCCGGTAGGTCAGCGCTTCGACCAGTGAAGGGCCGCCACCGGTGCGCGCCCTGTCGATCGTTTGCCGCGCCGTCTGGTAGATGATGTCCGCGTCGTTGCCATCGACCAGGATCGATTCCAACCCGTAGGCGGATGCGCGGTCTGCCGCGGGATGCTCGACGGCGGTGACGGATGCAATCGGCGTGTATTCCATGTACTGGTTGTTCTCGCACACGAAAACCACAGGAAGCTTCCAGACGACGGCGAGGTTGAGCGCCTCGTGGAATGCCCCGATATTGGTCGCGCCGTCGCCGAAGAAACAGACGGCGACCTGTCCCGACTTACGAACCTGTGCGGACCAGGCGGCGCCGGCGGCGATGGGCAAGTGAGCCCCGACGATCGCATAGGATCCCATGGCGCCGTGTCTGACGTCGGTCAGATGCATCGACCCGCCCTTGCCATGCAGCATGCCGTTCCCTCGCCCGAGCAGCTCCGCCATCGCGCCGGCCATCGATGCGCCCCTGGCCAGCGTATGCCCGTGGCCCCGATAGGTGCAGAACGTGTAGTCATCGGCGCGCATCGCCACGGCATAGCCCGCGGAGATCGCCTCCTGACCAAGCGCCAGGTGGCTGGTGCCGCGTACCAGGTTCTCGAGGAACAGCTCGTAGGCGCGCTGCTCGAAATCGCGCAGCTCGACCATCAGCTGATAGAGCCGCAACCGCGTCGGGCGGTCGACCTCAGCGGCCGGCGGTTTTTCGACCCGGGTGCTCAATAGGCGTTCGCGATGACGAGCTGTTCGGCGGGGAAGAGGGTGATCACCTCGTGCCCCGTCGCGGTCACCACGACTTCCTCCTCGATGCGCGCGGCGGAATGGCCATCGTCGGCCGGGCAGTAGGTCTCGAGCGCGAATACCATGCCTTCCTTCAGCTCAACCGGGTGTTGCAGCGAGTTGAGTCGGCTGATAATCGGCCGCTCGTGGAGTGCGAGTCCGAGCCCGTGGCCGAACTGCAGCCCGAACGCTTCCATCTCACTGTCGAAGCCGAAGTCCTGCGCCTTTGGCCAGGCTTTGGCGATGAGATCGGTGGTCAGTCCAGGCTTGACCATGTCGATCCCGGCATCGATCCACTCGCGAGCCTGCTTGTAGGCGTCGCGCTGGCTCTGCGTCGCCCGGCCCACGTTGAAGGTCCGGTAGTAGCAGGTGCGGTAGCCGTTGTAGGCCTGGATGATGTCGAAGAATGCCTGGTCACCCGGGCGGATCAGGCGATCGGAAAAAACGTGCGGATGCGGGCTGCAGCGCTCACCGGATACCGCGTTGATCGCCTCGACGTCGTCGGAGCCCATGTCATAGAGCTGCTTGTTCGCGATGGCGACGACCTCATTCTCGCGGATTCCGGGTTTGAGCACCTCATAGATCGTCTGGTAGACGCCATCGACCAGGGCCGCGGACATGCTGAGCAGCGTGATCTCGTCCTTGGACTTGATCTGACGGGCATCGAGCATTGCCTGCTGACCGTCCACCACCTTGATCGCACATGCCTGCAGGGCGAAGACCATCGGCATCTCTGCGATGTCAACGCCAAGTGGCTCGCCGGCGACGCCCTGCTCGCGCATGATGTCCTTGACGGTCCGCGCGACGTCATCCGAAAGTCCGGCTTCCGGCGCCACTGATCCGCGCAACCCCGTCATGCCGGCGCGCGAGTTCTCCGGCTTCAGCCATGGCGCGTGCAGCCGATGGGCTTTGGCCGCGGAGCCGAAGTCCCACAGGATCGGATCGCCGGTGCGCGTGAGAATCGCGAACCGCGCGACTTTGTCGCGGGCCCACTCACCGATGGTCGTGCTGGTCAGGTAGCGGATGTTGTTCATGTCGAAGACGAGGACCGCGCCGAGTCCGGCGTCCGCGATCGCCTGGCGGGCTCGTCCCAGGCGATACGCATGGAGGCGGCGAAAGTCCACCCGTTCCTCCCAATCGACATGCATGCGGCCCGGCGCCGGCACCGACGTGACCGTGAACTCGGCCTTAGCGGTGGCCACCAAGCGCCTCGACGGATTCGAGCCCGTCGGAAATCGCTCGCCCGTCCGGCTGCAGCGTGAGGTTGGCGCCGCCGGCCTCCAGCTTCAGAAGGGCGGCAAAGTCCTCGTCACCCAGGCCTCTCCCGATGAGGCTGACGACGATCTGGTGGACGACGGCAGCAATCGGAAGGGGCACATTGAGCTGGCGGGCGGCTTCCAGCCCAAGTTCGAAGTCCTTGCGTAACAGGTGGCCGGTAAAGGTGGGCGTGAAATCGAGGTTGACGAAGGCCGGCGTCTTGTAGCGACTGAACGTGGACCCCATCACGCTACCGTTGATGAATTCCAGGTAGTCCGCCCGCTTGATGCCGCCCCGCTCGGCGAGCACGGTGGTCTCGGCGAGGATCTGCGTGACGGCGCCCAGGACGAGGTTGTGACAGATCTTGACCAACCGCGCCGCCTCCCCCTCGCCCACGTAGGTCACGCTGCTCCCCAACATCTGTAGATAAGGAAGCGCGCGGTCGTAGGCCGCCCTCGGCCCGGACACGGCCAGGCTGAGCTTGCCCGCTTTGGCGACCTTCGGGTTGCCACTGACCGGCGCAGCCAGCAGGTCTGCCCCGAGGCTCGACGCCTTCGCCCGAACTTCCTCCGACACCTTCATCGAAACCGTCGATGAGTCGATCACCAGCGAGGGGACCCTGCCGCCGTTGGCCAGCAGGCCCTGCGGACCGGTCATCACGTCGAGGAAATCGCGCGAGCCGGCGATCGAGGTGATGACGATGTCCCGATCGGCTAGGTCCGCAGGCCGATCGACGATGCGGGCGCCGAGCTTTGCGAGCGGTTCAGCCTTGGCCCGCGTCCGGTTGTACACCCCGAGGTCGCAGCCGTGTTCGAGCAGCCGGGCCGCCAGTACGGAACCCATCCGGCCGGTGCCGATCCAGCCGATCGTGTGGCGATCACGCTTTGCCGTGGTCATCCCATTCCCCTCGATGGCGGTCGCCTCGCGCAAACGTTTGTTTACGATAGCAGTCGCGATTTTGAGGTGTCAACGCGGCATCCTTATTCGGTTGCCGCTGCCGCGATCGGCCGCAGGCCGGCCGATGCATCGGCGCCCGCCACGGTCGACCCGCGCACGATGAGCTCGGGGTTGAAGATGACGCGGCGGCGAATGGCGTCGCCAGTCTCGATTTGTTCGAGCAACAGCCGGGCCGCCGCCGAGCCAAACTCGTGGATCGGGACGTGGACTGTCGTCAGCCCCGGAACCAGCCGGCTCGCCAGCGGGATGTCGTTGTAGCCCACGATTGCCACGTCCTCGGGGATGCGCAGGCCCATACGGCGGGCGGCGCCCCAGGCGCCTACGGCCGTCATGTCGGTCACGGCAAAGATCGCGGTCGGCCGGTTGCGCATCGAGAGCAGTTGCTCGGCGGCGCGCGCCCCGCCCTCTTCCGTATAGCCGGACTCCGCGATCAACTCGCTATCGACCTCGAGGCCGTTTTCCGCCAACGCAGCAAGGTATCCGCGCCGCCGAAGGACGCCGGTACTCACGGTGGCCTTCCCCGCCAGGTGACCGATGCGGCGGTGGCGTAACTGGAGCAGATGCTGGGTAGCCAGCCGCCCGCCAACCAGGTCGTCCGAGCCGACGAAGGGGTCCTGTGCCTCGTCGCTGAATCGGTTGACCAGCACATAGGGAATCGCCTGGTGGCGCAGCCAGCGCACGGTTGGATCCTTCAGATAGCTACTGGCCAGGACGATGCCGTCCACGCGGCGGGCGTGCAGGCTGAGCAGGTGCGACCGCTGGCGTTCCGGGCTGCCGTCCGTATTGCAGAGCAGGACGTTGTAGCCGCGGGACGAGGCGCCATCCTCGACGCCTCGAAAGAGGGCGGCGAAGAACGGATTGGTCACGTCCGGGATCACCACGGCCAGGACGAAGGTCTGCCGCAACTTCAAGCCGCGCGCCACCCCGTTGGGCCGGTAATCGGTCTCGCGCAGGAGCGTCTCGATCCGGGTCCGGGTTGCGGGCGCGATCCGGAGGCTGGGGTCGTTGTTGGCGACGCGCGAGATCGTCGAGGGATGCACCCGGGCGCGCGCCGCCAGCTGTTTCAGTGTGACCGGCATT
>VBEE01000069.1 GCA_005881715.1 Chloroflexota bacterium | reverse complement strand
GCACGCCCCCCCAGATGCTGGCGGGCTCCACACTGATGGAGCGGACGCCCCGGGCTCGGCCGAGCGCCGCGATCGCCAGGAGCATCACGGCGAACGCGACCGGAATGATGCCGTAGAGGAGCCCGCTCGCCCCCAGGGCCAGGCCTCCCAGCCACAAGGCGAGGAATCCGATACTGCCGGGAACCATGGCCAGGTTCACGAGCGTTAGCGTCTCCGCGAGCGACCCGCCCGCGACCCGGACGCTGACCAGCCCGGCGAGCGGGATGAGCAGCAACCACAACCAGGTGCTGGCCGCGGTCATGAGCGGCTCGCTGCCTGCCGATAAGGCAATCGCGAGGGCGGCCTGCGCCGCCAGCAGCGGCGCCGCCAGGCGCAACCCGGCGGGACGGCCCAGCGCCAGGGTCGCGAACCCGATGGCGACCAGGACGCCGCCGCCGAACAACGCGACAGCCGTGGTCCGATCCGGCAGCCGGCCGCCCATCAAGGCGAGGAGCCGAAGCAACAGGTAACCGGCGGGGGCGACCCAGGCAACGGCCGGCTCGAAGGTGACGGCGGCCGGCGGCCCGCTGGAAACCCAGGCAAGCGCGCCGACCCGCACCGCAACCGGCAGCAGCATCAGGAGGAACGTCGCCAGACCGAATGTGTCAGACGGCACTCCGGAAAACGCGCTGGTGCCGACCGACTGGATGGCGCTGGCCGCGGCCAGCAGCAACCCGATATCCGCGATCTGGACCGTGAGACGCAGTCCACGCCGCCGTCGCGCAGTCTCATCGAGCGCTCCACTCCACGCCAGGGTCAGCAGTTGGAGCGCGATGAATAGCAAGAGCAAGTTGTCGGCGAGGATGACGGCGCAGGCTGCGGCACTGGTGAGGAGCCAGCCGAACCATGGATCGCGCCGGTCACCCCGCACCAGCTGTCGGGTCACCATCAGCGCGGCCGCGGTGATCAAGGTGGTGGTGGCGTAGGCCAGCGAGAGCCCATCCAACCGGACGGCCAGGTCGGCGTAGGGAAAGGTCGTAAGGTAGGGAACGTCGACGTGCTCGCCAGGGGCGAGTCGAAGCAGCTCGACCAGCGCGATGATCCCGGCAATTCCGGTTGCGCCGCCGGCGATCCAGCCGTTGATGCGCCGGCGGGGGCGCCAGCGGACGATGAGCGCCGCGACCAGCAACGCGACAAAAGGCAACAGGGCCTGTGCCGCGAGTGGCATTACGTCGTTCGCAGGTCAGGCCGTGTTAGCGCGCGATGCGAGGCGTGGGGACTGAGCCCTGCAGGGGAACTTCTTCGGCGCAGTACGGGCACACGCTCCATCCCAGTTTGAGCTGCTTGTTGCACCGTGGGCAGAGTTTACTGAACTGGGTTTTGCAGTGCGGGCATAGCACGTACTGCGAGTCGATCGGTTCACCGCAGCTGGGACAGGGTCGCAGCTCGCGCGCCGGCCCACCCGGCTCGGCCAGTGCCTGGGTCTCGAGTTCCAGGGCGCGGCGCTCGGCCATCGTAAGCGGCGGCCGGATGATCATGTAGATGAAAAGGCCGAAGATGGGCAGCACCAGGGAGAGCCCGGTGGCGAAGACATGGAACAGCACGCTGTTCGAGCGCTCACGGGCATCACGAAACGCCCAGTACGACAGACTGAGCCAGAAAGCCAGCAAGTAAAACACGACGATGAAGAGCAGCGGCTTCAGCGACGTCAGGTTCGGCAATGCGCCTCCTCACCAAACAGGGATTTTGTCTCCGCTACCTTACCCTAATTCGGCGCTTTCGCCCAATAGCCCGCGCAGCCGCTGGGCGGCCTCCTGCGCATGGGCGAGTCGAGCTCGTTCCCGATCGACGACCGCGGTCGGCGCTTTAGCGGTGAACTGGGCGTTGCTGAGCTTTGCCTGGATCGTATCGATCTCGCGCTGTCGTTTTTGCAACTCACCGCGGAGCCGATCGACCTCGGTCCCGCCATCCGCAGGGAGGCCCAGACGCACCGTGGTTGGGCCGACGACCACCACCGCCTGGGGCATCCCTTCCGGGAGTTCGCCATTGATCTCGAGCTGGGCGAGCGTGGCCAGGTAGCGCCGTCCCACCGGCTCGGCCAGGAGCTTCCGCGGGGAGGTCACCTGGGCCGGCTGGCGCCGCGCCCGCGGATCCGAGGTGTGCCGCAGGTTGCGCACCTCGCGCACCACGTCGAGCAGGTGGCCCATCTCCTCCATCAGATGGCGGTCTTCGATCGTCTCGTCCGGCAAGGGCCAGGACGCGTACATGATGGTTTCGCCTTCATGCGGCAGGCGCTGCCAGAGCTCCTCGCTGACGAACGGCATGATGGGATGGAGCAGGCGCAGGGTCGTCTCGAGAACGTCGATGGCCACCGCCTGGGCGGTCGCGGTTGAGGTATCGCCGGCTTGCAGTCGGGGCTTGATCAGCTCGAGATAGTCGTCGGCAAACTCGTGCCAGGCAAATTCATACAGGGCGTCGATCGCCGGCCCGAAGTCAAAGCGCCGGAAGGATTCCGTCACCAGCCGCGTGACCGCGCTCAGCCGGCCGAGAATCCAGGTGTCGGCCGGCTCCAGCATGGACTCGTCGATGGGCATCGGCGGGGCGCCCGGCGGAAGCTTCAACACCAGCAAGCGGGTCGCGTTCCAGAGCTTGTTCGCGAAAAGTTGGTAGGACTTGATCTTCTCTTCGGAGAAACGGATATCCTGTCCGCTCGTGCCGAAGTAGGCGCACCAGGCCCGGGTGGCGTCGGCGCCGTAACGGCCGATCACATCCAGCGGATCCACGCCGGTGCCGAGCGATTTGCTCATCCGGCGCCCGTCGGCGGCCAGCACGGTGCCGTGGATGAGCACGTCGGAAAAGGGGATCGCGTTCAGAAAGTGCAAACCGGTGAAGACCATCCGGGCCACCCACAGATAGAGGATCTCTCGGGCGGTGTCGAGCACCTGGGTCGGGTAGTAGCGGCGCAGGTCCTCGGTATCCTCTGGCCAGCCGAGCGTCGCATACGGCCAGAGTGCGGAAGAAAACCAGGTGTCGAGCACGTCGGGGTCCTGGGTCAACTGCCGGTTGCCGCACTGTTCGCACTGCTGCGGGTCGTTGACATAGGCGACCGCGTGGCCGTTGGCGCAGGTCCAGACCGGGATGCGGTGGCCGAGCCAGAGCTGCCGCGAAATGCACCAGTCGCGGATGTTGCGCATCCAGCGCAGGTACTGCTCGCGCCAGCGCTCGGGATGGAATCGAAGTTCATCGTTTTCCGCCACCCCGATGGCGGGCCCCGCCAGCGGTTTCATCTTCACCCACCACTGCGCCGACACCATCGGTTCGATGACGGCGCCACAGCGGTCGCAATGGCCAACCGAGTGGTGGTAGGGCTCGAGCTTTTGCAGCGCGCCCTCCGCCCGCAACATCTCGACGATCCGCACACGGGCGTCTGCCACCGGCATCCCGTTCAATTCGGGCACCTCCGGGATGTTCATCCGGCCGTCCAGATGCAGGATGCTCAAGATCGGCAGATGGTGGCGTTCGCCAATGTCGTAGTCGGTGACGTCGTGGCCCGGGGTGACCTTGACCGCCCCAGTCCCGAAGTCGCGATCGACGGCCTCATCGGCCACGATCGGCACGAGGCGATGCACGACCGGGAGCATCACCGACTTTCCGATCAGGTCCTTGTAACGCCAGTCGTCGGGGTGGACGGCGACCCCGGTGTCGCCGACCATGGTCTCCGGACGGGCGGTCGCCACCGTGATGACGCCGCCGCCTTCGACCGGGTAGTCGAGATAGTAGAGCTCGCCATCGGTCTCCTCGTACTGAACCTCCAGGTCCGAGATGGCGCTCTGGTCGCGCGGGCACCAGTTGACGATCCGCGGACCGCGGTAGATGAGCCCCTGGCGCCAGAGCTGAACGAAGGCGTAGCGGATCGCGTCGACGTAGGTCGGGTCCATGGTGAACCGGTTGCGCGACCAATCCGCCGAGAAACCAAGCCGGCGCATCTGCCGCAGGATGGTTTGACCGGTGGTCTCGTACCAGTCCTTCACCAAGCGATCCCAGGCTTGCCGGCCGATCGCTTCTTTCGAGGAGCCTTTGCGCGCCAGCTGCTTCTCGAGGACATTCTGGGTCGCGATCGCGGCGTGGTCGGTTCCCGGTACCCAGAGCGCCGCATCGCCCAGCATGCGATGCCAGCGGATCAGCACGTCCTGCAGGGTGTACATGGCGTGGCCCATGTGCAGATCCCCAGTGATGTTGGGCGGCGGCATGGAGATGGTGAAGGTCTTGCCGGTCAGGCTCTCACGCGGTTTGAAGTAACCGCGCTGCTCCCAGGTTTCATACCAGCGTTGTTCGACCGCCGTCGGGTCATAGCGGGTCTCCATCGTGGCCACCTAGTTTACGGGCCGAGCGGCCTTCAGGCCGCCGCGCTTTCGCGCGAATGAGCGCCGCGCCGCATGCCGCTTGTGCGAGCACACGAGCGCACGCACTTAAGCGCGAGTGCGCCGCAAGCGGCTGGACGGCGCACGGCGCGGTTTAGTTTCCGTCGGCCGCAGCGGGCTCCTGGATCGCCGAGGGCTCCGTGAGCTCGGCACTGACGGCCGCCTCGGACTTCGGCAGCAACGCTTCGGCGATCACTTCGTCCATGGTGTTCACGAACTTGAAGGTGAGGCGCTTGCGGATGTCGACCGGAATGTCGACCACGTCGGGTTGGTTGTCCGCCGGCAGCACGATGGTCTGGATGCCGATCCGGTGGGCCGCCAGCACCTTCTCTTTCAATCCGCCGATAGGCAGGACCCGGCCGCGCAGCGTGATCTCGCCGGTCAGGGCGACGTCGGAGCGGATGGGCCGCTGCGCCAGCGCCGAAACGATCGCCAGCGCCATCGAGATGCCCGCCGATGGACCGTCTTTGGGGATGGCGCCCTTGGGAATGTGAATATGCAGGTCGAGCTTGTCGCGGAAATCGACCGGGATGCCCAGCGCCTGCGCATTGGAGCGCGCGTAGGACAGAGCCGCTCGGGCGGACTCCTGCATGACGTCGCCCAGCTGGCCCGTCAGGTTGAGGTTGCCCTTGCCCGGCATCGTGATCACCTCGATCGTGAGCAGCACGCCACCCACCTCGGTCCAGGCGAGCCCGTTCGCCACCCCGATCAGCGACTCCTTGTGCCCCTCATCCGGCTTGAACTTCGGCGGGCCGAGCAGATCGTCGAGGCGATGGGGCGCGATCGTCATCCGTCGGGTCCTCCCGGAGACCACTTCGCGCGCGACCTTGCGACAGACACCGGCGATCGATCGCTCCAGGTTGCGAACGCCGGCCTCGCTGGTGTAGCGGTTGATCATGGTGGAAACCGCCGGCCGGGTGATCTCGATGTTCTTATCGGTGAGCCCGTGATCCGTGAGCTGCTTGGGGATCAGGAACTCACGGGCGATCACCATCTTCTCTTCGGTCGTGTACCCGGGGAGGTTGATCACCTCCATGCGGTCGAGCAACGCCCGGGGGATCGAGTAGTAGACATTGGCGGTCGTGATGAACAGCACCTCGGAAAGATCGAAGGGGATCTCCAGGTAGTGATCCGAGAAGTGCTTGTTCTGCTCCGGATCGAGCACCTCGAGCATCGCCGAGGCTGGATCCCCGCGGAAGTCTGAGGACATCTTGTCGACCTCGTCCAGCAGGAACACCGGGTTGCGGGTGCCGGCCTCGCGCAGCCCCTTGATGATCCGGCCGGGCATCGAGCCGACGTAGGTTCGGCGGTGACCGCGGATCTCCGCCTCATCGGACACTCCGCCGAGCGAGACCCGGACGAACTTCCGGCCCAACGCCCGTGCGATCGAGCGCCCAAGGCTGGTCTTTCCGACACCGGGCGGGCCGATGAAGCAGAGGATCGGCCCTTTCGGCGACTTGGTCAGCTGCCGCACGGCCAGAAACTCGAGAATGCGCTCCTTGACCTTTTTCAACCCGTGGTGGTCTTCGTCCAGGACCGCCTCGGCGGCCCGCAGGTCGGTGACATCCTCGCTGCGCTCGTGCCAGGGAAGGGACACGACCAGGTCCAGGTAGTTGTGCAAGACCGAGATCTCCGGTGAGCCGGGCGGCATGCGCTCCAGCCGGTCGACGTCCTTGAGCAGGCGGTCTTCCAATGCTTCGGCCAGCTCCAGCGCCCTGAGCTTCTCTCGAAGCTCGTCGAGCTCGCTGAGCTGCGCCTCCTCCCCACCGAGCTCTTCCTGGATGACGCGCATCTGCTCTTTGAGGTAGAACTCCTTCTGCCGCCGATCGATCTGCTGGCGCACCCGTTGACGGATGCTGCGATCCATATCGCGGATCTCGATCTCCCGCTGCAATACCGTTGACAGCTTCTCCAGCCGGGCGTCCATCTGGAAGGTCTCCAGCACGTCCTGCTTATCGGTGACGCCGATGTTCAGGTTGGAGGCGACGATATCGGCCATTCGCCCCGCGTCTTCGACGCCGCGAACCGTCAGGTTGACCTCCGGCGGGACTTTCTTGTCGAGCTCCACGTAGCGGTCGAACAGGTCGACCACCCCACGCATCAGGGCCTCCAGCTCCGACGACGGCTGGACCTCCTCGTCGAGGAGCGCCACCTCGACCTTGAGATGCGGTTTGACCTCGACGAAGCGCTCGATCAGGGCCCGGGAGGAGCCCTCGATCAAGACCTTGATGGTGTTGTCGGGCAGCTTCAGCATCTGCACGACTTCGCCGAGCACGCCGACCCGGTAGAGGTCGGCCTCCTGGGGATCCTCGCAGTCGGCCCGCCGCTGGGTGCAGAGAAAGACCTGCTTGCCGTGCATCATCGCCTCCTCCAGGGCCGCAATCGAACGCTCCCGGCCGACGTAGAGCGGGACGATCATGTGGGGGAAGAGAACGACGTTCTTTAAGGGGAGAAGAGGAAGTTGAAGGGTCGTGGCCGACGCGCCGGTCACCGACGCCAAGGATATCCTAGGCCGTCTGCTCGGGCGCGATCTCCTCGAGCTCTTCTTCCGAGTACATCTCGGGCTCGTTGCTGAAGTTGACCGACTTCTCCGTGATGACGCATCGCTTGACCTCCGGGCGTGACGGAACTTCGAACATGGAGTTCAGCAGGATATCTTCGATGATGCTCTTCAGCCCGCGCGCCCCGGTTCCCCGCTGCAGCGCCTTCTTGGCGATTGCGGTCAAGGCCGCCGGCTCGAAGACCAGTTGGACGTCATCGAGGGCAAAGAACTTCTGGTACTGCTTGACGAACGCGTTCTTCGGCTCGGTGAGGATCCGGATGATGTCCGATTCGTCGAGGTAGTCGAGAGTGACGGCGATCGGCAAGCGGCCGACGAACTCCGGGATCAGCCCGTACTTGAGGAGGTCCATGGGCTGGAGCTGCTTGAGGATCTTCGTCGTTTCCTTGCTGCGGTTCGCGTGGACTTCGGAGCCAAAGCCGATCTGCTTGTGGCCGATGCGATGCTCGATCAGTCGCTCGAGGCCGTCGAAGGCGCCGCCGCAGATGAACAGGATGTTGGTGGTGTTGATCTGGATGAAGTCCTGGTGTGGGTGTTTGCGGCCGCCCTGGGGCGGGACGTTGGCGATGGTGCCCTCCAGGATCTTCAGCAGCGCCTGCTGCACCCCCTCACCAGAGACGTCCCTCGTGATGGACGGGTTGTCGGACTTGCGGGCGATCTTGTCGATCTCGTCGATGTAGATGATGCCGCGCTCCGCCCGCGCGATGTCGAAATCCGCCGCCTGGATCAGCCGCAACAGGATGTTCTCCACGTCCTCGCCGACGTAGCCGGCCTCGGTCAAAGACGTGGCGTCGGCGATCGAGAACGGCACGTCGATGATCTTCGCCAGCGTCTGGGCCAGCAGCGTCTTGCCGCAGCCGGTGGGGCCGACGAGCAGCACATTGGACTTCTGGAGCTCGACATCGCCCGCCATCTTGCTGTGGGCGATGCGCTTGTAGTGGTTGTAGACGGCAACCGAGAGGACGCGCTTGGCGTGGTCCTGGCCGACGACGTACTGGTCGAGCGCCGCGCAGATGGTCTTCGGGTTCGGGATCAGCCCGCCCTTGGTGCGCTTGGTCGAGGTGGTCTTGGTGTCCTCTTCCAGCACTTCCTGGCAGAGGTCGATGCATTGATCGCAGATGTAGACCCCGGGACCGGCCACCAGCTTGCGGACCTGGGATTGGTCCTTCCCACAGAAGGAACAGCGGGTGTGGCGGCGGCGATCCTCGCGTTCGTTCATCTCGAGGTCTTGGGACCCTCCCGTTCGGGTTCGGGTCGCGGCTCGGGCCGGGCGCTGCTGCTGCCGGCGGTGCTGAGCTCGAGACGGCCATCCTTGGCCGCGGCAGCGACGTCGGCGGGGCGGGCGGTGCTGAGGATGATGTCATCGATGATGCCGTAGCTCTTGGCTTCCTCGGCGCTCATGAAGAAGTCGCGCTCAGTGTCCCGCTCGATCTTTTCGATCGGCTGGCCGGTGTGCTCGGCCAGGATGTCGTTCAGGGTCTTGCGGATGCGCAGGATCTCCTGGGCGTGGATCTGGATGTCGGTCGCCTGCCCCTGGAAGCCGCCCGACGGCTGATGGATCAGGATCCGGGTATTGGGCAGGGCGAAGCGCATGCCCTTGGTGCCACCGGCCAGCAGCACGGTCGCCATGCTGGCCGCCAGCCCCATGCAGACGGTCGAGACCCGCGGGCTGACGTAGCGCATCGTGTCGTAGATGGCGAGCCCCGCCGTGACGACCCCACCTGGGCTGTTGATATAGATGTTGATGTCCTTGTCCGGATCCTCGCTGGCCAGGAACAGCAGCTGCGCCATGACCACGTTCGCCACCTGGTCATCGATCGGGGTGCCGATGAAGATGATCCGGTCCTTGAGCAGCCGGGAGTAAATATCGAAGGCGCGCTCGCCCCGGTTCGTGGTCTCGATGACCATAGGAATGAGGGCTTCGGGACGCCGGCTGAGCCGTTCGAAATTCATGGGGCTCTCCTGTCTCGTCATTATAGGGTTCAATTCTTACAATCCAGTCTTCCGCGTACTCACTTTTGAATACGCATTTGAGTCAGCGTTCTTTCTTTCCCCGCGTTTTGCGCTCTCTCCCCGACGCCGACTGCCCCACGTGCTCGAGCTCTTTGGCTTCCGCAGGAGGCTCCATTGTATCGGAAGATTCTGGCGAAGCCACCGTACTCAAATAGTCAATGGTCTTTCGCATCAAAAGCTGGTGCCGAAAGTATGCCCGCACCGGGTCCGCGGTGCGCAGGTCACGGGTGCGCCGGCTGACCTGCTCGTCCTCGGCGAGCGCATTGGCGACGGCCGTCTCGATTTCCGCCTCGGACACGGTGAGGCCCTCACGCTCGGCCACCGTCTCCAGCGCCAGCTCGAGCCGGACCTTCTGGACCGCCTGGGGTCGCTGCTCGGCCTTCATGACGTCCACCGAGCTGTTGGTGTACTCGAGGTAGCGCTCCATCTTCACACCCTGCTCCTGCAGGCGCAGCTCCAGCTCGCGCACCCGCCGGTTGACCTCGCGGTCGATGAGCGCCTCCGGGATTTCGGCTTCCATCCGCTCGTCAAGCGCCTTCAGCACGTCATTCTCGAAACGTTGCTCGTCCGCCTGGTGCGCCGCCTCTTGGAGTTCGTCGTGCACCTCCTGGCGCAGCTCCGCCAGCGTCTCGCCCCGTCCCACCTGTCGAGCCAGCTCGTCGTCAAGGGCCGGCAGCCGGCGTTCCTTGACGGACTTCACGGTGACGCGGAAGACGACGTCCGACCCCGCGAGATCCTTCTTCGGGTAATCGGCCGGAAGTGCGAGCCGGATGTCGCGGCTCTCCCCGATTGCCTGCCCGATGAGGCCGTCGGCGAGTCCGGGGATGAGGCGCTCCCTGTCCACCTCGAGTTGGGCGTCGGTCTGGCTTTCACCGATCAGGACGGCGCCGGATTTCAGGATGTGGGTGTCTACAGTCAGGAAATCTCCCACCTGCACCGGCCGCTCGACGGCATGCAGCTCGGCGAATCGTCCGCGCAGACGCTCGAGGGCCTCGTCGACGTCGACGTCCCCGATCTCCGTGCGAGGCCGCGGCACCCGGATGTCCTTGTACTCCTTGAGGGTGATCTCCGGCTTGACCGAGACCGTGGCGGTAAACCGCATCGACTGGCCCCGGTCGAACTGCTGCACCTCGACGCGAGGAACGTCGATCGGGTCGAGGCCGGCTTCATCGAGGGCCGAGTTGTAGGCCGTCGCCAGCAAGAGATCGAGCGCTTCCTGGCGGAGGGCCGGCCAGCCGATTTCCCGCTCGATCATCGGCCGGGGCGCCTTGCCGGGGCGAAACCCGGCGATCCGGACCCGCGGCGCCAGCCGGGAGTAGGCCTGATCGATCGATTTCGAAACCTGGTCGGCGTCGACTTCGACCGAGAGTACGACTTGCGAGCCAGGTTTCCGCTCGGTGTCCACCTTTACGGCCGCCACGGGGACTTACGCTACCAGTTCGGATTGATCCCGACCACGTCCAAATGGTCACGACCGTTACACTTCCCTCCCCCTCTGGGGAAGGTGGGGGTCTTTTCTGCCTCCCCCGTCGTTAGGTGACATTGACGGTTCCCTTCATGTCGGGATGGATCGAGCACTTGTAGGCGTACGTCCCTGGAGTAGCGAAGGACACCACGAAGGTGTATCCGGCCTTCTGCAGGCAGGAGTCGAAGCTGCCATTCTCGGCCGTCACGCTGTGTGGATTCCCGGTGTCCTCCCAGGCCCACTCGATGGCCTGTCCGGACGTGATGGTGATGGTCTTCGGGTTATAGGCGCCCACCGTCTTCGAGTCCGACACGACCTTCAGAACCTGGCTGGCCGTTCCAGTCGATCCGCCCTTCGGACTGCAGTCACCGCCGCCAATGAACGGCGCGCTGCAGGCCGTCAGGATGGCTGTCGTAAAGAGAGCCGAGGCGGCGATCGCGGTCCGCGACTTCCAGCGTGCCATGGCGGTCACGCCGCGGCCCTGTCGACGGGCGGGACGATTTCCCGCAGCCCCAGTGGTTCAAGATCACGCCCACCCCAGGGCGTGGCCGTGCCGTAGTACGTCGGGTCGTCGATCCGCGCCGGCGGCCGACCATCGTAACGCGTCACGCCGAGCGAAAACGGAACCCTGGCGAGACCCGTGACCGATCCCACCGGGATCCAGGAGACCGCCGTGATTGACGATTCGATGTGCATCGCTCAAGCCTCCGATGTACGTCCAACGACAACGGCTTCATGGTCTGCCGGGCCGCTCGTAACTGTCGTCGGTCGGTGGGTGACACTTTGGGCTGCTCGTCCCGGCGTAGGGCAACAGGGCGCGCTACATCCAGGGTTGAAGGCAGATACCACCCGGGGATGACGACAAGCGTCCGGTCAGCCTGTAGCGTATGAACGTGGTGCGACGCGTGAGGGAGGCTGTCGGCAGCCGATGGTTTTCACTTGGCCTGCAGGTCGCAGCGCTGGAGGCGTTCCTTCTCGTGGCTGCCTCACTTTCCTGGCACTTCCATGCGGTCAGCCCGCCGCTCGTGCTGGGTTACGGCTTGATCGTCGTTGCCGCAGGGTCGATCCTGCTCTCGCCTCGATGGCCGGTGGGCGCCGTGGGCGTCGCGCTGGCCGCGGTGCTTGCCTCCCATCTTCTTGACTACGCGGCCTCACCGATCGACCTGGCGCTCATGGTCGCCTTGTTCAAGGCGGCCTCGCCGGAACATGCCCGGCGAACCGTCCTGCTGGGCATCGTTACGGTGCTGGGATACGTCGTGGTGCAGCTGATCAGCACCGGAACCATATCGCTGAATGCGCTGGCCATCGGAACGCTTACCGTTTCCACCTTCCTGGTCCTGGGTTTTGCGGTCGCGTCACAGCGAGCCTTTGGCAGGCAAAGGCGAGAGGAGGAGATGCAACGGCGGGTTACCGATGAGCGTTTGCGGATCGCTCGCGAGCTGCACGACGTGGTGTCGCACAGCATTTCCACCATCAATGTCCAGGCGGGCATGGCGGCGCATGTCATTGACCACAAGCCAGACGAAGCGAAGGCGGCCCTGGTCACCATCAAGCAGACCAGCCGAGATACGTTGCGCGAGCTGCGGGGGATCTTGAATGTGCTGCGTCAGGTCGATGAGGTGGAGTCGCGACAACCCGCGCCCGGCCTGGCCCAGCTCGACGTGCTGGTGAACACCGCGGCCCGGGCCGGTGTGCCGGTAAGCGCGTCCGTCGGCGGACTGGCACGCGCATTACCGCCGGCGGTCGATCTGGCCGCCTACCGCATCATCCAGGAGTCACTCACCAATGTCATCCGTCATGCAGGTCGAGCCTCGGCCCAGATCAGCGTCGACTTTGAGCCTGACCGAGTTGTGATCGAGGTCAGTGATGATGGCCGCGGCACGGGCGTCCCGGATGCCAACGGCTGGCCGGAGGGCCATGGCCTCGCCGGCATGCGCGAGCGGGCCGCCGCCGTGCGTGGCGAGCTCCAGGCCGGGCCGCGCCCCGGCCATGGGTTCCAGGTTCGGGCAGCGCTGCCCACGAACGGAGCCATTTCGTGATCCGGGTGTTGCTGGCCGACGATCAGGCGCTCGTGCGCGCCGGGTTCAAGGTGCTTCTCAGTTCGGCCACCGATATCGAGGTCGTCGCTGAGGCGGCCAACGGCGAGGAGGCCGTCAGCCGGGCTAGAGAGAAGCGCCCCGACGTGGTGCTGATGGACATCCGTATGCCCGGCGTTGATGGTCTCGAAGCGACTCGGCGAATCGTGGCTGATCGAACCCTGGCGGGGCTGCGGGTGCTGATCCTGACCACGTTCGAGGTGGACGAGTATGTGTTCGAGGCGCTCCGCTCCGGTGCCAGTGGTTTTGTGGTGAAGGACATCGAACCCTCGGAATTGCTGCAGGCCGTTCGGGTCGTAGCCCGGGGCGATGCGCTTCTGTCGCCAACCGTGACGCGGCGGCTGATCGCGGAGTTCGCCGGGCGTCCCGAACAGCGACGGGTGGCGACGGCCCACCTCAACGTCCTGACCGAGCGGGAACGAGAGGTGATGGCGCTGGTCGCCGCGGGACGCAACAACGACGAGATTGCGGCCGAGCTTTACGTCAGCCCCGCCACCGCCAAGACCCACGTCAGCCGTGCGATGTCAAAGCTGGGGGCGCGTGACCGTGCCCAGCTGGTGGTACTCGCCTATGAATCCGGTCTTGTGGCCCCCCGACTTCGACCCGCTTGACAGGTCTCTGCCGGTCGGGCTTATCCCTTGAGACGCTTCTTTTGATGTCGGTCGATTAACACCTGGAACAGCAGGGTGGCCATCCAGACAAGCGGCCAGGGGTTGGCCGTAATGATTCCCCAGGGCGAACCAACCCAGTACATCGGGATGATGCCGCCAAATTCAAGGGCCCCAAGCACCGCCATGCATAGTCCCGACAAGCCGCAGATTGCCCAGGTCCAACCGGACAGCTTGATGGCGCCCGATGTCCATGAGGAGCCGCGCGCAGCGAATCTGCTGAAGATGAATCGTCCCGATATGGCTTGCACCATGCCAAGCGCAATCAACGCGCCAGACCCGGCGCTGAACAACGAGAAAAGAACGATGTTGCCCGCTCCCACTGAGTCGAATGTATGCCGCGGCAAAGCAGCGAGTCAAGGAACTGTGCGGGCGAGAGGACTCGAACCTCCATGGCTTGCGCCACACGGTCCTAAGCCGTGCGCCTGTACCAATTCGGCTACGCCCGCAGGGCAAAAAGAAATATACCCACGTAAGATGCTGCCCGTAAGCAGTCTGGAGGTCGCACCCACCATCCACGACGCCTTGGCGGCGGGCGGCTCCGTCGTCGCCCTGGAATCCGCCGTCATCACGCATGGCCTGCCGAAGGCGGCGGCGATGGAGGCGGTGGCGCGACAGTGGGACGCCTGTGCGAAGCAAGGCGTCACGCCGGCGGTGGTGGCGGTGTTCGAGGGCCGGCTGCGGGTCGGCCTCTCGCTGGAGGAGTGCGCCACCCTGGCGGGCCGCCCCGACGCCGCCAAGGTCTCGCCCTGGAATCTCGGGGCTTCGCTCATCTCGCCGGGATTCGGCGGAACCACGGTAGCGGCCACCATCGCGGCCGCGGCGAAAGCCGGCATCCGGATCGTCAGCACCGGGGGGATCGGCGGCGTTCATCCCGGCGATGGCCAGGACGTCTCCGCGGACCTGACCGAGCTCAGCCGGCAAGCCGCCTGCGTCGTCTGCGCCGGACCGAAATCCACGCTGGATGCCGCCGCCACGCTGGAACGGCTCGAGACGCTGGGCGTGCCGGTGATCGGTTGGCGCTCGTCGGTCCTCGCCGGGTTCCTGGCCACGACTGCCGGCCTGCGATTGCCTGCCCGCGCGGACAGCGTCGACGAGCTCGGGACGATTCTTCAGCGTCACTGGAACCTGGGCGGCGCCGGGGCGGTGGTAAGCCAGCCGCTGCCCGTCGACGTTGCGATTCCCCGGCGCGAGCTGGCGATTGATGAACCGGCGGCCCATGGTCCGGAGCGAACGCCGGCCGAGCTGCGCCAGCTGCAGGCGCGCCTGGGCGACCGGGTCATCCGAGCGAACGTCGCTCTCCTTGAGCACAACGCCGCCCTTGCCAGCTCGCTGGCCGTCGCGCTGGGCCGGCTGCAGCCCGCCGCGGAGACCGCTCATGCCTGATTCCCCAGCGACCGAGGAGCAGCTGCGCCGGCTGAAGAACACGGTGATGGGCGCCGGCCACCGGCTCTCTCAGATCGCCCGGTCTTACGAGCTCCATCCGGGCGAAGCGACGGAGCTGGCGTCGATCACCCGCGAGCTCGAAGATGCAGCCGGGCGGCTAGAGCGGCTGCTGGCCACCCTCCGGCGCGACCGGTAGCGGATCCGGCTGGAGCGCCCGGAACACGGCGGTGGCGGCCGCGATCGCGATGATCAAGAAGGCCGCCGCGGTGGTGAACAGCGCGATGACGATCAGCGGGGCCGTGTTGTGCCCGGCCGTCAGGTAGAGCATCGCCGCCAGCGTCCAGAATCCGGTGAGCGCCGCCGCGAGCCGCGCCCAAACCGGGGCGGCCTTGAGATACCGCTGGTGGGTGCCGAGTTGCAGGGGCAGCCGCTCCGCCCATTCCGGCCGGAAGGCCCAGGCGAGCGCCAGTGCCGCCCACCCGGCGGCATTCAGCATGGCGAACCCACTGAGCATCGCCCGCACCAGATCCACAGCAGAGCAACGGCACCCCCCCGGGCTTCCCTACGGCGCGACACGGCCCTCCGCGAGGTTGTTACTCGAGCGCGGCGCGCAGCCGGTCGGCCGATTCTTCGGCCAGCGTGTCGTTGATGAAAACCCCCGCGCCCGACTCGGAGCCGGCCAGGTATTTCAACTTCCCGCGGTCGCGCAGAATTGGATAGAACTCGACGTGAAGGTGCGCCTGCCCCGGGGCCAGCCCGCCCGCCGGCGCCTGATGCATCGCCATCATGTACGGCATCGTCACGTCGAACAGGCGGTCGTAGGCGCGCGCGATCCGCTGCATCGCCGTCAGCAGGGCCTCCCGGTTGGAGGGGGTGAGCGCCGTCAACGCCGGCCGGTGGCTCTTTGTGGTCACGTGGACCTCGTAGGCCCAGCGGGCGTAACCGGGGACATAGGCGACGATGCCGCCCTCGTCGATCAAGACGCGACGCCGGCCCTTACGTTCGTCCTCGATCAGCCGGCACAGCAAACATCCCGCAGACCGGCGACGCAGCTCCGTCGCCACTACAGGCGGGACGAACGGGTAGGCATAAATCTGCCCATGGGGATGATGCAGGGTGACGCCCACCTGCTCGCCACGATTCTCGAAGATGAAGACGTAGCGAACGCCCCGGCGGGCCGCGAGCTCGCGGTAGCGATCGCTCCAGACTTCGGCCAAACGCGCGAGCCGGGAAGCGGACAGGGTGGCGAAAGAGCCTTCGTGCTCATCGGTGTAGACCACCACCTCGCATGACCCGCCCGCCGGCCGCGCCGGCACCATGGCGGGAAAGCGATTTTCAAAGACCGCGGCGTCGAATCGCGATGCGGGAATTTCGGTGGAGTGACCGGCCCGCGATGCGCAGAGCGGGCAGTCGACCCGCTCGGGCAAGAACGTGCGAGCCTGCCGGGAGGCGGCCACCAGGACCCACTCGCGGCGCAATGGATTCCAGCGGCGTTGATAGACGCCGGTCGGCATCGACGGTGCCTGGTAGCCGTCCGGCGCCGGCGCAAAATCGCCGTACAGGTAAACATGACGCCCGTCCGGTTGGATGATCTCGGTGCGGACCGGACGCGGCATCGCGGCAAATGATATAGGCCCGTTGCCGGTTAGTGGTTCAATGAGCCGGCGATATTGCAGTACATGTTCTTCACCGTGTTGCCCATCACGATGAGGATGACCAGAACGACGGTGACGACGAGCACCAGGATGAGGGCATACTCCACCATCGCCTGGCCGCGCTCGCTGCGCCGGCCAAGGAGAAGGGCGAGATGCTCCGCGATCGCCGTCGCCACGCGTTAAGGATGAGTCCGCTACGTTGCGCTCGGCGTTGTCCAAACGGGCCCGGCTACCCTGGCACGAACATGCGACATGGCCGCGACCGGCCACGCCTACCTGAATAGAAGCGAAATGCGCCCAGGAGGATTTGAACCCCCGCACCCGGGTCCGTAGCCCGGTGCTCTATCCAGGCTGAGCTATGGGCGCATTGCGGAAGGCTATTTTAGAGGGA
>VBEE01000068.1 GCA_005881715.1 Chloroflexota bacterium | reverse complement strand
CTTCGTCGACTGGGGCACACCGCGGCAGCGCCAGTTGCTCACGATTACGCCCGAGGAACTGTCGGAGCACGACTTCGCCGAAGGCTCCATGGGCCCCAAGGTCGATGCGGCGATGCGATTCGCGCGGATGACCGGCAAACGGGCGGCCATCGGGGGGCTGGGCGATATGGCGGAAATCGTCGCCGGCAAGAAGGGGACCCAGGTCATGCGTGCGGCGGTCCATCAACCGGACCCGGCAGCCGCCGGCGACATCACGTAGGAGTGTCAGGAGAAATGAGTTCAATTGCTGTTCGCGAACGCGAGAGGCCGGCCACGGCGGCTGGCCCATTCGGTGTCTTTTCCGAAGTCGGAACCCTGCGAAAAGTCCTTGTGCATCGTCCCGAGCTGAGCCTCAAGCGTCTGA
>VBEE01000067.1 GCA_005881715.1 Chloroflexota bacterium | reverse complement strand
CGAGGAGATCCGCATCATGCTCGGCGCCCTGAGCCCGGACCGGCTTGCAACCTACCTGATCGGCGGCTTGACGATTGGTGAGCTTGATCCCGACTGGCGTCGGCTGAAGTCCTTTTCCCTGATCGCCGCCGGCAACGATGATGACAACCTTTTCGTCTTGCCACCGCTTCCAAACCAGCTCTTCACCCGCGATTCGTCCGCCCGGCTCTTCGGCGGCGTCACCGTCAACCCCATGTTCTGGCCGGCGCGCCGCCGGGAATCGCTAAACCTGTTGGCCATCTACCGCTACCACCCCATGTTCATGGCTGCCGACTGGGAACTCTGGTACCCGCACCTGGCCCGAGACGGTGGCCCGCTCAGCCTCGACCTCTTCGGCCCGGCATCGCTGGAGGGCGGTGACGTCATGCCGATTGGCAATGGCACGGTGCTCGCTGGCTTCAGCGAGCGAACCACGGCACGGATGATCGAGGAAATCGCCGGCGCACTCTTCAGCCGGGGGGCGGCCGAGCGGCTCATCGTGGCCTTGATGAGCAAAGACCGCGCCCACATGCATCTCGACACCGTCTTCACCATGCTCGACCGTGACACGGTCACGGCCTTTCCGGCGGTGGTCGAGCGCATTCGCGCCATCAGTCTGCGGCCCGGAAATCAAGCGGGACGATTCCACGTCACGGTCGAAAAGGACTTCCTGGAAGCCGTCCGCGACGCGCTCGGGCTCAAGCGGCTGAGGGTGGTGAAAACCGGGGGCGATCGATACCAGGCCGAGCGAGAGCAGTGGGACGACGCCAACAACACGGTCGCCCTCGAGCCCGGCGTGGTGGTGAGTTACGAGCGCAACACCTTCACGATCTCCAAGATGCGGGAGGCCGGAATCGACGTGATCCCGATTCCAGGCTTCGAACTGGGCAAGGGCCGCGGTGGTGGTCACTGCATGACGTGCCCATTGCAGCGGGACGGCCTCTAGCGGGCACGCTCATGGCGACCAAGACTCCCGCACCACCGGCGACCCAGACACCCGAAAAGGCGAAGCGCGGCTTCAAGTTCCCGACCGCCTTCACCATCCTGTTCCTGGTTTTGGTGCTGGTCTGGGCGCTGACTTTCATCATCAAGCCGGGCTCGTATGCCTATGTCAGCTGCGACGGAGGAACCCCGAAACCGATCCCCGGCACCTTTGCGAACCTTCGTCAATCGCCTTTACGACCTGTGGCTGTCCCCGGTCAACGGGCTGTACAGCATTCGAACGCCCTCCGAGCCGATTCCCAACCCACCGGCGGATATCGCCAAGGCAGGACAGCAAACCTGCGGGGCCACGAGCAACGGCCAGCCGGTAACGGCGGAGATTGTCACGCCGCCGGCGGACACCGGCCCCTACAACGCCGGTGATCTGGCCGGCGCTGCGGCGGTCTTCTTCTTCGTCCTCGCGATCGGCGGCTTCATCACGGTGACCATCCGGACCGGCGCCCTCGACGCCGGCATCAGCCGGATCACGCAGCGATTTCGAACCCGTGGCTTGGTCTTGATTGGCATCCTGATGGTGATCTTCTCCATCGGCGGCACCACCTATGGCATGGCCGAGGAGACCCTCGGCTTTTACGCCATCATCGTGCCGGTCATCGTCGGGATCGGCTACGACCGGATGGTGGGCGTGAGCCTCATCATGGTAGGGGCCGGCGTTGGCACGCTCGCCTCGACCGTCAACCCCTTCGCCACGGGTGTCGCCTCAGCGGGCGGTGACGTGGCCCTCGGGAACGGCATCGCGCTGCGGATCTTGATGTACCTGGTCCTCACCGCCGTGAGCGTCTTGTACGTGCTGCGCTACGCCCGCCGGGTACACGCCTATCCAACCAGGTTGCTGGTTCCGGGTTCACTCGAGGACGTCTCCGTCGCCGCGCCGGCGGCTAGCCTTGCCCCCATCACCACCAGACAGAAGGTCGTACTGTGGATTGTCGGCCTGACTTTTGGGCTGATGATTTTCTCCGTCATCCCCTGGAGCGATTTCAGTTCGTCCCTGGAGGGGATCACGCTGGGTTGGTATTTCCCGGAGCTCGCGGCGCTGTTCATCGTAGGGGCGGTGATCGTCGGCCTGGTGGGGCGCCTGGGGGAGGAAGGGACGGTGAATGGAATCATCGCCGGCGCGGGCGACTTCATTGGAGCCGCGCTGATCATCGCGGTCGCTCGCGGCGTCACCGTGATCATGAACAACGCCTACATCACGGATTCGGTGCTCCATTCGCTCGAGGCGCTCGTCACCGGACTCTCGGCCGGGGTGTTCGCCGTCGTCATGTACCTCATCAACATCCCGCTGGCATTCCTGGTGCCGTCCTCCTCGGGTCACGCGACGCTGGCGATGCCAATCCTTGCGCCGCTGGGTGACTTTGCTTCGGTCAGCCGGGCGATGGTGGTCACCGCGTATCAGTCCGCATCTGGCTGGGTTAACCTCTTCACCCCGACCTCCGCCATCGTCATGGGCGGGCTGACCCTGGGAAAGGTCCGCTACGACCGATACCTGCGCTTCGTTGGCCCGCTGCTGGGGATTTTGCTGGTGCTTACCATCCTCTTCGTCTTGCTTGGCGTTGCTGTCCCCGCCCTCGGAGGCACGTAAGGTGGTGACCAGCATTCGAGCCGGCGCCCTCGCCGTCGTCGCCTCGTTGGCGCTTGTCAGTTGCGCCAACGCGCTGGCGGTTCGCTGGGCAACGTACGACCCGTCACTGCGCGCGCGGATCGCCGATGCAGTTGCCACCAAGGACTGCCAGGCCCTGGAGCAGCTGCTCACCACGGCCAAACGGGCCAGCGGCGCGCACGAACGAGCCACCGGCCTTCCCAACGATGACCTGATCGCATTCATCGAGGAGGCCCAGGCCAAGGCCGGCTGTGCGTGACGAACATAGGCCCTTCGACACTCGTCGGTGCGCCAATCGTGTAGGAGGCTGAGCCGCATGGTGAGCACAAAGTACCCGGAGATTGCCGACCACGGACTCATCGGCGACTTTCAAACCGCTGCCCTGGTCGCCAGGGACGGAACGATCGACTGGTTCTGCGCCCCTCGCTTCGATTCTCCGAGCGTTTTCGCCGCGCTTCTCGACGCTGACAAGGGAGGCCGTTGCCGAATCGCTCCAATCGGAACCGCTTACGAGACCAGGCAGATCTACCTGCCCGACTCGGCCAACCTCGTGACTCGCTTCATGACGCCTGATGGCGTCGGTGAGGTCATCGATTTCATGCCATTGGTCCAGCGCAACACCCCGACGCCGCGCCATCGCATCGCTCGGCTGGTCCGGGTGGTGCGCGGGCAGCTCCGATTCTTGCTGGAATGCGAGCCGCGCTTCGACTACGCGCGCCGGGACCACGATCTGCAGCTGAGAGATTCGGAAGCCCTCTTTCGCAGCCGTGACCAGCAACTGGCCCTGGTGAGCGACTTTCCACTGACCACGGCCGGCAACGACATCCGCGGCGAGCAGACCCTGAGAGCCGGGCAAGGCGCATTCGTCATGCTCGACTGGGCGCCGTCCCAGGAGTTGCACCGGCCGGGACTCGGTGAGATGGAGCAATTGCTCCAGGAGTCCACCGACTTCTGGCACTCCTGGGTAAAGCGCTCGACCTACAGCGGTCGCTGGCGAGAGATGGTCACCCGCTCCGCCATCACCCTCAAGTTGATGACCTATGCGCCGACCGGCGGGTTAGTTGCCGCGCCCACCGCGGCCTTGCCCGAACAAGTCGGCGGAGAGCGGAACTGGGATTACCGGTTCACCTGGATACGGGACGCCGCGTTCTCGGTCGAAGCCCTGCTCAACCTCGGGTTCGTCGACGAGGGGGCAGCCTTCATGGTCTGGCTCTACCGGCGCTTGAGCGAAGGCAGCGATGGGCCATCCGGGCCTCTGAAGATCATGTACCGGATCGACGGTTCCTCCGATCTGGCGGAAGAATCGCTTCCTCACCTCGAAGGGTATCGCGGCTCGCGCCCGGTCCGGATCGGTAACGGTGCCGGTGACCAACTGCAGCTCGACATCTACGGCGAGATGGTCGATGCCCTGTACATCGCGCAGCGGAATGAGCTGAAAGCGGGCTACGAGGGATGGCGCGCGTTGCTGCGGGTCTTCGACTGGCTGGTCGAGCACTGGGACCAGCCCGAAGAGGGCATCTGGGAGACCCGTGGCGGGCGCCGGCCCTTCGTCTACGGGCGCCTGATGTCGTGGGTTGCGCTCGACCGCGCGATCCGGATGGCGAACGCGGACGGCAAGCCCGCGGACGTCAATCGGCTGGCCAGGGCTCGCGACGCGATCTATCAGCAAATCAGCGACAAAGGCTGGAATCCACGCGTGCGTGCCTACTCGCAGTACTACGGCAGCGACGTGCTCGATGCGTCGCTGCTGCACATGGCGCGGGTGAATTTCGTCGTTCCCTCGGACGCGCGCTGGATCGAAACCCTGCGAGGCATGAGGCGTGAGCTGGTCTCCGACAGCCTGGTCTACCGCTACAACCCGAGCGCTTCGCCCGATGGGCTGGCGGGCTCGGAGGGGACGTTCTCACTGTGCACCTTCTGGTACGTCGACGCCCTTGCGCGCTCGGGCTACCTGGAGGAAGCGCGCCTCACGTTCGAGAAGATGCTGACCTACGCCAACCATGTCGGGTTGTTCGCCGAGGAGATCGGCCTGACCGGGGAGCAGCTCGGCAATTTCCCCCAGGCATTCACGCACCTGGCGTTGATCAATGCGGCGATCACGCTCAACGATCGGTTGGATCGGGATTCGGGGATCAGCGAGATCGTCACTCGGGTCGAAGACCAGATTGCCGTCTCGCAACCCACGCTGGCGCCGGTGGCCTGAGATGCCGATCAAAGTCAAATCGAAGCCCGACCTGAGCCCGAAGCGGATCAGGAAATTTGTCAAGCCGTTCCTGGTGCCCCCTGGCGCGAAAGTCCGGCTCCCGAACGACTTCGATCCCGCCTCGACGGGAGGTTACAACCGCGAGGATGGGGCGGGGGCGCAGCAAATCCTCCAGGCCGGGATCACGCTGCTCGCCGATTACCAGGCGCGGCTGGCGGCGCAGAGCACCCATGGCGTACTCGTCATCTTGCAGGCGATGGACGCCGCCGGAAAGGACGGCACCATCCGCCACGTGATGAGCGGCGTGAACCCGCAAGGCGTCGACGTCAGCGGCTTCAAAGTCCCGTCCGCCGACGAGCTGGCCCACGACTACCTGTGGCGCTACCAGGCAAAGATTCCGGCTCGCGGGCGCATCGGCATTTTCAACCGGTCGTACTACGAAGAGGTGCTGGTGGTCCGCGTCCATCCGCAGCTGCTCGAGACGCAGAAGCTCCCTGATGGAGCGGCTGGGCAGGAAGGTGCGCGTGATGGGATCTGGCAGCGACGGTTCCGCGAGATCAACAACTACGAGCGCTACCTTTCTGACAACGGTGTCCGCATCGTCAAGCTGTTCCTCAATCTCTCCAGGGAGGCGCAGCGGGAGCGGTTCGTTTCGCGCATCGACCAGCCATCGAAGAACTGGAAGTTCACCGCATCGGATGTTCGCGAGCGAGCGTTCTGGGATGCCTACCAGGCGGCATTTTCGGACGTGCTCAGCAATACCAGCACCAAGTGGGCGCCCTGGTATGTGGTTCCGGCGGACAACAAGTGGTTCTCGCGGCTGGTAGCGGCGGCGGCCATCGGCAATGCGCTCCTGGACATCGATCCGGACTATCCGACGGCCAGCTCGGAGACGAAGGCGTCACTCGAGACGGCGCGTCGTGAGCTCGAAGCGGAGAGTCGAGGGGGCAAGCGCCAGGGGAAAACGAAGAACGGCAAGAAAAAGGCTGGAGGTCGCTGATCATGGCCATCGCAGAAGCAACGGCAAAGCCGACCGCCCCGGAGCAACCGCCGCTCTACGCCGTGAGCGCGGGGGACGCGCTCCAGGCGCAGCACGTCGATCCCAATCGCGGCCTGAGCACCGAAGAGGCGGCGAAGCGACGCGAGAGCTTCGGCCTCAATAAGTTTGCCGAGGAAAAGAAGGAGCCGCGCTGGCAGGCATTCCTGCGCCAGTACGGAGACCCGATGCAGATCGTCCTCCTGGTAGCGGGCATCATCTGCTTGTTCATCCCCAATCAGCTGCTGACCGGCATCCTGCTGATCATCCTCACCCTGTTCAATGCGTTCCTCGGGCTGAACCAGGAGGGGAAAGCCGCCGCCAGCGTCGCCGCGCTGCAAAAGATGATGGTGGTTAAGACCAAGGTCTGGCGCGACGCGCAGCTCAGCGAGCTGCCCATGGACCAGCTGGTTCCGGGTGACGTCGTCAACATTGAGGCGGGCGACATCGTGCCCGCCGATGGCAGGATCATTCGGGCAGCCACGCTCGAGATCGACGAATCGGCACTCACCGGCGAGAGCCTTCCGGTCCCCAAGCAGGTCGACACCGTGTCAGAGGACAGCGGACTGGGTGACCGGCTCGACATGGCCTTCATGAATACGAACGTGACCCGTGGTGCCGGAACCATCGTGGTGACCTCGACCGGGATGGCCACCGAGGTCGGGCACATCTCGCGGATGCTGCAAACCACCAAGACGGAGAAGACGCCACTCACCGTCCAGCTCGATCGGCTGACCGGGCAGATCCTCATCATCGCCGGCTTTGCGCTGGTAGCCTCGATCACGCTCGGGCTGCTTCGGGGCGCGCCTTTCCAGACCCTCTTTCTTGCGGCGGTCGCCTTTTCCGTGTCAGCGATCCCGACCGCGCTTCCGGCGGTCGTGACTACGGTCCTGACCATCGGCACGACGCAACTGGCCAAAGCCGGGGCGATCGTCAAACGATTGCGCTCGGTGGAGACGCTGGGATCGACCTCGGCGATCAACTCCGACAAGACCGGAACCCTCACCCTGAACCAGATGACCGCCGTCCAGATGTCCGTCGTGGGCCGGCGTTATGCCGTTTCGGGAGAGGGATATTCGACCCAGGGGACGATCACGCGAGTCGGCGGGCAGACCGATGTGCCGCTGGACACGTTCCTGCTGCCCATGGCGCTCACCGCCGACGCCACGGTTCGCAACGGCGAGCTCGTCGGTGACCCGACGGAAGGGGCGCTCGTCGTGCTCGCCGCCAAGGGCGGCGTCGATCCCGATCTGACCCGTCAGGAATACCCGCGGGTGGCGGAGGTGCCGTTCGACGCCGCTTACAAGCTGATGGCGACCTTCCACCAGTTGAAGGCGCCTGACGGGCGCCCGGTGATCCGTTGCTACGTCAAAGGCGCGCCCGACCAGCTGCTGGCGCGCGCCGCCTCCGTCTACAACGCCGACGGTGCCGCGGTACCCATTGCCGGTGTCCGTGACCGCTACCTCGAAGAGAACCGGCGGCTCGGAGCGCAGGGTCTCCGAGTCATGGCGACGGCGATGCGCGATATCGATCCGGCCGGCTTCAATCCCCGGGGAGACCTACTCGCGCTCGTCGGCAACCTGACGCTGCTGGCCCTGGTCGGCATCGTCGATCCGCCACGGGCCGAGGCCAAAGCCTCGATCGCGAAGGCGACCGGTGCAGGGATGAAGGTGCGCATGATCACGGGAGACCACGCGGTCACCGCCGAGGCGATCGCACGCGAGCTTGGCATTCGCGGCCAGGTGATGACCGGGCAGGAATTCGGCGCGCTGAGCGAGGCCGAGGCGGAAGCGCGCATCGACGAGGTTGGCGTGATTGCGCGGGTGACCCCCGAGCACAAGGTCAAGCTGGTCGAGGTGCTGCGACATCATGGTGACGTAGTCGCGATGACCGGCGACGGCGTCAACGACGCTCCGGCGTTGAAAGATGCTGACATCGGGGTGGCGATGGGGATCACTGGAACCGAGGTGGCCAAGGAAGCCGCGGTCATGATCCTCACCGACGATAACTTCGCCACCATCGTCAAGGCCGTCGAGGAAGGCCGCAGTCTCTACGACAACCTGATGCGCTACATCCGGTTCCAGATAGGAACCCTGTTCGGATTCGTCGGGATCTTCCTGGGCGCCGCCATCTTCAACATTCTCGGAGGCATCCCCTTTCTTCCATTGCAGACGCTCTGGCTCAACTTCAGCGTCGGACTCTTTCAGAACCTGGGGCTTGGCCTTGGGAAGCCGCGCGAAGGCTTGATGGCGTTGCGCCCCCGTCCCAAGGACCAGCCGGTCCTCGGCACCCGGATGTATATCTGGCTGGTCGTCAACGGTCTTCTGATGACGGTCGGCACCCTGGCCGTGATTGCCTCGAACTCGAAAGATGCAAACCTGGCCCACACCCTCGGGCTCACCACCTTCGCGCTGTTCAACCTCTTCTTCTCACTGGAGACCGCGGACGAAGACCGTTCCCTCTTCAGCGGTGAGATCCTCCGCAACCCGCAGCTCCTCAAGTGGAGCGGGCTGTCGATCCTTACGATCATCCTTACCCCGCAGTTCGGCCCGCTGCAGAACTTGCTCGACACCAAGAGCCTGACGCTGGGGCAGTGGGGCGTCTGCCTGCTGGTTGCGCTTTCCATCATCGTGCTGTCTGAGGTCAAGAAGGCGCTGAAGATCCGGACCGTGCCGGAATCAACGCCAAGCACCACTCCGGTCTCGCCGCAGCCATCGCTCCAGGCGACATGAGGACAACGCGGGCCCCGAGTCTCCTGGACGCGGTGGCGCCGGTGGTGGTCCTGATCCTCCTGATCGGGCTGACGATCGTGATCTTCGGCACCGAGGCCGCCGATGGTCCGCTGCAGATCGCGCTGATGGTCAGTGCCGTTTTCGCCGGCCTGGTGGCGTTCAAGAACGGATACACCGACGCCTCCGTCCGGGACGCCGTGATCGGAGGGGTGACATCTGCGCTCGGCGCGGTGTTCATCCTGCTGGCCGTCGGGGCCCTGATCGGAGCCTGGAACCTGTCGGGGACAATCCCGACGGTGGTCAGCTATGGCCTGCGGCTGTTGAATCCGGCGATCTTCTACGTGGCCGTGGCCATCATCTGCGCGGTGGTCGGCGCCGTCACCGGCAGCTCCTGGACAACGGCGGGGACGCTGGGGGTGGCTTTCGTGGGGATGGCACCTGTGCTTCACGTGTCCCCGGCGGCTGCCGCCGGCGCCGTGATCTCGGGTGGCTATCTGGGCGACAAGATGTCGCCACTTTCGGAGACGACGATCCTGGTGCCGTCGATCGTCGGTGGGGTTACCGTCGACCAGCACATTCGAGGCATGGCGAGAACCGTGGTTCCCGCTTTCCTGGTTGCGCTGGCGTTCTTCCTCATCATGGGCCTGAGCGCGAACACCTCGGCCGGAGCGAGCACAAAAGCCGCCGAGGACGCGCTCGCCGGTGTCTTCAATATCTCGCCGATTTGCCTGCTGCCCCTGTTGCTGCTGGTCGTGCTCTCCCTCCTGCGGGTGCCACCCTTTATCGCGATCTTCGGCACCGCCGTTCTCTCCTGCGCCTTTGCGCCATTCACCCAGCCCGCCGTTGTGCAGTCGTTTATCGGCAGGCCCGATCAGAACGCTTTGCTGACCGGGATCGAAGCGGCCTACCGAGCGATGGGTCAGGGCTTCGCGCTCAAGAGCAGCAATGAGACCATCAATGCGCTCTTCTCCCGCGGGGGAATGGTCAGCATGCTGACGACCGTCTGGCTGATCTTCGGTGCCTTGAGCTTTGCTGCCGTCATGGAGCACGCCGGATTTCTGGACCGATTGATCAGGCCGCTGGTCGGGCGGGCGCGCTCGGCAGGAAGCCTGATCGCCACGGTGGTCGTGACCTGCTTCGGGCTGAACGTGGTGGCGGGCGACCAGTACGTCGCGGATGTTCTGCCTAGTCGTGCCTACCGGGACGCATTTGCCAGGGCCGGACTGGCGCCACGGATGCTGTCGCGCACGGTCGAAGATTCAGGCACCGTTACGTCGCCGCTGATTCCCTGGAACAGCTGCGGCGCCTACATGAGCGGGGTGCTCGGCGTCCCGACCATTGAGTACTTGCCATACGCCATCTTCAACATCGCCAACCCACTGATCGCCCTGCTCTTTGGTTTCACGGGTATCGGTGTCGAGCGGCTGTCCGCGTCGGCCGGCAAGAGCTTACCCGGGATGAGCGGTCAGCCGGCAGTCTGACAGATAGTCCGCCGAAGTCCCTGGCAGGCCGGACCGTCCTTGGGACCTCCCATGCCGAATATCCCACTTCGATTCTCGAAATCCAGTTCTTTCGGCACTTCTTGTCTGGCCCAGACGGTGCCATCGTGACGGTAGTCAACGCTGTATTCCACTTTTGCTCGGCCGGTTCCTTCCCCCCCGGCCGAGCGCTTATCTCTGAGCCATGAAACTGACCACGGCAGGAGGCGCCAAATCGAGATCACTTCAGCTGGACAACCTGTAACTCAGACAGTTCAATCGCTGCGGCGGATGCTGATCCCCCTTGCCCTCGCCCAGTTCATTTGCAGCTTCGCCGGCTCCAACATGAACGTCGCCATCAACAGCATCAGCAAGGACCTGGGGACGAACGTCCAGGGGGTGCAAACGGCAATCACGCTGTTTCTCCTGACCATGGCCGCGCTGATGATCCCGGGCAGCAAGCTGACCGACCTCTTTGGCCGAAAACGATGCTTCCAGGTTGGGCTGGCGATCTATGGTGCTGGTGCCCTCCTGGCGGCTCTCGCCCAGGGGCTCCCGCTTTTGATCCTCGGGTACTCGGCGTTTGAAGGGGTCGGCTCGGCGCTGTTGATTCCGCCGGTCTACATCCTGACGACGATCCTGTATCCCGACATCAAGTCGAGGGCGCGCGCCTTCGGCGTGATCAGCGGCCTTGGAGGAATTGGCGCGGCGGCTGGGCCCCTGCTCGGAGGGCTGATCACCACCGCCGTGAGCTGGCGGGCCTCATTCGTCCTACAAGCCGTCGTTGTCGCCGCCATTCTTTATCTGGCCAGGCGGATCGTCGACCCGATCCCCGCCGACCGTACGCGGCCGTTCGATGTCAGCGGAGCCATCTTCTCAGCCGTGGCGATGACCTTTGTCGTCGTCGGCATCCTGCAGGCACAGAACAGTCTCCTACTCATGCTTGGGTTGCTGGCCGTGGGTGGGGCCCTGTTCGGCTGGCTCGCTCTTCACGTTCGGTCACTTGAGCGGAATGGCAAGGAACCGTTGCTTTCTTCACGGCTGTTTCAGAACCGAACGTCGAATCTCGGGCTCGTGACCCAAAACGTCCAGTGGCTGATGCTGTTGGGAACCTCTTTTACGGTTTCGGTCTATCTGCAGGTCGTCCGCGGCTACAACGCGATCCAGACCGGGTTGGTTTTCACCGCCGCGACCCTCGGCATCCTCGTCTCGTCGGCCCTCGCCGAACGCTGGGCGAACCGATACTCGCAACGGACGCTCGTGATCACCGGCTTTGGCATCACATTAACGGGAATCGTCATGCTGCTCGCGTTCGTTGCCGCCTGGTCGAGCGTGCTGGCTTTCATTCCAGGACTCCTCTTCATCGGCCTCGGGGAAGGGGCAATGCTGACACCCTCCGTCAACGTCGTCCAGTCGAGCTTCCCGGAAGCGTTGCAGGGAGAGATCTCCGGCCTATCGCGAAGTGTGTCGAACCTGGGCTCGTCCCTGGGCACGGCAATCGCGGGGACGATCCTCGTTTCCGACCTGGCTCAGGGAGATCGGACCTACGCGCTGGCCATCCTGGCGCTGGCGGTCGCCGGCCTCATTGGCATCTCGGCAGGCCTGTTGCTGCCGTCGAAGCTGGTCACTGCCGAGCGCTCGGCGGCCTGAGGATTGGCCGCCTTCACAAAGGTGGCGCCTGCGTCCGCGGGACGAGCATGGCCTGCTCCTGTCGCTGATCCTCATCTCGCTGATCCGCGGTCGCAGCCATCGGGAACTCCGTGGTCGGAAAGGTCTTGGCCGATTGTGCTCGACCGCGAGCCATCCGCCTGGCCGCGATAGCTGTCGGTATCCCCATCATCATCTCGGTGGTGAGCGCGGCGGTGACCGAAGCCTTCTTGGGCCAGTTCTCCGCCATGACGGTGGTTGCCGTGCTGGTCGGCCACATGCGGCCTCAGCGTTGGACCAATGGCTGAGCTCGCTGGCTGCAAGTTCCCGATGGTGAGAAGCGTCTAGCTAAACGCGGGAGCGTGTCGTGATATTCTGTTGGTCAAGGGGGTTCTAGGTAGCATGGCGGCCCGCGGGTCCATCGACATGCGCCAGTTGTTTGGCGTTCTTGGGTTTCTCTACGTCTCACCGGCGCGCGTCTTGGTCGGATGCCTGGTCTCGCTGGCGGCTATCTTTGCGGTGGACATTTCCACCCCACGGTCGGACTTTTTCGCGATCTTGTACATCGTGCCAGCGGCCACCGCCGCCGCCGTGCTTCCGAGTAAGTGGGCTGCCGGTGCCCTCGCGAGTGCCCTTGGGTTACAGATCACTGGGCTGCTTCTTCAGCGAAGCAGTGTCGCATCGGTCCTTGCGGGAGCAGCAAGCCTGATCTTTGTCATTGTGGTTCTGCGATTACTGTCTGTGGCCAGTCGGCAACGAAAGTATCGGAGTCAGGGGGCAGCCCGGGTCGCGATATCCGGGGCCGAGCTCGACGCGCTGGACAACCAGCTGCAACGGTTGACAAAACGAGAACGCCAGGTGGCGGAGCTTGTGGCCGAGGGACGGTCCGCCAGGGAAATTGCCAGGCACCTTCATATTGGCCGACGCACCGTTGAAACGCACGTAGGTCGGGGCTATGCGAAGTTGGGCATAACGTCGAGAGTCGAGCTCATCCTGAGACGCGCGGCATCCAGCGACCCTTGAACGCAGGCCAACGTGAACTACCCGAACGGGTTGCTGTGCATAGCGAAATAGGCCGCGGCCTCGGTCCGCCTGGCGACTTCGAGTTTGCCCAGGACCGTTGAGACATGATTCTTGACCGTCTTCTCCGATATGTGGATCTCGCGTGCGATCTGCGCATTGGTCTTGCCGGTGGCAAGCAGCTTGAGCACCTCGTCTTCGCGCGGCGTTAGGCGGGCGAGTTTCTCGTCCCGGGCGAACAAGGGGCTTTGGCGAACCCGAGCAAGGACTCGTTGGGTCACTGCCGGAGCAAGCGGGCTCTCTCCCTGTGCAACCCGGCGCACCGCATGGATCAACTCCATGGGGGTCGCCGTCTTCAACATATAGCCGGATGCTCCGGCCATGATCGAGGCGAAGAGCGCCTCGTCGTCCGCGTAGGACGTCAGCATCAGCACGCGGCTGTTGGGGGCCCGCGAATGAATTTCGCGGGTGGCTTCAATCCCGCTTCCATTCGACAGCCGTACGTCCATGACCACCACATCCGGTTGTGCGCGCATCGTGCCGGCGACCGCATTCGGTACATCGCGCGCCTCTGCGACGACGCGAATGTCTGGTTCGGTCTCTAACACCAGCCGAATTCCCTCACGAACCACATCGTGGTCCTCAGCGACGAGCACCCTAACGTCAGCCATCTCCAGCGTTCGGCCCGCTTCAGCCAGCCCTCCAGTAGCCGATGGCTGAGATCGCCCCAAGCCGACATACCTCCTGTAGTGAGCATGGGCCAGCAGCTCGAGAATCGCGTCCGTATCGATACGGATTCTTTTCCGAATCTCGCTAATGCGGTTCTGCCGCAGAGACTCTGGGTGCCCGCCCCCGAGCCGGAGCGTGAAGAACTGTCTTCGATCATTTCTCGACAACTTAATGTGCGGCTGTTTCACTATCTGGCGTCGTACTCCTGTTGCGCTGGGACTGAACAAGGGCCCGAACCGGTAGCAAGTCGATTCGAGGTGTTAGTTTGAAGCGTGACGCTCAGCGTCGCGGGGTCAACCACCCGCACTTTGACGGTCCGGCTGTAGGCTCGCAATCACCACCTCCGTCAGTAGCGACGGCCGATTAGGACACCGCTTGCCCAATTCGAAATGGCGGGGGCGCGACGGAAACGATCCGTCCGTCGACATCGCCAAGGATGCCGACCAGCGGTTTTGAAGGTGGTCAATGCAACGTCCACGGGGTCCACTGGCCGCCACCTGAATCCGCGGTGAATTTTGGCCCGGCGACGCGATAGACCAAACGTCCATCGTCGTCCACCGACGGCTGACGGCTATGCCGTCAGTTGTGCCGTCACTCCCCGCCCACCTCGCCAGGGTTGCCCTAGCCGGTTCTGACTTTCGCGTCAGGGGGCAGCCTATCGAGCTGCGACCGCGTTTCAATGGCCAGGTACCACAGCTCGTTCCAGGGTACCGGCCTTGGACCGTGGTCACTGTGATCTCCTCTCGTCTCTCCTCTTGTTTTCGTCTTCGTTCGCACCGGAGTGCGCGGGGGCCGACGGTCGACCCAGCTCTCGCTTAGGCGTCGTCTCGGACGACCTCGTACGAGACGTAGGCGACGCCGTCACCGAGTGTCTGGGTATGGAGGAGTCGCAGGGACTTCTTTTCGCTTGTCTCACCGAAGAGGCGCGCGCCGGCCCCGAGCACGACCGGGAAGATCTTCAGCCGCAGCTCGTCGACGAGGTCGTGCTCTACCAGGGTGCGCGTCAGCTGGAAGCTGGCGGGGACTTGGATTTCCCCGTTTAGCTCCTGCTTCAGCTTCGAGACTTCGTTCACCACCTCGCCGCGCAGGACCGTGGTCGGTCCCCAAGTCGCGGCCTCTTGCGAGAGGGTGGACGACACGACGTACTTGGGCAGGCTGTTCAATCTGTCCGCCAACTCGCCACTGCGGGATGGCCACCGCGCGGCGAGCCACTCGTAGCTCCGCCGACCCAGCAGCAGAGCCTCGGTGCCCAGCGCCTCGTCGAGCGTGAACTTGGCCAGCTCTGGGCGACCCGCGATCACGCCGACCCAGCCGCCGACCCTGAAGCCCTCGTCACCAGCCGGGTCCTGGACGACTCCATCGAGTGAGACGTTGTCGCTCATGACGATCTTTCCCATTCGGGTCTCCTCTCGTTGGTTCCTGTCAGCTACCACCGATGTAGACACCGCCACATCGGGAAAACGGGCGCCGACCAACCGCCCAGTTCGCCCCTCGGTCGGTGTCTGTAAGGTGTGGCAAGGTACGAGCAGGAAGGTGAAGCCAGCGTGGAACGAGCTGACCTGTTGTCACGGGCGCGGGCCGGGGACGAAGATGCGTTTCGAGAGTTGACCGAGCCGCACCGCCGGGAGCTACAGGTGCACTGCTACCGCATGCTCGGGTCCCTCCAAGATGCCGAGGACGCGCTTCAGGACACGCTGCTGACCGCTTGGCGAGGCCTCGCAGGGTTCGAGGGACGCGCCGCGCTCCGCACCTGGCTCTACCGAATCGCCACTAACCGTTGTCTCAACGTGCGCCGCTCAGCCAGCCGACGCCATGCCCAGGAGTGGAACGTGCCCAATGTTGAACCACCCGAGCCGACCCGACTCGGCGAAGTCGTATGGCTCGAGCCGTATCCCGACGTCCTTCTCGAGGGTGCGATCGACGGGCCGCTCGGCCCCGAAGCCCACTACGAGCAGATCGAATCCATCTCTCTGGCGTTCGTGACAGCTCTTCAGGTCCTACCGCCTCGCCAGCTCGCTGTCCTGATCTTGCGCGACGTCATCGGATTCCACGCAGAGGAGGTAGCCGACATGCTCGACTCGAGTGTCGACTCGGTCAACAGTGCCCTTAAACGGGCCCGTGCCACCCTGCAGAACCGCTTCTCAACAACCGGCGACCGCGAGCCGCCTCCCGCGTCCAACTCGCCCGCAGAGGATGCGATCGTTGAAAAGTTCGTACTCGCATGGGAATCCGCCGATCTCGACGCGCTGGTGGCCCTTCTAACCGACGACGTCTTCATCGCGATGCCACCGATGCCGTTCGAGTACGAGGGCCGAGACCTCGTTGTCCGCTTCTGCGCCAGCCTCTTCGACTCGGGCCGAAGGTTCGACCTCGTGCCGACGCGCGCAAACGGCCAGCCGGCTTTCGGCGTATACCTGCGCACACCAATCGGCATCAGCCACGGGGTCGGCCTATACGTCCTAACCCTCTCCGGCAGCCGGATCAGCGCCATGACCCGCTTCGAGAACAGCGTGCTCCCATCGTTCGGGCTGCCGCGATCACTGCCTGGTCGATAAGAAGCCTCCGATAGGGGGCTAGACATCGATCGGCTAGTTTGGCGATCAAAGCCGCGTTATTCTCAGTGGCTCACCGGGGAGGCCCGCCGGTTCAACTCAGGCAGCTACGCCGGCACGATTGGAGGAAGCGGCTTGCGCTGGGTGCTCTCCCGGCGCATCAATGCCTCTACCAGGATCCGCAAGCGTCGCGGGACCATGATCGCACACGTCGCTGCGGCTGGCTTGCGAGGCGGCGTCCCCTGGCAACCATCAGGGTCAGGTAGCAGTTACGAGATCTGAAGACAGCTCCGCCGTTCGCGACACGCCGAGGAGCTTGAGGGTGCGAACGTAGTCTTCGGCAAACAGCTTCAGGAGGTGGTCCACGGCTGGCTCGCCTCCGGCCATCAGCGCGTAGAGATAGGGACGACCGATGAATACCGCTCGAGCCCCCAGCGCGACCGCCGCAGCGACGTCCGCGCCTGACCGAACACCGCCGTCCAGAAATACTTCCGTCTTATCGCCGATGGCATCGACCACCGCCGGCAAGAGCACCAAAGGCGTGGCGGCACGGTCCAACTGACGACCGCCATGGTTCGAAACAGCGATCGCATCGACACCCGCTGCGGTGGCCGCTTTCGCGTCATCGAGTCGCTGAATCCCCTTCACCACCAACGAACCGCGCCATTGAGCGCGCAGCCACTCGAGATCGGCGAAGGTGACGCCGGGGTCGAACGCGTTCTTGAACAAGCTCACAAGGTCTTTGCCCGCGCCGAGGGCCTCGAACGCGAGTGGTTCGGTCGTCAGGGTGTCAAACAACCAGCGCGGCTTCGCCGCCATCGCGACGAGGGTGCGCAGGGTGAGCGTGGGCGGCAACGTCAACCCGTTATAGGAATCGCGAAGGCGTGCTCCGGCCACCGGCACGTCGACCGTAACAACAAGCGTCGTATAACTGCTTGCTTTCGCGCGATCCAGCAGTTCACGGCTGCGACCGTGATCACGCGAAAGATAGAGCTGGAACCAAAGCTCGGTATCAGGGGCTTCTGAGCGCAGCCGATCAACCGAAGTGGTGCCGAGCGTCGAGAGTGCGTACGGAATCCCCGCGCGAGCCGCCGAAC
>VBEE01000093.1 GCA_005881715.1 Chloroflexota bacterium | reverse complement strand
TTCCCGCACTACAACCTGCCCCTGGTCAAGCCCGGCCACTTCGTGGTCACGGTTCACGACCTCTTCCCCTTTCAGTTCCCCCAGATCCATTCGGGCCCCTTGCCGCGCACGGTAAACCAGATGCTGATGCGCAACGCGGTCCGCCGCGCCAACCGCATCATCACGCCCTCGCGCGCGACAGCGCTGGCGGTCAAACAGAGCTTCCCGGGCTCGGCCGACCGCGTGCTGGCGATTCCCGAGGCGGCTGACGATCGATTCACGGCCGGGCGGAATCCCGAGGGCGAGGCCGCCTGGCAGGCGCGACTCAAGATTCGTCCCCCCTATCTCTTCTATCTGGGGCAGTGGAAGGCGTACAAGAACCTGCCGCTGCTGCTCGAGGCGTTCCAGATCGTCAGACGTAACCATCCGACGAGTCAGCTCGTGCTCGCCGGCGATGACCCGCGGCATCCCGAAGTGCGCCAGCGGGCCGCCCAGCTGCCTGAGGGTTCCGTCGTCCTTCCGGGCCGGCTGCCGGAGAGCGCCATTCCGGACCTCTACCGGGGCGCCGCCGTCGTGGTGCTGCCGTCCCGGGCCGAGGGCTTCGGCCTGCCAGTGATCGAGGCGATGGCCTGTGGCGTCCCGGTGGTCTGCAGCGACCTGCCGGTGCTCCGCGAGATTGCCGACGGCGTGGCGGTCTTCTGCGATCCGGCCGACCCGGCGGCGTTCGCGCGAGCGATAACCGAGATCCTGGACGGGGGAAGCGATGACCGCCGCCGGCTCGGGATCGAACGGGCCAAAGCGTTCACCTGGGAGCGGGCGGCCCAGCAGACGGTGGAGGCCTACGAGTTGGTGCTCGGCGTTTCCCTAATAGGCCCGGCGCTGGAAGAACACCCGGGCCGCCGTCAGGATCAGGATCTTCAGGTCGAACGCTAGCGACCAGTTCTCCACGTAATAGATGTCATACATGGCGCGATCGGCGAACGCCTCGCCCCCGCGAAGATCGTTGACCTGGGCCCAGCCGGTGAGTCCCGGTCGCACCTGGTGGCGCTCCAGGTAGCGGGGAATCTCTTCGGTAAAGCGCTCCACCAGGAAGATCGGCATCGGCCGGGGGCCGACCAGGCTCATGTCGCCTTTGAGGATGTTGAGGAGCTGGGGCAACTCATCGAGACTGAGCCGCCGCAGCACCCGGCCAACCGGGGTGCAGCGGTCATCGTCCGGCCGGGCGACCACCGGACCGGTCTCGGCTTCGGCGTCGGGAATCATGGACCGGAACTTATAGACGGTGAACCGGTTGTCGTGCAACCCGACCCGCGGCTGGCGGAAGAGCACCGGCCCGCCGGGGGAAGTCAGCTTGATCAGGATCGCGATCACGAGCATCACGGGGGAGGCGATGATCAGGACGGTCGCGCTCACGAGGATATCGATGGCGCGTTTCAGCACGGCGGCCGGCCCCCGCAAGCGGCTTCGGCGGATGCCGATCAGCGGCAGTCCGTCGATCGCATCGACCGCGGCTCGGGTACTCATGACTTCGAGAAGGTCGGGGACCAGCTTGAACTCAGCCTGCAAGTCGTCGCACGTCTTGACCAGGTGCAAGATCTCGTCGTTGGTCGCGCCCGGCACCGCAACGAACACCTGGTCGACGCCCATCTGCGGGATCAGCTGCCGGAGGTCACCGATTCGGCCGACGACGGGAGCGCCGGCGAAGGCGGTACCCACCTCCAGCCGGTCGTCGAGCACGCCGGCGACGTGGTAGCCATATTGCGGAAACATCGCCATCCGCTGAATCAGCAGCTGGCTGCCCGTGCCGGTGCCGACCATCAGCACCCGTTCGGTGCCGATGCCGCGACGCCGCAATCGCGTCTCGTACTGCCGGAGCAGATAGCGCTCGATCGTCATCAGGATCGCCGAGATGATGACGGTGTAAACCAGGGTGAGCCGGGCATATTCGAACCCGCGATACAGCGACATGCCGGCCAGCGTCAGCATCGCGGCCAGGGCGGTCCCGCTGCCCATGGCAAACACCTGGTCGACCAGGGTGCGGCCCCGCCAGGACCGGTATTGCTGGTTGACGGCGAGCGAGAACAGGTAGATGGCGACGACGACCGGGATGGCCGCCACGTACGGACCGAAGGCGAGCGGCTGTCCGACCACCTGCGGGATCCGGTCGAGGTGATATCGGTATTCGTACGCGAGGATGACGGAGGCGCCGGCGATCAGCGCATCCCCCGCGATCAGGGCCAGCGGCAGCCAGTTCGGGCTGCGGAAGATGGCGGCGGGGGCGGCCACCGGCTTCGATGCGAGCTCGCCGCCTACCGTCCGATACGGCTCGGTCATCGCCCCGCGCCGATCCGTTCCCGGATTGAATTGTGTGCCGCCATCTCCATGGTGTCGTCCAACGGGTCAAAACGGACCGGCCCGCGCCGTTGTAACGCTCGCCGGAGCAAGAAGTCGGCAAGGTGCGGGTTTTTGGGGAGGAGCGAGCCGTGCAGGTAGGTACCGAAGACGTTGCCGGCGACGACCCCCTCGGTCGCATCTTCACCGTTGTTGCCGGCGCCCCGGATCACCCGGCCGAGTGGCCGCAGACCGGGCCCGAGATAGGTCTTCCCACTGTGGTTCTCGAAACCCACCAGGGTGGCGGGTTGCAGGCCCAGGTCGCTCGTCTCGATCACGATGTTGCCGATATTGCGTCTGGCACCGGGCACCGTGTGCAGGTCGGCCAGCGCCAGCCCGGGCAACTTCTTCCCATCAGCCGTCACGTAGTACTCACCCAGCAACTGGTATCCGCCGCAGACCGCGAGCACCACGGCACCACCGTCGATCGCCTGGCGGATCGCTTCCACCTTGTGCGCCGCGGCATCGGTGAACACGAGCTCCTGGTCGCGGTCCTGCCCCCCGCCCCAGAAGATGAGGTCGATATCTGAAAGGTCGGGGGCTGGGCCTCGCCCGATGGCGCGCACCTCGACCGGGATCCCGCGCCACTCGGCGCGCTTTTGCAGCGTCAGGATATTGCCCCGGTCGCCATAGATGTTCATTTCGTCCGCATACAGGTGCGCAATGCGCAGCATCGGTCCGCTCACATTGGGTATCGTACGGCGCGTGGCTCGCCCGCTGGTCTGCATTCCCACCTACAACGAGGCGAGCAACATCCTGGCTCTGATCGAGCAGGTGCACCTGGCGGCCCCCCAGGCCGACGTGCTCGTCATCGATGACAGCTCACCCGACGGGACCGGCGACCTGGTGCGAGATCGGATGCTCAAGGACGCCCGGCTGGAGGCCATGGCGCGACCGGGCAAGCTTGGCCTGGGCACCGCCTACATGGCGGGCTTCGCCTTCGCCCTCCAGCACGGCTATGCCACGGCGCTGACCATGGACGCCGACTTCTCCCATCCGCCGGAATCCGTCCCGATCCTGCTTGCGGCCGTCGACCAGGGGGCCGATCTCGCCATCGGTTCCCGGTACGTCACGGGAGGCGCCATCGAGGGATGGGCGATCAGTCGCCGGATCTTGAGCGCCACCGCCAACCTCGTCGCCCGCCAGGCCCTGCGATTGCGAACTCGCGACTGCACCGGCGGATTTCGCTGTTACAGTCTTCGATCGATGCAGTTTCTGGTCACCCGACCCCTGCGGTCATCCGGCTATTCGGCGCTGATCGAGCTGCTGACGCGTTGCGAGCGCGCCAATCTTGCCATCAAGGAAATCCCGATCACGTTCACCGACCGGACGCACGGCCGATCGAAGATCTCTCGACAGGAGATTGTCCTGGCCATGCTGACGGTGGCCCGGCTCGCCGGGAGGCGCACCTGAGCCGGCGGCGGCTAATCCAGGCGGCGGTGCTGCTGGCGATCGGCCTGCTCATTCTCTATGGGGTGTTGCGCACCGTCCACCCGGCGGAAGTCGCGACCGCGATCCGGGGTGCGAACCTGGGCTGGGTCCTGATTGCCGAGGCGGCCTTCCTCGCCTTCATCGTGGTGCGCGGCTGGCGGTGGCTCGTGATCCTGCGAGCCTCGGCGCCCAGGGCGCGCCTGGGGGACGCGACGTCGGTGACCGGCATCGGCTTCGCCTTGAACGCCGTCTCGCCGTTCAAGCTGGGCGAGCTGTTACGAATCGGCGCCATCGCCCCTCGCGCCGGCATCGGGGTGGGTGAGGCAAGCGCGACCGTCGTCGTCGAGCGCGTGCTCGACGTGCTGGCGCTGCTCGTGATCGCGATAGGGGCGGCGGCCTTCTCCGGCGCGGGGTCGCACAGCTTCGGGCTTTGGAGCGGCGTCGTCGTGATTGCCGCCATCTCGGTGGTCATCGCCGTGGTGGCCTTCCTGGCGGTGAGCCACCCCCAGCCGACCCTCGCCATGATCGACCGAATCGCGAAACGCCTGCCGGCATCGGTCGGGAAGTTCGTCGACAACTTCGCGGCATCCGTCCTCAAGGGCTTCGCTTCGCTTCGTTCACCTCGACGGCTGGCCGTCGCCGGCCTGTTGAGCCTGCTGGTCTGGCTCTGCATCGTCGTCGGTCTGGTCGCCTTCTTTCGCGCCCTGACGCCTCAGCTTTCGCTCGCCACCCTGGCGCTGGCCTGCACCATCTTCGTGATCAGCCAGGCGATCAGCATCACGCCGGGGTCGGTGGGAACCTACGAGGGCTTCTTCCTGCTGGTGCTGAGCACCTTCGGCGCCCGACCGGCGGCGCTCGTCACCGCGGTGGCGGTCCTCAGCCATGTCGGCAACATCCTGATCTTGCTGCTGGCCGGCGCGGTGGGCGCGTTATGGCTTCGCGTCAACCGCCCGTCCCTGCCAGTACGGCTGGAGCGCCCCGTCCCGAGTTAAGACCGCCCGCAGCTCGAGCATCGCGGTATAGGTCGGCAAGATGAAAATCGTCTGACCGTCGGCAGTCGACGCGCTCGCTCGCTTCAGGGCGCTTCGCCAATCGCTGACGACCTCGATCCGGTCGGCGGGGATCTCGGCATATTTCAGCCGCACCCGCAAGTCGTGCGCCCGGTCGCCACTCACCACGATATGCACGGCAGCGTCCTTGAGCTGTTCGAAGTTGACGTCCCAGATCCAGGAAACGTCTCGACCGTCGGCGATCCGGTCGTTCAACGCGATCAAGAAGGAGCTGCCTTTGCCGAACTGGATGGCAGTGCGCAGGACTTCATTGAACCCGGTGGGGTTCTTCGCGAGCAGGAGCACCGCCGGTCGACCGTCGATCATGGTGCGCTCCATCCGCCCAAACGCCGGGGTGAAGTCCCGCAGCGCTGCGGCGCTGCGCGCGACCGGAACCCCCAGCGCCCGGGCCGCCGCTATCGCCAGAACGACGTTATAGGCGTTGTACAGGCCTGAGAGAGGGATCACGACGTCGGCCTCTTGCGCGCCATCGCTTATCCGCAGACGCATCCGTTCCATGCCCTCGATGGCAACCGACGTGGCTCTGACGTCAGGCGACGGCCGGGCAAAGTCGCCGCGCGGGCAATGATAGTGGCCGACGTGGCCGAAATAGACACCGTCGAAGACGAATGGGCTGCCGCAGCGCGGACAGAATTTCGCGTCGGCGCCGTGGCTCAGCTCCGGCTGCAGCAATGTTGGATCGTCCAGCCCCGCATACACGACCCGCGGCAGTCCGTCGCCCAGCGCCGCCACCATCGGATCGTCGGCGTTGAGCACGGCGGTCACACCCTCGGGGCCCTTTACCAGCGCGCGCCGGATGTGCGCCGCCGTCGTCTCCAGCTCACCGTAGCGGTCCAGCTGGTCGCGGAACAGGTTGGTCACGATGATGGTCCCGGGCGCGATTTCCTGGACGAGCCGCGGCAGGCTCGCCTCATCGATTTCGAACAGCCCAACATTCGCGTTCAGCCTGCCGGACCAGGTGGCGCGATTCACCATGGCCGCGGTGACGCCATAGATCAGGTTGGCGCCCGCCTGGTTGGCGACGGTTCGCCGGCCTTGCGCCTCGAGAATGTGCCGCAGAAGGGCCGCCGTTGTCGTCTTTCCGTTCGTGCCGGTGACCACCACCGCCCCCTGATCGAGCGAGCGGGAGAGCGTGGTCAGGATTTTGGGATCGACCCAGCGGGAGACATCGCCGGGGAGCGTCGTCCCGCCGCCTCGGCGCAGGCCGCGACTCAAACTCGCGGTCAGCTTGCCGGCCCAGAGCGCCGCCATCGCGCGCGCGTTCACGGACCCGCGACCGGACGGCAGAGCCACGCGCGCAACCCGAGCTGACGCACCGCCCCCAGCGCCGTCTGAGCATCGTGGCCGTTCTGAAAACCGGCAAAAAACGCCGCCCCGGTCCCGGTCATGGTCATGCCGGGGACGGCAGCCCGCAGCCGCTCGATCGCCTGGTCAAGCGCGGGAAACAACCGCCGGCTCGCCGGCTCCAGGTCCGGCCGATCTTTCTCCCTCCCCCCTTGTGGGGGAGGGTCGGGGTGGAGGGTCTCCGTGAGCGCCCGAACCAACTTCGGCGTCCGGTGCCCCGTCGGTTCGGTACCGTCCACTGCCGCGTAGACGGCACGGGTGGACACCTCCACCGGAGGAGACACAACCAAGAAGCGCCAACTCGAGGGCACGGCTGGCAGCCGAGCAACGGTTGACCCCAGGCCGGTCGCCCGCGCGGTTCCACCGGAGAGAAAGAACGGGACGTCCTGCCCGACGGTTGTCGCAACCTCGGTCAGCTCGGCCGGTTTGAGCTTCAAGTCATAAAGAAGGTTGGCGGCCTTTAGAAATGCGGCCGCGTCGGCGCTGCCGCCGCCCAGCCCGGCGCCCATCGGAATGCGCTTGAAGAGTCGGATGGTGAAGGGAAGCGTGCGGCTGACATGGCCTTCGAGCTCTCGAGCCGCCTTCAGCACCAGGTTCTCGCCATCGATCGGCGTGCCCACGACGTCGAAGACCCGGCAGTCCGTGGGCTCGATCCAGAGCAGGTCGTGCAAGGAAATCGTCTGCATCACCGAGTCGATCTCGTGATATCCGTCGGGGCGGCGGCCGGTGACGTCCAGCGTGAGGTTGAGCTTGGCGTATGCCGGGAGGATCAGCGCCACGTCGACACGAACTCTATCTCCCCCTCCCCCCTCGTGGGGGAGGGTCGGGGTGGGGGCTATACGCGATCACGCCGGATCACCGAGAGCACCACACCGACTTCCTCGCTGCGCAGGGCGAGCTGGATCGCCAGGTAGGTCGCGGCAGCGAGCGCGACGGCGGCCAGTGTCGCAACGAGCGGCCGCAGCCCGCCCTGCAATGATCCGCCGGTGATCCCGTAGACGACACCGGCCGTCACCAGGGCCATGGGGACGACCCCGATGAGCGCGCGCCGCGCGGTGCGGAGAATGGCGCGCCCCTCCAATCCGCCAAGACGCCCACGCAGGGCGCGGGCGAGCAGGATC
>VBEE01000040.1 GCA_005881715.1 Chloroflexota bacterium | reverse complement strand
CGTCGTCCGCCGGGACGCCGATGCCGGTATCGCGCACGCTGATCAGCAGCTCGGCGCCCTGACGCTCGGCCGTCACCCGGACGCTGCCGGACTCGGTGAATTTGATCGCGTTGCCCAGCAGGTTCAGCAGCACCTGCTTGAGCTTGGGGCCATCGGCGAAGACCCGTCCGACCTCGGGTGAGACGGCGGCGCTGAGCTCCAGCTTTTTCGTCTTGGCCAGCGACCTGACGCTTTCGACACACTCGGAAATCAACGGCTCGACCTCGACCTCGCCACGGTGCAACTGCGCCTTGCCCGCCTCGAGCTTCGAGATGTCGAGCAGGTCATTGATCAGCGCCAGCAGGTGCTGTCCGTTCTGGGCGATGATGTCCACGTCCTGACGCTGGTCGCGGGTCAGCGCGCCGCCGTCACCTTCGAGCAGCAGTTGCGAAAAGCCGAGGATCGAGTTCAGCGGGGTGCGCAGCTCGTGGCTCATGTTGGCGAGGAACTCGGCCTTGTGCTGGTTCGCCCGGTGCAGCTCGCTATTGACGGCGCCCAATCGTGCGGTCTGCTCGGTCGCCAGATGGAAGAGGTGTGCCTCCTGGATGGCGGTCGCCGCGTGCTGTGCGAAAAGGGTGAGGAGCTCGATCGTGTTGCGATCCAGCGGCCGTCGGTGATAGACAGCCAGCACGCCGAGCAGCTGGTCTCCCACCACCATGGGAAAGCCGGCAAAGGCCCGGATGCCCTCCTCGGACATCCACGGACTCAGTCCGACCTGCCGGTGATTCGCCGGGTCGTTCGTCACGATCGGCACGCGAAGCTCGGCCACCTGACCGATCTCGCTCATGCCGCGCTCCACTCGACCTGGCACCGGCGGTGAGTTCCTGGTTGTGTGGTGGCTGGCGCGGCGCCAGAGGGCCCCATCGCTGGACTCGAGCAGCCATACCTGGGCTGCCGCGAAGCCGAGATTGCCGGTCAGCGCGGTGGCCACAATATCGAGCAGCTCGGGCTCGAAGAGCTTCTGGTTCATCTGGTCGATGGATTGGTTGAGGAGCTCGAGACGCCGGGCGCGCTTCTCCGTCTCCTCGAACAGGTGGACGTTTCGCAGGGCGACGGCCAGCTGCTGGGCGAGCACCTCCAGCGCCCCCTCTTCCCATCGGGTCAGGCGGCGCTGATCATCGCGGGTCTGGAGGTGGAGCACGCCGAAGACCTTGCCTTCGAGCACGACCGGTATGCCGAAGACTCGCGCATATCCGGCCGCATTCAGCGCGGCGACGTCGAAGAGCGGCGGCTCGGCGAGCATCACGAGGCGCCGCTCCCGGACCACCCGGCCGACGACCCCGTCGGCCGCGGAGATGGCTATGCCTTCCACGGCCTCGGGCAGGTGGACGGCCGCCCGCATGGTAAAGACACCCCGGTCCTCGTCGAGCAGAACGACCGCTCCCGAATCCATCTGCAAGAGCTCCATGCCGCAGCGGATGACGGTGTTGAGCATGCGTGGCACGTCGAGCTGGCCGACCAGTTCGCCTAGCACTTTGCGGAGCTGCTCAGTCTGGTCCAGGCGCCGGCGGGTACCACGGATCTCATGATTCATGGCGCGTACGGCGGCGCCCAGTCCGGTGATCACCGCGACCGTCGGGATCGCTCGAAGGATCGAATCGCGGACGGAGATGGCCAGGCCCAGGTCGCTCGTCTGGAAGAGGATGATGCCGCAGGTGAAGAACAGGCTGGTGCCGATCCCGCCCCAGAGGTCGAAACGGAAGACGGCCTCGGCGGCGACGAGCGCGAAGAGCAGGTAGGGCACGGGCGACGACGGGGTCGCGAAGAGCAGGATCCAGCCGGTGACGACCAGGTGGTCCAGGACGAGCAACAGCACCGCCATCGGCCGCGCCAAGCGGGGGATGGTCCGCTTGCGGATGGCCAGCTCCGCCACGCCGTTGTACGCCGCCATCAGGCCGGCGAGGACGATCGTGACCGGCACCGAGGCCGAGGGCAGCCAGAGCAGCAAGCCAAAGGGGATGGCGAGCGCAGCAAACCGGAGCCGAACGAACTGGCGGTCGAGGGCCGTCACCCGCGCCCTCGTTCCTTACGCCGCGTGGGTGGTTTGAAGGTTGTTGATCATCTCCAGGAATCGGTCTTTGCCGAAGTCTCCCTTCTGGATGATCGTCTGGATGTTCCCCTGCAGGCGCTCGCGGTCCTCGCTGGTGATGTTTTTCGCCGTATAGATAAGGATGGGGATCTGGCTGCCGGCCGGGTCCTCCCGGAGCTTGGAAACAACCTCGAACCCATCGACGTCGGGCATCATCAGGTCGAGGATGATCAGGTCCGGCTTCTTCTTCAAGGCCAGCTCGAGGCCGGCCTTGCCGCCGTCGGCGACCATGACCTCCATGTTGAACGGCTTGAGCATGGCCTTGACCAGCCGGATGTTCTGGGGGTCGTCGTCGACGATCAGGATCGACGACGGCGTCTTCTTGCCGCGCTTTCCGTCGGCCAGCAGGTCGAACTTCACCATCATCTGCAGCAACTGCTGGCGGTCGATCGGCTTGGTGAGGAAGTCAGCCTGGCCAATGTCGAACGGCAGCGATTCCTTGTTCACCTTCGACGTCAGCACGATCGGGATGTCCTTGGTCTTGGATTCGCGGCGCAGGTCGTAGACCAGTCCACTCCCGCCATTGGGCGGCAGCTGGGTGTCGATCAGGACGGCGAGGGGCTGGAGCTGCACCGCCTTGCGCAGTGCCTCCTGGGCGCTGGCGGCAATCACCACCTCGTAGCCGGCGTGGCTGAGGAACGGCTCGATCCGTTCCTTGACGGCGGGGTCGTTGTCGGCAACCAGGATGACGGGGGGCTTGCTGCCCATGCCCATGGGCGGCACCATTTGCACCGGGCGCTCCTGGATGCCGGCCTCCTGCTTGGCGAACTCGATCAGCTCCCGGATGTGCTCGCCGAGTCGCTTGGCGCTCTCGTTGATGTGGGCGACGAATTCCCGGCGCTCCTCCGGCGTCGTCTTGTTGCCTTTTTCGTCCAGCAGGATCTCGGAGAAGCCGTTGATGGCGTTGAGGGGCGAGTTGAGATCGTGGCTCTGGTCGTAGATGACGCGGAATTTCGCCTCGAAGTCGCGCTTGGCCTGGGCCAGCGCCGGCGCCGCGTCCTTGTTCTTCCCGCTCGCCGTCAGCTCGGTTCTCAGGCTGTCAAGCTGAGCCTGCATCGCCCGTTTCTCCGCCTCGTAGCGGGCGAGCACCTGGCTTGACGGCGGCCCGCTACCGGCGGCCTTACGCGCCTCATCGAGCTGAGCCTTGAGGGAAGCTTTCTCTCGCAGCCAGGCCTGCTCCAGCTCCTTCGACTGGCCGGCTCGCTGGGTCTGCAGGTCGTTGGACTGCGACATCATGTCGGAGAGCTGCGCCTGCACCCGCTCCAGGTCGACCTTGAGCTGGTTCTTCTCCGAGGTCAGCCGCTGCTCCCGCGCCGTCCATTGCTCCGCCTTGCGCCCGGTCTCCCCGGCCAGGTCGGCGTGGAGCGCCTTGACCTTCTCGTAGTCCTGCTGCATGGCGGCCAGTTTCGCGATGGCATCCGCCACCTGTTTCCTGAGCCCAGCCTTCTCTTCGGCAATGGAGGCCTCGCGGCTTTGCCAGTCTTTCTCCAGGGCCTTGACCTTCGTCAACAGAGCGGAGCGCTCGTCGCTGATCCGTCCAAACTCGGCTTCGGCCTTGTCGAGGTCGGCGGCCTTCTTGCGCGCCTCGTCGAGCTGCCCCTGCAGCAATTTGCGATCGGCTCTGAACTGCGACTCGGCTTCCTGCGATCCCTGCTCCAGCCTGGCGACATCCGCAATCAGCCGTTGCCGTTCGGTCTGCCACTTCTCCCGCGCCGCCTTGAGCGGTTCGAGCTCAGCCTGCACGACCTTGAGCTGTTGCTGCAGCTGCGCCGAAACATCGGTAAGCCGCGCCTTGTCCTTGGTCAGGTCGACCCGGGCTTTCTGCCATTCCTGCTCGAGCTGCGCCTGCTTGGCCACCGCGGTGTCTCGGTCCTTGAGCAGCGCCTCCCGGTCCATCGCCCACTGCAGCTGGGCGGATTGCAGACTGTCGAGGTCGTCCTGGGCGGCCTTGAGATCCGCCCGGATCTTTTTCTGGTCCACCTCAGATTTCTGCGCCAGCTGGATCCGCTCCTGCTCGAGCTGGCGGAGCTGGCCACGCCGTTCTTCGTCGCGGGTCTTGGCCCGGGCAATGTCGTCCTTGAGTCGAGCGAGCTCAACCTTCCCCTGGTCGTGGCTCTGCTGCAGGTCCTGCTGCCCCTGCTTCAACGACTCGTGTTGATCGAGGAGCGATTGGCGATCCATCGCCCACTGCAGCTGGGCGTTCTGCATCTCGTCCAGCTCCTGCTGTCGTTCGGCGAGCTGACGCTTCACCAGGGCCAGCTCCTTCTCCTTGTCCCCGAGCTGCGAGCCGACGTCCTCCTGCAAGGCCTGCAGATGGGCGATGAAATCCTGGTTTTGCTGCAGGATGTCGGCGAAGGATTTCGGCTTCGGGATCTCTGGCATCAGGCCGCCTTCCGACCCTGCTGGAGGTAGCGATCGACGGCGGACCGCAGGGCATCGAGGTGGGCGCTCATCGCGCCCAGCTGATCCACCCGCTCCTGCTCGAGCTGGCGCAGCTGCTCGTGCCGTTCCGAGTCGCGCTGGTTCGCGTGGCGCAACTCCTCCTGGAGGCGAGCGATCTCGGCCTGTGCCTGGTCGTGGGCGAAGCGAAGCTCGTCGACTTCCTTCTTGCGGGCCTCGTGTTCGTCGACGAGGCCCTGCAGATTCTGCACGAGTTCCTGGTTGAGCTGAAGAATGTCGGTATAGGGCTTGCTGGACTTCGACAGGGACTCGCTGGCCCGGCTGGGCTTTGGCGACTGCTCGCTCATTACGCGGTCTTCAGCCGCCCCTGCTGCAGGTAGCGGGCAACCTCCCCGGGTAGCCCCTGGGGGTCGACGGGCTTGGGAATGTAGCCGTCGCAGCCAGCGCCCAGGATCCTCTCCCGATCCCCGGCCATGGCATGGGCCGTCAGGGCGACCACGATGACGCCTGCCATCCGGGCGTCGGAGCGGATCTTTCGGGTGACGGCAAGCCCATCCTCACCGGGGAGCTGGATATCCATCAGCACGATGTCGGGCAGCTCCCGGGTCATCTCGGCCAGGCACTCCGCGCCGCTGCCCGCCTTGCGGACGCTAAAGCCTTTCTTTTCCAGGAGAAACTGGGCAAGCCGGAGATTGACCGGATTATCTTCGACGATCAGAACCTTGCCGGCGGTCACGCCCTGTCCTCCTTCGCCTCTGAACGACCTCCAGGCCCTTGATGGCGTGCAATACGACATCTGGCTGGGAGAGGCCAGAGGGTATAACGGCGCTCCAAGCCGTCGCTGGCACCCTGGGTGAAACTTCGCCCAGGGCCAGCAGGGCGGGCTGGCCGGGGAGTCCACGCAGCCCCACCACCCACTCGGGCTCGGGGGGCGCGAGGACGACGACGTCCGGGGCCGCGGCCCGGGCTTTTTCCAGGGCCTCCTGCAGACCGGGCGCGCGAAACACCTCGAAGCCCTCCTCCACCAACGCGGCGGCCAGTGTCGCCAGCGCCCGCCGTTCCCGGTGGACCAGCAGGACCCGGACCCGGTCGCGCCGTGCCTTGATCCCCTGCCCGATGCGGCGCAGCTCGTCCTGCATGGTCCGCGTTTCCCACGGTTTGGCGACGTACCCAACCACGCCGTACTTACTCATCAGGGGCTGATTTTTCGTGACCGAGCAGACGAGCACGGGCACGTCGGCGGTGGCCGCCCGCGCCCGTAATTCCTGCAGCACCTGCCAGCCGTCCTTGGCCGGGAGTACGGTCTCCATCACCACGAGATCGGGCAGGATCTCCATCGCCTTGCGGACGGCCTCATCTCCGTCCCGGGCGTGTGCCACGCGAAAGCCCACGCCCTGGATTTCCGCCGTCATCCGCTGGCTGCTCGCCGGGTCGTCTTCGACCACCAGCGCGAGTGGGAGTTCCATGGTTTCGATCGGCTGCAACGCCTCCTCGACCGGCAGCTCGGCAGCCGGGCGAAGTCCTCGGGGAATGGTGAAGGTGAAGGTCGAGCCTTTGCCGAACTGGCTTTCCGCCCAGATCCTCCCGCCATGCATCTGTACGAAGCGGCGGCAGAGCGCCAGCCCCAGGCCGGTACCTTGATAGCGGCGGGTGTAGGAACCATCAATCTGCTCGAACTCGCGGAACAGCTTGGGCAGATCCTCCGGCTTCATCCCGATGCCGGTGTCCTGGACCGAGACCGTGAGCTGCGACGGGGAGTCCTTCACCGTGAGCGTGATCTGGCCGGGCGGCGGCGTGAACTTCACGGCGTTGGACAACAGGTTGTAGAGCACCTGCTTGAACTTGCTGCGGTCCGCCTTGATCACCCCGGCTTCGGCGGCGCCGACGGTTGTCACCTGCAGTCCTTGCTGGCGCGCCATCGGGTCGAGGATGCCGGTGACCTCCTGGATCGCCTCCTTGACCGGCATCTCTTCCGCGTGCAGCTCCATCTTGCCCGCCTCGATCTTCGCCAGGTCGAGGATGTCGTTGATCAGCCCCAGCAGGTGCTGGCCGCTGCTGTGGATGTTCCGCAGAAACTCGGTGCGTTCACCGGCCGTCAGGTTCATCGTCAGGTCGAGCAAGATCTCGCTGAACCCGAGGATCGCGTTCAACGGGGTGCGCAGCTCGTGCGACATATTGGCCAGGAATTCCGATTTGTATCGGTTCGACTGTTCGAGCTGACGGTTCACCTGAAGGATCTCCTCATCCGCCCGGCGCAAGGCCGAGTGCTGGCGCATCAGGTACCGGTTGGAATCCTTCAGCCGGGAGACCAGGCTCTGTCGTTCCGCGCGCAGCCGCTGTTTCTCGAGGTTGCGCTCCAGCAACTCGCGCAGCCGCTGCAGATCGATTGGCTTGGCGATGTAGTCGTCCGCGCCGCCACGCAGGGCTTCGGCGGCGACTTGCTCGGAGCCGTAGGCGGTCATCATCACAACCACCGACTCGGGGAAGTCGCGCAGCATCTGCGGCAGCAGGGTCAGCCCGCTCTCCTCCGGCATCTGGACGTCGAGGAAGATCAGGGCGGGCCGGCGGCCGTCCAGTTGACGGCGGGCCTGCGTGGCGTTTGGCGCCGTCACCACCTCGAAACCCTGCCTCGAGACCGCCTTGGTCAGGAAGGCGCGGTTGTCGGGGTCATCGTCGATGGCCAGCAGGATGGGACGGAGCTCCAGCTCCGGCTCCGCCCCCAGCAGCATCCGCACCGCCTGGACCAGGTCCTGGCCGGCGCCCAGCTCGCGTCCGGACCCGGTCGAGAGCGGGCCAAGGTCGCTGAGAAAACGGTCGGCGCCCGCCGCCAGCGCCCGCTGACCCTCGTCGGCGTCGACGTGGACGCCGGTGGTCAGCAGCACCGGGATGTTGGTCGTGGCCGGGTTGCTTTTCAAGATCTCGCACACCCGGAGCCCGTCGATCCGACGGAGCAGCAGGTTGAGGATGATGGCGTCGGGCAGCTCCTCGCGGGCTCGATCGAGCGCCTCCAGCCCATCCTCGGCGGACAGCACGCTGAAGCCTTCGCGCTGCAGCCACTCCACGAGGGCTTTGAGACGTTCGGGATCGTCGTCGGCGATCAGAATCCGCCGGGTGCCGGCCTGCTCGCTCATGCCACCCTCGGGAGCGGTCCCCGCCCGATCGGTTGATCGCCGGCGGTCTGGGCGAGCAGCGGGATCCGCCGGATCAAGAAGCGAAAGGCGCTGCCCTTTCCGGGCGTGCTCTCCACCCAGATCTGTCCGCCTTGCAGCTCGACCAGCCGCTTCGAGAGCGCCAGGCCGAGGCCAACCCCTTCGTAGCCGCGCGACGTCGAGCCATCGACCTGACGGAACTCCTCGAAGAGGCGCGCCTGGTCCTCGCGCTTGATGCCGATGCCGGTGTCGCGCACCTCGACCACCGTTCCGGCATCGGTCTCCGCTGCGCTGATGACCACGCTGCCGTGGTGCGGCGTGAACTTGACCGCGTTGTTGATCAGGTTGTGGACGACGTGCCGGAGGCTGCGCGGATCGAAGACGACCTGCGTGGTGCGGTCAACCTCCGATGTCACGGTCAACTCTTTCTGGGTGGCGGCGGCGGCGTTCTCGGAGAGGGCCGCGTCGACCGCTTCGGCCACGAGGCAGGGCGCGGGATGCAGCTCGAGCCGGCCGGCCTGGATGTGGGTCAGGTCGAGGATGTCATTGATCAACGTCAAGAGCCGGCGGCCGCTGTTGTGAATCGTCTCCGCGAACTCGCCGCGCTCGGCTTCGGACAACTCCGGTGTGGTGCGGATGATCTCCGAGAACCCGATGATGGCATTCAGCGGGGTGCGGAGCTCGTGCGACATGTTGGTCAGGAACTCGGACTTCATCCGGTCCGCTTCCTGCAATTCGAGGTTGGCCCGCTGCAGCATTTCGATGGTCTGGCGCTCGCGCTGGAAGCGGCGAGCATTGTCGAGGGCGACGGCGGCCTGGTTGGCGAGGATCTGCAGCACTTGCATCAGGGTGGGGTCGAAGGCACGCAGCTCGTGGAAATAGACCGACACGGTGCCGACAAACTCTCGCTCGAGAAACATTGGCAGCCCCAGCGCGGCCCGCCAGCCGTATCGCTGAGCGAGCGGGTCCAGCGGGAAGCGGCCGTCGAGCTGGATGTCTTCCGAGAACACCGGTCGCCGCTCGATTACCACCTGGGTGACCAGCCCCGGCGAGACGTGGGTCAAGGGCTTGCCGTGGACGCTCGGATCGACCCCCTCGCCCACCTCGATCACCTGGTCAGCCGGCCCGCCTCCAGTGGTCAGCGTGATCAGGCAGGAGGCGGCACCCGACACGCCGATCACGGCATGCGCGACACCCTGGAGCAGCGCGTTCGGACTAACTGTGGTGGCGGTCAGCGCCTGGGACACCTGGCGCAGCATCTCCATCGAGGTGTCGAGGCGCTGCGCCTGCTGTCGGGTCTGTTCGAAGAGGAACGTATTCTCGAGCGAGACCGCGACCTCCGCCCCCAGCGAGGCGGACAGCTTGACGTCGTAGTTGCCACTGAAGGTCCCATGGCGCTTGTTGGCCAGCATCAGCACCCCCTGTGGGCGGCCACCCGAACCCAGGGGCACGAGCAGCAGGTCGCGATAGCCAAAGGTTTGCGGGAGCAGCTGGCCGGCTTCCAGGTCGTGGAGGCAGTCCTCGATGATGGTGGGTTGCTGGGTGACGAACACCCGTCCGATCAACGTCGAGGCGTTGGCGCCAAACCGAAGCTGGTTGAGGCGCATCTGGTTGAACAGCCGGCTTTCCCGCATCCCGGAGGGCGCCGCCGGTGCGATCAACGCCTCGAGTCCCTGCTGGTAGAGGAACAACCCGCACATCTCGACGTCGAGCAGCTCCGCCAGCTTGGTGGTAAGCGTGCCCAGGTCCTCGCCCAGCTTGGTCAGGTTGGAGACCGCGGTCGCGGTCTCGAAGAAGTGACTCAGCTCCTGGAGGTTCTGGTCCGCCCGCCGGGAGAGCTCCAGGTTCAGCTGGACCACCCGGAAGTACTTGAAGCTCCAGAATCCGGTGAGGACCATCACCGGCAAGAAGAGCACGGCCAGGAAGTAGGTGACCGGCGATGGCGCCCACCAGCGCGCCACGTAGAGAAGGAAGAGCTCGGTCAGGGCGCCCAGGGCAAACCAGAGGCGCCAGTTGAACCGGTTGCGGGAGGTGGAAACGGGATGCGGTTTCTTCACGACGTGCTCTTTCCTGCGGGGCGCGCATTGATTTGACGGGGATCGGTGGCATTGCTTCGCACTACGCCGAGTCCCGGGTGGGCTTCGGGGGCGAGCTTTACAAAGGTTTACTGGACCGTCGCCCTCCCGAACCCGTAGGGATGCGATCCGGCCCTTTGCTACTCTCTACACGTGCAGCGGGAGACGGCGTTCAATGTGTCGGCGATCAAGGACACAGTCCTGCGCTCGATCAAGCTCAACCAGCAGGCCTACAACAACCGCGACGCCGACGTGCTGCGCGAGGTGTACCTGGAACCGATGCTCTCCCAGGTGGCGCACGACCTCTCCGGTGACTTCGAGTCGTTCCCCGCGGCCCGGCTCGACATCACCTGCGAGGTGCTCGATGTCTCCTACACGGCGTACCTTCAAATCGGCAAGGTCGAGCTCTCCGCGTATGGTCTGGAGGCCAGCCCGCAGAACGTCAACGTGACGACCAAGGAGGAGTGGATTTACCGGCTGGTGCCCGATGCCGAGAAGGGCGTTGGCCTCGGCCGGCGCACCACCCACCGCTTCCTTGGCTACTACCACTACACCCTCGTCGACATCGATGGCCGGTGGTGGATCACCGACGTGCAGTCCGCCTCCGAGATCTGGCTCCCCTAGCCGGGCCTACGCGACCCGTTTGAGAGGGAGGGGTTCGGGTCGATCGGGTGCGACCGGGCGAAGAAAATGCCAGCGACCGGCGCGCCCCTCTTCGACGAACAGACAGACCATCTGCCAGGCGGCCCGGAGCGCGGCCCGCGGTGATCCGTTCGCCGGCCGACCGTCGCGCCGGGGCAGGTCGTCGATCTCGATCTCGACCATACGTGGCTCCGCCGCCCGGCTGCGGACCAGGAGCTCGGCAAGCGAGACGGGACGATCGGACCCGCTGGGCTGGCGGAGCCAGAGTGATCGCCGCCACGTTTGCGCCCCATTGAAGTCGCGGAGACGGAGGCCGAACGCCGCCGAGACCCAGACGGTGTAGATGGTTAGGGCCCGACGCCGGTAGGCCGTCGCACCGGGACGCGCCGCTGCGCGGGTGATGATCAGGTCGTAGGCCGCCATGTAGGGCAGGAATTTGTGGACTTCCTCTGCCGGCACGTGGCCATCGCCGGGCAGGTAGGTCAGCCAGTCCAGGGTGGCCGCGTTGAAGCCGGTGCGCACCGCGGCGCCAAGACCAATGTTTCGTGGGTGTGTGATCACTCGAAGCGGCAGCTCTGCGGCCAGCGACCGGATGACGGCAGCTGATCCGTCCCGACTGGCGTCGTCGACCACGATGATCTCGAACCGGGAGAAAAGTCTGGCCTGGGCGGCGAGCTCACGAAGGAACGGCCCAATGGAGCCTTCCTCGTTGTAGCAGGGAATGACGACCGAAAGGCCTGACATCCACCGGCTTCAACGGCCAGGATGATGACCTTCTTTCCGGCGACCGCTATGGAGCCACATCAGGCGGCGGCGTGGGTGAGCCTTGCGTCTGCCCGCGCGCCGGCCCGTCGCTGAATGGCGAAGGCCAGGAGGGCGACGAGCCAGGCACACTCCAGGAGTAGGAATGGGCCATGCATGAAGAGGGCGTTGGCAAAGAAGAACGGTAGATACCCCACGACCATCAACGCTTTGAGCCAACTGGGCGGATCGAGTCGAAGAATCAGCCATGCAGCGATGAGGAGGGCGGAGAGATCGTGCACGCTGAGATAGGGCGTGGCCAGCACCGACCCGGATAGCCCCGCCGCGATAGGGAGTTCGATGCCTCCGCGAGCCGCGAGCCGGGCGATCAGGAGGGCGACGCCCGCCGCCGTGACGTTTACGGCTGTGGCGAGTGGACCGGGCCCGATCACCGAGCCGACGCTATTGAATCGAATCCCAGGGAGCTGGTACGCGATCGCGATGGCGTGCTGCCAGTCATGGAGGCCTTGAAACCCCAGGGCGAGTACGGACAGGCCCGCGAGGGCGACGGTGAAAAGCGCCCAGGTGGCGAAGAGGCGGACGCGCCCGGCGAGGAGAAGGGCAATGGGTACGAGAAAGCTGGACTGTGGCTTCACGGCGATGAGCGCCAGGGCGGCTGCGGCCAACATCGTGCGGTCGTGACGCAGGAGCCACCAACCGAGGCTTACCCCGGCCAGGACCACAAGCGTGGGCTGTCCGAGGGCCAGCCCTAGAACGACTGGGTAGAGGGCCAGGCCGGCGACCAGGAGAATGAGACGACGGCCTGCGGAGCCCTGGGTCAGGAGGCGCCAACAGAGGAGAAAGCATCCGAACAGGAAGCCATCCCAGATGGTGAGCGCGACCGGGTACGGAAGCAGGCTGAGCGGGGCCAACAGCCACGCGAATAGAGGGGTGTGTTGAAAGGGAAACCAGTTACCCGTCGCCGCATACAGCGCAGGCATGGAAAGGGAGGTGTTGTACATCTCTGCCCAGCCATGGGTCAAACCAGTGCGAGCCGCAAAGTAGAAGTCGGAGAAATCGAGCTGCCAGGGCGTTTTGATGACGAACGTGAGGTACTGAATAACGTCGAAGCCGAAGAGGACGAGAACAACGGCCAGCGCCGCCACCCGGGCTCGACGCCAGCGGGGTTGGGAAGGGTCGACGGTCCAGGAGCGAAGCCGCGCCAGGTGCACCGAGTTAATGGCCGCCGGGGGGCTCAGCTAACGCCAGGAGCGAGACGCCTACCGGTAAGTCGACGAACCGCAGTGCGGCAGCCTCCGCACTGAAAGTAGCCGCCATCAAGTTGTTGAAGAGGCCGGGCTTTGTCATCGAGAAGTCGGACTTCAGTTCGGAGAGATCGGAGCTCCGCCCGCCGCCGGCCAGTCGCTTGGCAACTCGCCGGGTGATGCGGACCGCCGCAATGCCCGGGAAAAGAATCGTATTGAAGGCAGTCAGTCGCCGCGGAATGAGACCAGCGTCGGTGATCGCCTGCCTCAGCGATCGGCCGGTGTAGCGCCGGCGGTGATGGCTGATCTCGTCCTGGCGACCCCACATCCAGCGGTATGCCGGCACCGTCACGGCGACCAGGCCGGCTGGACGGGCGACGCGGGCCATCTCGCGAAGAGCCTTGACGTCATCGTCGAGATGCTCGAGGACGTCGAACGCGGTGACCAGGTCGAAACTCCCGTCCGCAAACGGAACGGCCTCGGCAGTGCCGTACGCAAAACTCATGCCGGCCCGCCGCGCCACGCTCGCGGCACAGCGCACGTCGATATCGCAAGCGGTTACGCTGCCGAATTCGAGAAGGGCCTGGGCCACCGCGCCGCCTCCGGAACCGATGTCGATGATGCGGGCCGGCGACCGCATGTGGGGGCGGAGTAGGGTCGCGATGATCTCTCGGCGTCCGCGGAACCACCAGTGGGTGTCTTCGATGCTGACGTACTCGTCGTAGAGGCTACTTTCCACCGTCCGCCTCGCGACTCTCCGGCGGTTCCTGGCGATGGGCCGGGGCCGACCTGGGGGTTTGCTGGCGGACGATATCCTGGCCCATCAAGCGACGCGGACACACCGGCTCGATCCGTTCCCGCCGACCGACCAGCGCGGGAACATAGATTCGCAACCACATCCGTGCCACCGTGCGCAGCGTGCTGACGATGTGACTGGCTCGGATGCTGCTCTCGCCGGCCCGCCGCGGAAAGTGCTTCACGCCCTTTTGCAGGATTCGGAAGTTCCACTTCCTCGCCTTGGCCACCATTTCGGTGTCGATGAAAAAATCGGTAGTCTCGAGATCGATGGCTTCCAACACCTCGCGGCGGAAAAGCTTGAACGAGCAGTCGACGTCCCGGACGCGCGCCCGGAAGACGGCGCTAACCAGCCGGTTGTAGACCCAGGAGAGGAGACAACGCAGCACCGGGTCGTACCGGTAGACCCGAAAGCCGATGGCGACGTCGGTACGCTCCATGACGGGCAGGAAAAACCGCAGTTCGCTTAAATCGAACTGCCGGTCGCTATCCGTGTAAAAGATCAGGTCGCCGCGGGCGGCGTGAAATCCAGCCCGTAGTGCGACGCCGTAGCCGCGATTTTCCGGAAAGCTGATCAGGCGGACCCGATCCTGCTGCTGGCTGACGCGCGTGACCCGCTGGGCTGTAGTGTCCTTGCTGCCGTCATCCACCACGATGACCTCCCATGCAGGCGTCACAGACGCGGCGACCTCGCAAGCGTCCTCGAGCGCGCCCTCGATGTTCTGCTCCTCGTTGTAGGCGGGCATCACGATGGAGAGGGATGACGACGTCACCCACGTTGGCCAGGGGCCGGAGATGACACTTTCGACGTTCGGGCGCGGAGGAGTCACAGTGCCGACCGGACAACGGCATGCGATGGACAAACCTGTGATCGCCACCCGGGATCTACGTGGGGACGTTCAGCGACGGTCAGCCGTCGGCGGCGCTGGTCGAGGCAGCCGTTTGACGCGCGTCGAGATCGTGGGCCAGCTGCTTGACCCGATGGTCGATGTCCACCCGGAGGGCGCGAACCTGGTCCAACGGCTTGCCTGCCGGGTCGCTAAGATCCCAGTCGACGTACGTTTTTCCCGGAATAAATGGGCACTCGTCCCCGCACCCCATCGTCACGACCACGTCGGCCCAGCGGGCCAGGTCATCCGTGAGCGGCGCCGGCCGTTTCTGGGAGAGATCGATCCCCACCTCGCGCATCGCCTCGACCACTGCCGCATGCAGCTGCTCGGCTGGGCGGGTGCCGGCGGACCTCGATTCATGCCGGCCGTCGGCCGCGCGCGCAAACAGCGCCTCGCTCATTTGCGACCGTCCCGCATTCTGGTGGCAAACGAACAGCACCCGTGCCATCGCGGGCGGGCTAGACGAGCACGTCGAGCAGGGCTCGAGTCTTCGGCTCGAGGTGACCGGCCAGGCGGTAGTGGGCCCAGATACCGACCTTGGTCATCTCCACCAGGCCGACGTCGCGCAGTTTCGCCATGTGGTGGGAGATGGTCGGCTGGCTCAGCTCGAAAGCGGCCGTGAAGTCGCAGATGCAGACCGGCCGCGTGGAGCGCTTGAGCACGCCGACCATCTGCAGCCGCGTCGGATCGGCGAGGGCCTTCAGTACCTCGACCGACGCGTCCACCCTGGCCGGCGGGACCGTGATCGAAGGTGGGCAGCAGACGCCCTTGACGCGCTCCGGGAGGGTTGCCTTCATGGTCAATAGTCTAGCTGTTCCATTGACAGTTGTCTATGGGTTTGCTACGATTCCATCGATAACCATCAATTCGTGAAGGGAGTGACCATGGACACGATTCGCGAGTCGGTGCGGGCCAAATACGCGGAAACCGCGATCCGGTTGAGCCAGGGTGGAGCTTGTTGCGATGCCAGCTGCTGCGGTGGATCCGACGCGGTGAGCGGGCCGATCGGTGCGGAAGCCTACTCGACGGCCGAGATCGCCGATCTGGGACTCTCGTTGGGCGCCAGTCTGGGCTGTGGAAATCCGACGATGCTGGCACAGCTGCACGCGGGCGAGGTGGTCCTTGACCTGGGCAGCGGAGCGGGCCTGGACGTGCTGCTCTCGGCCGGCCGGGTTTCCCCCGGCGGCCACGCCTACGGCATCGACATGACCGACGAGATGCTGGCCCTCGCCAACGAGAACAAAGCCAGAGCCGGCGTGGAGAATGCCACCTTTCTCAAAGGCACCCTCGAGGCCATCCCCCTTGCCCCGCGGTCCGTTGATGTCGTGATTTCGAACTGCGTGATCAATCTGGCCGCCGACAAGGCGGCGGTCCTGAAAGAAGCGTTTCGGGTGCTGAAGCCGGGTGGCCGGCTCGCGGTCTCCGACATGGTCGAAATCGAGCCGCTCCCGATCGAGGTGAAGTCGGCACTCGATGCCTGGGCCGGCTGCGTCGCCGGCACCATCCCGGTCGAGGCCTATCGCGCCGCGGTGCTCGGGGCGGGCTTCACGGAGGTCGAGGTCGAGGTCACCCACACTTTCGGCCCGGGCGAAGCCGGCCTGCCGGCGGGCTCGGGCAAAATCGCCAGCGCGTACATCCGCGCCGCAAAACCCTAGACGATCGGCAAACAAAAAGGCCCGGGGAAACGCTCCGGGCCTTTCGGATTCTGGGTTTGTGAGTCGCTAAGCGACGCGCACCCGCGAGGCCCGTGGCCCCTTGGGAGCTGATGCTTCGACGTCGAAGCTGACCTTCTGCCCCTCCTGCAACCCCTCGAACGAGCCCTCGACGGACGACCGATGGAAGAAATACTCCTTGCCGTCCTCGCCGCTCAAGAATCCGAATCCGCGATCCATCACGAGTCGCTTGATCGTACCGTTCTGCGCCACGTCTGTCGCTAGCTCCTTCGCAAAGTTATCCCCGGTCCACTTGCGTTCTTAGGGCGTGCCATGACCGGGCTGACCCCGCCCGGCGTCAAGCATATCATGGGGGGTATTGCGACGACCAAAAATAGGGCGGCCGGGCGGGCCGCTGAGGGAGGGTTCACGCGATGCGCAGTACGATGCCCGACTTCCCACTGACGCTCCAGCACTTTCTGTGGCGATCGACCACCTTATTCCCAACCAAGGAGATCGTGACCCGGCGCGAAACCGGCCGCCATCGCTATACCTACGCCGACTTCGGCGGACGTGTGGCGCAACTCGCGCATGGCCTGAAGCACCTCGGGGTAAGCGCCGGCGACCGGGTCGGCACGCTCGCCTGGAACAACTACCGCCACCTGGAGCTGTATTTTGCCGTCCCTGGCGCCGGCGCCGTCCTCCACACCTTGAATCCCCGGCTCTTTCCGGAGCACCTGCAGTACGTGATCAACGATGCGGAGGACAAGGTCATATTCGTCGACGCTTCGCTCCTGCCGGCGCTGCAGCGCATCGCGAACGACATCAAAGGTGTGCAGCAGTTCGTCGTGATGACCGATGCTCCCTCACCCGATGGCCAGCTCAAGCCCATGGCGTCCTACGAGGAGGTCCTCGGCGGCCGGCCCACCAGTTATCCCTGGCCCCAGATCGACGAGCGCGACGCGGCGGCCATGTGCTACACGTCCGGCACGACCGGTAAGCCAAAGGGCGTTGTCTACAGCCACCGATCTTCAGTCCTGCATTCGTTCGGCATCGCGATCGGCGGCGGTATCGGCCTGCAGGAGTCGGACAGCATCCTGCCCATCGTGCCGATGTTCCACGCGAACGCCTGGGGCCTCCCCTATGCCGCCACGATGCTGGGGGCCAAGCAAGTCTTTGCCGACCGGTTCCTCGACCCGGTCAGCCTCACCGAACTCATCAGGGAAGAGGGAGTCACCTTCAGTGCCGGCGTGCCCAGCGTCTGGATCCCCCTGCTTCAGCACCTCGACAAGACCGGGACCGACCTGCGAGGCCTGCGGATGTTCGTCGGCGGCTCCGCGCTGTCCGCGGGACTCTACGACGGGCTGACCAGGCACGGGATCGATACCAACCAGGGTTGGGGCATGACCGAGACCTCCCCGGTTGCGGCGTGTGCCACCATCAAGAGCTCGATGAAGGACAGCAACCTTAAGGCGATTCGACTCAAGCAGGGGCTTCCGCTGGCGGGCGTTGAGCTACGCCTGGCTGATGTCGACAGCGGGAAGCTGGTGCCCTGGGACGGCAAGAGCGTCGGTGAGATCCAGGTCCGCGGCCCATGGGTGACGGCCGGCTACTACCGCGGCGTCGATGCCGATCGCTTCACCGCCGACGGCTGGCTTCGAACCGGCGACGTCGCGAATGTCGACTCGGAAGGGTACGCTCAGATCGTCGACCGCACCAAAGACCTGGTGAAGTCCGGCGGTGAGTGGATCTCGTCAGTTGAGCTCGAGTCGGCGATCATGGGTAACCCGAAAGTGCTCGAGGCGGCCGTCATCGGAGTGCCTCACCCGAAGTGGCAGGAGCGCCCGATTGCCTACGTCGTCGCCAAGCCGGAGTTCAAGGGCGCCGTGACGCAGGACGAGATTCTCGACTACCTCAGGCCGCTGGTGGCGAAGTGGTGGCTGCCCGACGAGGTGCGTTTCATCGACGAGATTCCCAAGACGAGTGTGGGGAAGTTCGACAAGAAAGTCCTGCGGGAGCAGGCCCGCCAGGCAGCGGCGGTCGTCCGCCCCTCCGAATAAGACGAGCCGGTAACGCCGGCGGCACAGTGCTGCGCCGGATCACGAGAACCGCGCACCCTCTAACGCGGCCTTAATGCTGTCGCGCTAGAACGGAGGCAAGAAGGATGTGACTCAGCAGTGGATGCCTCCCGGCAGTTCGAGGCGCTCGTTCCACAGCCGCTGGATGCGGAGGGAATCGAGCGGCGTCGCGAGCTCGAGGATATCCATGAGGAGCTGCTGCTGAGCATCCTGGCCCTCGAGGAAGAGTGGATGCTCGATAACCGGATCGCCTTCGCTCTGCGGCAGCGCAACGCCGCCTGACCTGCTAGTGCCGCCCCGTCCGGTGGCCACGCAACATCGCCATCGCTTGTGCCATCCGCCGCTGCTGCGTTTCGGCACGCTGCGCTCCGGTTACCCACTGGACGAGCTCCCTCTTGCGCGTATAGGAGAGCTTGTCGAAGGCGGCCGCCGCCTCGGCGTTGGCCTGAAGGGCTGACCGCAAACCCTCAGGCAGGTCGACCGTCCGCAGCTCGGCATCGTACTCGAGGCTCACCGTGAGCTGGTCCCCCACCGCAACCCCGGCTGCCGCTCGGACCTCTTTGCGCACCGGAAGGTAGTAGCGACCACCGTAGACGGCGATCGTGCTGCGATAGGGATGGCCATTGATCGTGACCTTGACGGGCACCCGCTTCCCGTGCCCCAGCGCGGCCACGACGTCGTCGGGTAGCCGGATGAAGACCGCCTCCTGATCCGACTCGAGCCTGGTTTCGAACCGCAATTGAGGCACCTCAGCTCTATTCTCGCGGCTGATTCTCGGGAAATACGCACGTTTTTCGGGATGGGGCCGTTTGGACCGAACGACAGGGCCGCGTGCCGGCTCGAGAAACTGAACGGAGGACACGATGGCGAAAACGCAAAAATGGACAGCGTCGACGTTCGTTAGCCTGGTGCACGACAACCTCACCGAGAAGGGCCAGAAGGTCAAGAAGTCGGACCTCAACTGGGCCGTCAAGGACGCCTTTCAGGCGGCGATCACCGCCGGCGCGCGCGGGATGCGCGTGCGTTTCCCCGAGATCGGCGCCCTCGCATCGCGTGACGTCAAGGCCCGCAAGGCAGGGAAAGGCACCAACCCCTTCACCGGCGAGTCGATCATGTTGAAGGCGCGGCCCGCCTCGAAGAAGCCGCGCTGGTCGTTCCCCAAGGCCGTCCGCGAGGCCTACATCCGTACGGCCGCCCGCAAGGCCGCCTAGGACACTGCTCGAGATCCGGGCGTCGGCCCCTGGGGCCGGCGCCCGGGTTTGATTCCTTGACAGGGTTTTGAATTCCTCTGACTATGATGGGAGGATGCGTCGAAACCTGATAGCGGGACTGCTCATTGCCGGCGGGCTGGCCTTGATGGCCAGCGCGCTTCCCGGGCTGGGCCTGATCAACTTCGGCGCGGCGCCCGCCGTCACCCAGTCGATCCCGGCGCTGAGCGATCCCCTCTCGCCGCCCCACCAGCATCCGAAATTTCTGCCCGGGACGAACAGCACCGCGGCCGGACCCAACCAGGTGGTCGCCTACCTGTCGATTCCCAGGCTGGGCGTCAAAAACGCCCCCATCTTCGACCGCGGCGTCGATCGGGGCGGCAACATGGAGATCGCCAAGGGCTACGCCATCACCCATTACGCCTACTCCTCCCCGATCGGCGCCGGTAACGCCGTCCTGTATGGCCACGATGACATCGAGGGCAGCGTCTTCGGCCGGCTGCAAGACCTGCGGCCCGGCGACGAGGTGCAGGTGACGGCGCCGGGCGGCTCGCCGGTGAGCTACCGGGTCACAGCCCGGTCGATTGTGGCCCCGACCGCCGTGCAGATCCTGCAATCAACCAGCGACGTCCGCCTCACCCTCTTCACCTGTTGGCCGAACTGGGTCGACACCCAGCGCGTGGTTGTCACCGCGATGCCGACGTCGAGCACTTAATCGGCAGCCGCCGGTCTAGTGGTTTTCTTCCTCGGGCGGCGCCTGAAAATACTTCAGTAACTCTTCGAGCGCCTTCGCCGCCTCGGGGTCGCGCAGAAGCCGCTCCTGCATTTCCTGCACCTGCTTGACCAGCTCTTTGGCCTGAGTCTCCTGGGCCACCTGCAGGAGCACCGGTTGGGTGGCGGCCGACACGACCATCTGCGCCTGCTGCCGCAGCATTTCGACGCCCTGGCAGCCAAGACAGGTGCCGGCGTTGTTGCAGATGCAGAGCTGCAGCCGCAGGTTATCGAGCTCGCGCTGCAGCGGAGAAAGGTCGACCGGACGGCTCACGTTTCAAGCTTAGCCTGATGAACCCGGAACTTTTTGCCAGGATCGGCGTCCTAGCTTGCGAGGTGAAGATCGTGTCGTTGAACCGTCTGCCACGTCTGTTGGCGCTTCTCGGTCTCGTGGGTCTCCTGGCGGCCTGTGGGACGCAAGCAGGCACCGGCTCGAACAGCACGGTCAGCGGCGGCCTGGGCCAGGGCTCGTCCGGGAATAACGTGCCGGCGCCTGCCGATAAGAGCACCGCGAGCGGGCAGACCTCCCAGGCGGCCAGCAACGCGGTCTTGCAGGCGCGGGGCGACCAGAAGGTCATCCAGGACGCGACGATGGGCATTCAGATCACCTCGGGCTCGTTCTGGAACAGCTACAACAAGGCGGTCGCCATCGCCGCCCAGTTCAACGGCTACCTCGTGAGCTCGCAGGTCGGCGACGTCTCCGGCAAGGAGACCGACGCCGGCAGCGTCGTCGTCGCCGTCCCGTCGTCGAGCTATGCCGACGCGTTGAGCGCGCTGCGCGGGCTCGGCAAGGCGACCCAGCTCCAGGTTCAAAGCCAGGACGTCAGTGGCGAGTACGTCGACCTCCAGTCGCGGCTACGCAACCAGCAGGCGCAGCAGGCGGTCCTGCTCGACCTGATGCGCAAGGCGCAGACGATTTCGGACAGCATCGCCGTCCAGAACCAGCTGTCATCGGTGACCGGCGAGATCGAGCAGATTCAGGGCCGAATCCGGTTTCTCGACCAGCGCACCACCTACTCGACGATCACGGTCCGGCTCTACACTGTGGCGCCGGCGCCGGCGCAGCCCTCCCTCTGGGACCGCAGCGGTCTCGCAACCTCCTGGGCGACGGCCGGGCAGGCGTTCACCGCGGTGCTCGGCGGAATCCTGGTTGTCAGCGGGTTCCTCCTTCCGTTCGCGCTCCTGCTCTTGCTCGGGCTGGGTATCTGGCGCTTGCTGCCCGTATCGCTCCGGCCGACGCTGCGGCGGCCGACGTCAGCCTGAGGCGTCCTCCCGGCGAAACCGCTCGTTGAGAAACCGGCGGTGCGCGAGCAGTCGATCCATGTCCGCACGATGGACGACCTCCGCCACGCGGCGCATCTCGGCATCGAGCAGGTCCAGCTCCTCGAGCAGGACCTGCAGCGCGGTCCAGCCTCGGCTGCCGGGCTGCGATGACACATAGTCGGCGGGAAGAGTCAGGTACCGCTCAACGGCGGTCGGCAGCCAATCGCGCGCCGTCCGCTCGATCAAGTAAAGCTCCTCCGAACCGGGGGGCAGGGCATCGAGAGCCGGCAGAATCTCGGATCGGATGGTCAGCTCGATCCGCTGGATGCGCGTGATGACGTCGGCCGGCACCCGGCCACTGACGACCCTGATCTCGTCGCTCAGGGCGCCCTGCACCAGCTGCGGATCGAACCCGTAGGGGTGGATGGCCGGCTTGGATGCAACGGCCAGGGCGCCCACCAGGTAGAAGCCGATAACGAGGGCCAACCCACCAAGCCCCACCGGGTCGGCGAGCGCAAGCCCGGCGCCGATTAGCGCGAGACCCGATCCGGCCAGGTTCCGGCGGCTGGTCAGATAGGCCGCAAGGCGAGTCATCAGCCTCACGCCTTCAGCATCCCTCCAAACAGCGGTGTTTCGCCTGAATCTTTCTTACCCGTAGGCTAGAGGCGTGCAAACGAAAACCGTGGACGGCCGGATGTTCATCGCCGGGCAGCGCACCTGGTCGAGATCGGCCGCGACGTTCGAGGCGATTGACCCGGCCACCGCTGAGGGATTCGCCACGGTGGCGTCGGGCGACAAGAGCGACGTCGATGCCGCCATCGCGGCCGCCCGAGCGGCATTCGAGGGCGGATGGGCTGGGCTTCCGCCGGTGCGGCGAGTTCGGATCCTCAACCAGCTGGCCGGCTTGCTGCGGGAGCGCCGTGCGGAGTTCGCCGCCCTGGAGAGCCTCGACGTGGGAAAACCGCTGCGTCAGGCCGAAGACGACGTGTCCGCCGCGGCCGGCTATTTCGAGTTCTTTGCCGGTGTCGCCGACAAGGTGTTTGGCTCGAGCATCCCCCTCGGAAAAGGCTTCGTGGACTTCACCTTACGGGAGCCTTTGGGCGTCTCGGCTCAGATCGTGCCCTGGAACTATCCGTTGCGCCTCGCCTCGCGGGGTCTCGCCCCCGCGCTTGCCTGCGGAAACACCGTCGTCGCCAAACCGGCAGCCGAGGCCGGTCTGAGCATCGTGCGCCTCGCGGAGCTGGCGGGGGAGGCGGGATGTCCTCTCGGGGTGTTCAACGTCGTCACCGGCGGGCGTGATACTGGAGCGGCGATCGCCGCCCATCCCGGCATCAACCACATCACGTTCACGGGCTCGGTCCCAACCGGGATCGCCATCATGAAAGCCGCCGCCGACAATGTCGTGCCGGTCACGCTTGAGCTCGGCGGCAAGTCACCGAACATCATCTTTGCCGATGCCGACCTGGAGCGCGCGGCCGCCTCGTCAGCGACCACGCTGATGCAAAACTCCGCCCAGACCTGTACTGCGCCAACCCGGCTCCTACTCGAACGATCGGCCCATGACCGCTTTGTCGACCTGCTCGCGCAGCGGATTCGAACGATCAAGATGGGCCGCGGCCTCGACAACCCCGACATGGGCCCGGTGGTCAGCGAACGGCAGATGAACCGGGTGCTCGGTTACCTCAACGCCGCCGCCCGGGATGGGGCGACAGCGGTCACGGGGGGCGGTCGCTCGACATCGCGCGAACTCGCCAATGGCTACTTCATCGAGCCGACCCTGCTCGACCATGTCGCCCGGGGCTCCGTCCTCGAGCAGGAGGAGATCTTCGGGCCGGTGCTCACGGTCACGACATTCGAATCCGTTGATGAGGCGATTGCCATCGCAAACGGAACCCCCTACGGACTGGTCACCGGCATCTGGACGCGCGACCTGACAAAGGCGCTGATGGCGGCGACCGCCATCAAATCGGGCCAGGTGCGGATCAACGCCTACAGCGTGGAAGGCAGCATTGGCCTGCCGTTTGGCGGCTACAAACGCAGCGGCTTCGGCCGGGAGCAGGGCGTCGAGGCGCTCGCCAACTACACGCAGATCAAGAATGTCATGATCAATTTCGGCTGACCGGGACGAGTGAGACAGGTCAGCCGGCGGTCCATCCTCAAGCTGCTGGCCGGGCTCGGCACGAGTGGGCTTACGACGGCCGCGATGGCGGCGGTTTTGCAAGCGTGCCGTTCCCCGTCGACCAATCGGGGATCCCCAGCCCCTCACGGGCAGCCGCTGGCGGCCATTCGCGCCGAACACGGAAAACTCGTCGCCGCCGACGGCCACGAGGTGCGCCTCACCGGGGTGAACTGGTTTGGTTTGGAGACTCCCAACTTTGCGCCGCACGGCCTCTGGGCGCGCAACTGGCAGGACATGCTGGACCAGGTCGAGAAGGCCGGTTTCAATGCCATCCGGCTTCCCTTCAGCAACCAGGTGCTCGAAGCCGGCAGCCTGGCGAACTCCATGGATGCGACGAAGAATCCCGACCTGCTGGGCCTGAGCGGACTCCAGGTCATGGACCGGATCGTCGAGGGCGCCGGGCGGCGCGGACTGGCGATCGTCCTCGATCGACACCGGCCGACCGCCGACGCCCAGAGCGAGCTCTGGTATACGGATCGCGTGTCCGAGGCCCGCTGGATCGACGACTGGACGATGCTGGCGCGCCGCTACCGGGCGCAGCCGGCGGTGATCGCGGCCGACCTGCATAACGAGCCACATGGAGCCGCGACCTGGGGCGACGGCAACCCGCGGACTGACTGGCGGATGGCGGCTGAGCGCGCCGGAAACGCCATCCTTAGCGTCAACCCCGACTGGCTCATCGTCGTGGAAGGGGTCGAACGGGTCGGCGCCGACACCTACTGGTGGGGCGGTAACCTGGCGGCCGCCCGGGATCACCCGGTTCGCCTCGCCCGCCCCGATAAGTTGGTCTACTCCGCGCACGACTACGGCCCGGGCGTCTACCCGCAGCCGTGGTTTGCCGCGCCAGACTACCCCCGGAATCTGCCGGCGATCTGGCGCCGCCATTGGGCATACCTGCCGGCGGAACGTATCGCTCCCGTTCTGATTGGCGAATTCGGCGGCCGGTCCATGGGGCACGACCAGGAAGGGACCTGGCAACGAAGTCTCGTCGACTTTCTGAAGGCCAGCGGACTCAGCTATACGTACTGGTCATGGAATCCCGACTCGGGAGACACCGGCGGGATCCTGAAGGACGACTGGTTGACGTTCGACCGGGCAAAGCTCGACGTACTGTCCAGCTACCAGTGGCCGCGTCTGGGCCAGGCGATGGCTGCGCCCGCTGGAGAACGGAATGCCGCCTGACGCGACCCAGGTCTCGCTGGGCTCGGCGTCGATTGAGCCGTTACACGCGCTCCTCGAGAACGCCGCATGGGATGGCTTTACCCGCACCATGCGAGACACGGCGGCCCAGCTGAAAAACCGCGCCATCTGGAACATCAACTCCACCGCCCACGGCGGCGGAGTCGCTGAGATGCTCGCCTGGCAGATCCCCTACGAGCGCGGCGTTGGGATGGATGTTCGCTGGCTCGTTATCCAGGGCGGCACGCCGTTCTTCACCTTCACCAAGCGGCTGCATGCCTTGCTGCACGGGGTTGCCGCCGACGGCTCGATGATCAACGAAGCGGAACGGACGGAATATGAGCAGACGCTTGCCCGCAACGCCGAGGCGATTGCGCGTGACATCCGACCCCGTGACGTCGTCATCCTGCACGACCCACAGACGGCCGGGCTTGTGCCCTTTTTCGTCCGGTACGGCTGCCGCGTCATCTGGCGCTGCCATATCGGCGTCGACCAGCCAAATGAGGTCGTGCAGGGTGCGTGGCGCTTCCTCCTCCCCCAGGTTGCGGCCGCGCACGCCACGGTGTTCTCCCGCCGCGCCTACGTCTGGGAAGGCCTTGATCAGCCACGCGTGGACATCATCCCTCCTGCCATCGACGCCTTTGCTCCGAAAAACCAGGAACTGGACGGCCAGACGGTGGCGGCCATCCTGCGCACCACGGGGATCCTGGCGGATGGCGCTGCCGGCCAGCCCCGCCTGGAGGTCAGTGGGTTGTCGGTCGAGCGGACTACCGATCTCTTCCCTGGAACCAGGCTACCGGAGGACGCCGGCCTGACGGTCCAGGTTTCTCGCTGGGACCGCCTCAAAGATCCGCTGGGTGTGATGGAGGGCTTCGCGCAATTCGTCGCGCCGAGGGTCGACAGCCATCTCATCCTGGCCGGCCCCGGCGCGAGTACGGTCGCCGACGACCCCGAAGAGGCCGGGGTGTTGCGCGAGGTCGAGGATCGTTGGCACCACCTGCCGCCGGCGGCACGCGATCGTGTCCACCTGGCGCGACTGCCCATGGACGACCCCCAGGAGAACGCCATCATCGTCAACGCGCTGCAGCGGCGGGCACAGGTCGTGGTGCAAAAGAGCCTTGGCGAGGGCTTCGGGTTGACGGTCGCCGAGGCGATGTGGAAGGGTCGGCCGGTGGTGGCCAGCCGCGTGGGCGGGATCCAGGATCAGATCGAACACGATAAGACCGGCCTGTTGATCGACGATCCACATGACCTGGACGCCTTTGGCGCTGCCGTCGTGAGCCTCATTTCCGACCCGGCGGTCGCCGATCGACTCGGCGCCGAGGCCAAACGGCGGGTCCAGCGCCAATTCCTGGCGCCGCGGCTGCTGATGCAGCAAGCCAACCTGATTGGGCGGCTCCTGCAGAGCGCAAAGTAGCGCGACGACGCGGCTCTGTGGCAGCGTAGTCGAGAAGGATGCTGCTTCAGCTCGTTCTATTCTTCACCCTGGCCTCCGTCATCACCACGCTGGCGGTGATGGTGCCGGGCTTGATCCGGGCGCGCGCCTGGGCGAGCATTCCGCTGGGCCTGGCCATTCTCGCCGGTGCCGGCTGGCTCACCAGTTTGATCACCCAGGACGCGGTGGCCGGAATGATCCTGCCTCTCTTCGGCGTGGGGGCGGTCATCGAAACACGGCGCCACCTTCCCCAGTGGAGCATGCTGGCCGCCCAGCTGCTGGCCTTGCTGCTGGTGGCGTCCGCTGTCTACCTGATCTACGCGGCGGTGCAGCCAATCGTCGATGGGCTCAGTCCGTTGGGGGTAATCGCGTCGTTCCTGTTGTTGCTGCTCGAGGCATCCGCCCTGTCGCTGAGCGTCTACTACCTATTCGAGATCCTCGACGTCTTCAGCCGCCGTACCCGAATTGCCCATCGCGCCGAGCCCTCGTACCGGCCGAAGGTCGCCATGCAGGTCCCCTGCTACAACGAGCCGATCGAGGTCATGCGCGAGACGCTGACCGCACTGGCCCACCTCGATTACCAGGACGTGATCGTCCAGGTGGTTGACAACAACACCAAGGATCCGCAGATCTGGCGCTCGCTCGCGGCGCTGTGTAAGGAGCTGGGCGAACGGTTCCAGTTCATCCACCTCGAGCCCTGGCCGGGCTACAAGGCGGGCGCGCTCAATGAGGCCACGAGACGGTTGCCGCAGGACGTCAGCATCCTGGGCATCGTCGATGCCGATTACCTGGTCAAGCCCGGATTCCTGAAGGAGATGGTGGGCCACTTTGCCGATGAGCGGGTGGCATTCGTGCAGACGCCGCAGAACTATCGCGATTGGAGGGACAGTGGCTATCTCCGCGGCCTCTTCTATAGCTACCGCTATTTCTTCGATGTAACGATGCCCAGCCGCGCCAACCGCAACGCCATCATCTTCGCCGGAACGATGGGATTGATCCGCCGGTCCGCGCTGGAGCGGATTGGGGGGTGGGACGAGAACATCATCACGGAAGATGCCGAGGCGAGCCTGCGCCTGCTCGGCCTGGGTTCGACCGGCGTCTACGAACCGACCGTTTGGGGCGAAGGCCTGATGCCGTTGAGCTTCGACGGGCTGAAGAAGCAACGATTCCGATGGGCGCTCGGCGGGATCCAGATCTTGCGCCGCCAATGGCGGGAGCTGCTGCCCCTTGCCCCACATCGGCTTCGCCTGACGTTGGGCCAGCGGCTTGCTTACCTGTTCGGCAGCGTCCACTGGTTCTCGGATTTGCTGACGGTTGGCTTCACCGCCCTCCTGCTGCTGACCGCCGTCGCCGCCGCCCTGCATCACCGACTGCCGGTCCGCGAGCTCACCGGGCCGATCCTGGTCGTGCCCCTGGCCTTCTTGATCACCGGCGTACTGCGAGGACTCTGGGCGTTGCGGCGGGCTGAGCGGTGCAGCTGGAGCGATGCCTTCAGGGCGCTCGCCATCTGGTTCGCGCTGAGCTGGGTCGACACCCTGGCGGTCGTGCGCGGGCTGCTCAGCGGCCAGGCGGCGTTCCTGCGCACGCCCAAGCAGAAAGAGGGTGGCAACCGACTGTGGCCGGCGATTCGCTCCTCGGCCATCGAATCCCTGCTCGCCATCCTGGCGCTGGTCGGGGCGGTCGTGATGCTCCTGGCGGCGCCGGCCCTTGCGACCGTCATCCTGGCGGTCATGTTGCTCTTCGAAGCATGGATCTTCGGCAGCGCGCCCTGGGCCAGCCTCGCGGCCGAGGGCATCCAGCTGACTCCGCAGCGGAAGATCTACTTGCGATCCGCGCAAAACACCGGTGATCGACCAGAGCGGCCGAGTCGCGCCGCGGTGATCCCGGGCGCCCTGGCGGTCGTGGTCGCCGTGGTGCTCGCCTACGGTCTGCTGAACGCTCCCCAAACCACGCCATCCGGGCAGGCCGACCTGCCGCGGATCGGGAGCATCACGAACAAGCAGTTGCCCAAGACCGGGCCCGCACCGACGCCCACCCCGACCGCGTCGCCGTCGGCGAGCCCCAGCGCAACTCCGAGCGCGTCGGCGACCGCGACGACCAGTCCCTAACGCTGGCCACGATTCAACTCGGCGAGCAAGCCGAGACCGTCCAGGTCGTCGAGGTTGTACCACTGGAGCATCACGCGCTCCACGCCGACCGCCGACCAGGCATCCAGCTCGGATCCGACCTGGTCCGCGGTACCGACCAGCCAGTGGCGTCGCCGCAGCTCGTCCAGGGCCACCGTCGGCGCGACGCCGGACAGCGCCGCCAGAAACGACTGCATCCAGCGCCCCTTCTCGGCAACCTCTGCAGCGTCGCGGCCGATCACGATCCCGCCCATCCACGACCGATGAATCGCATCCGGGTCCCGTCCCACCTCCCGGCAGTGTTCTTCGAGTCGAGCGCGCTTCCCGCGATAGGCCTCCGGTCCCGGGGCATGACTGTTCCACTCGTCGGCGTCTTTCGCCACGATGCGCAGCAGCCTCTTCTCGCCGTCGCCGCCAATCAGCAGCGGGGGCGCCGGTCGTTGCACGGGGCGGGGCAACGCGGCAGCGCCCCGGAGTCGGTAGTAGTGGCCGTCGATGTCCACCGGCCCGCCGGTCCATAGCGCCTTGATGACGGCGATCCCTTCCTCCAGCCGGTCGAACCGCTCCTTGAGCGGTGGCAGCGAGATACCAAAGGCTTCGTGCTCAGCTTCGTTCCAACCCGCGCCGACGCCGAGGGAGAGCCGGCCGTTGGAGAGCCCGTCGACGGCAGCCGCCATCCGCGCCAGCAGGGCGGGATGGCGAAACGTCATCGGGCTGACCAGCGGGCCGAAGCGAATCCGCTGCGTCCGTTGCGCCAGCGCGGTCAGCGAGGACCAGCATTCCAGCGCCGGTCGCTCCGGATGGCCCATCAGGCTGAAGAAATGGTCTGAGCGCCAGAGCGAGTCGAGACCGAGCGTTTCGACCCGGTCGGCGATCCGGAACCATCGGTCCCAGGTCAATCCCTCCTGACCCTCGATCATCACGCCGATCCTCACGGCTGTTGACGTTAACCGATGCGATCCCGTAGCAATCCACGGAATACCGAACAGCCCGACCCGGTTAGTACTACTGATATGCCGGCGGTCACGGTCGAGAACGTTCTGACTCTCCCCCGCATTCCGGACGTCAGTCCGGTCGGGGCGCTCGAGCGTCCCCTGCTCGCCATTACCACCGCCCCGCAGGGCGTCGAGGGCGAGGGCTTTCCCGTGCGCCGCGCGTTCTATGGGCTCGATCAGCGCGACCTCGATCCGTTCATTCACATGGACCAGATGGGCGAGGTCGAATACGGCCCAGGCGAACCGAAAGGCACCGCCTGGCATCCGCACCGCGGCTTCGAGACCGTCACGTACATGATCGACGGCACCTTTGCACATCAGGATTCAACCGGCGGAGGCGGGCTCATCACCAACGGGGCGACGCAGTGGATGACAGCCGGCGCTGGGATACTGCACATCGAACGGCCACCGGAGGCGCTCATCGCCAGCGGCGGGCTTTTCCACGGCATCCAGCTCTGGGTCAACCTGCCGGCGGAGCAAAAGTGGACCGCGCCTCGGTACCAGGACATCGGGGCGGCGCGCGTCACCCTCCTTTCCTCACACGATGGTGGGGCGCTCGTGCGCGTGATTGCCGGCGAGATCGCGGGTCACGCCGGGCCCGGCGTCACCCACACGCCGATTACCCTGGTGCATGCGAGCATCAATCCCGGGGCGGAGCTTCGCCTTCCCTGGCGGCGTGAGTTCAACGGCCTCGTCTACGTGCTGGCCGGACGGGGAACGGTCGGCTCAAGACGAACCCCCGTCCGCACCGCTCAGCTGGCGGCCTTCGGCGCGGGCGACCTGATAAGCGTCACCGCCGACCTCGCCCAGGAGAGCCGTTCGCCCAACCTCGACGTGCTCGTCCTCGGCGGTGAGCCCATCGGGGAGCCGGTTGCGTGGTACGGACCGTTCGTGATGAACACGCACGAAGAGCTTGCCCAGGCTGTCGACGACTACCGGCGCGGCCGGATGGGAACGATTCCCGCCACCCACCTCGGCAACTAGGGGCGCGGGCCGCGCCATGGTTCAGCGGATGCCGCTGTCGTACTCGACGTTGATCATCGTGTAGTTTCCCGGCGTCACGGTTACCGACGTCGGGATCGGTCGGGGTAGGAAGCCAGTCCCGACGTTGAGCCCCACCACGGTGTAGGAGCCGGGCGCAAGCTCCACCTTGAAGTGGCCATCCGCCCCCGAGTGGAAGCGGCTCACCTCAGACCCGCTCCCATCACGCACCACCACCGTCGCGGCGAGCGGACGCGGAGGACAGGGAGAATTGATGCGCTCGACGGGGCAGGTCGGCCCGGCCTGCACGGTTCCCTGGATCCCGGTACCGGGCTGGGCAGCCGGCGTGCCGCAGGCCGCCATCGTCAGGGCCAGGGCGAACGACACAATGCGTGATGTCATAAAAGATCTCGAGGATTACGACGCCGGAGCCCCCGAAAAGTTCCGCCCGGTCAGTCGCCCCGCACGCCCGAGGTCGGGTTCCCCTGCGCGTCGACTGACTGCTGGGCAACCTGATCTGCTACGGGCGATCCGTCACCGGGATAGACCACGACCGGCGTCCCGATCGGGGCCCAGTCGAAGAGGAGTCTGACGGCGGCCAGCGGCACGTGGATGCAGCCGTGACTCGCGTACGGCCCGTTCTGGGAGCCAGGTCCGAGGGTGCTGTTCGGTTGCCAGCTGGCATCGTGCAGACCTTCGCCGTTCTGCGTGAACCACACGACCATCTGCACCGGTGTATCCGGATACCATTCGGCCGACCCCCGGGGCCAGGGCGACTTCATGGTCCAGGGCGCGTCCTTGCTCAGGACCTGCATGGCGCCGATGTCGGTCGGCAGCGCGGGCCGGCCGGTCGTCACCGGCGTATCGACGATCACCCGACCTCGCTCGTAGGCGATCAACTCCTGCGCTTTCAGCGACACGGTGATCAGCTGACCCGAGCCGGCACGGAGCAGGCCGGTGTGGATTTGTGAGGCGAAATACCGAACGCCGGCCACCCCCAACGCCACCTGCTGGTCATGGGCGCTGTCGAGCATCGCGCCATTTCGCTCGAGCGCGGCATCGAGCCGGCGGGCCCAGCCGAGTTTCAAGAACTCGGCGACGGTCGCGTCGTTCCGTCCAGCGGCGAGTCCGGCGCGGCCCGCCTCCAGCAGCCCCTGCCGGTTGCCTCGATACTGCGAGGCCAGCCGGCCGGCGTCGGCGTTGATGGTGGCCGCCTCGGCGCTCTGGGCGCGGACCCCATGGCTCGCGCCCGCGGCACTGACGGCATTCACCCCGGAACTGCCGAGCCCGACGCCGGCCATCAGGACGACGACGAGCAGGGTGCGCCGGCGCTGCCATTGGAGCCGCACAACGCGGCGCGTCTGTCGCTGCCAGAACGCCGGCCACGACCGTGGGACGCGGCTGCGTCCCCCAGTTGCGGTAGCAGACATGATGGTAGCTCTATTGTAACGTTCGAAGCTCGAGAAACCGCCGGTACCATTGATCCGGTGGCGGTTCCCTCCTTCAGCGGTCTGGTCCGTGCCCCGGATTTCCCGGAGGGGCTCGACTGGCTCAATGTCGCCCGACCACTGCACATCGCCGATCTTCGTGGGCGGCTGGCGATCGTCGACTTCTGGACCTTCTGCTGAATCAACTGCATCCATACCTTTCCGCAGTTGCGGAAGATCGAGCAGAAATACGGCGACAAGGTGGTGGTCGTCGGGGTCCACTCGCCGAAGTTTCCCGCCGAGCGCGAAACCGCCAACTTGCGCGAAGCGGTGCTGCGCTACCGGATCGAGCACCCGGTCGTCAACGATCGTGACTTCCAGGTGTGGCAGCGTTTCGGCGGTCGCGCCTGGCCCACGCTCATCTTCGTCGACCCCGAAGGCCGCATCATCGACAGGCACGAAGGGGAGCTGCCCTTTGAGCAATTCGACCCATTGGTCGACCGGATGTTGCTGGACTTCGAGGCACGGGGTGTGCTCAACCCGCGCGCGTCCCCTATCGCCGTGGAAGGGATTGCTGAACCCTCACACACGCTGAGCTTTCCAGGGAAAGTGCTGGCATGCGACGAGGCGCTTTTCATCGCGGACAGTAATCACCATCAGATTGTTGAGGCGGGCCCCGATGGACCGATTCGGCGTAGGTTCGGCAGCGGCCAGCCGGCCCTGCTCGATGGGCCGGCCGGGGTTGCCGCATTTGCGCAACCCCAGGGCATGGCAGTGATCGACGGCAGGCTCTACGTCGCCGACACCGAAAACCACGCCGTGCGCGAAGTCAACCTCGGGTCGGGGGCGGTTCGAACGATTGCCGGCACCGGCGTGCAGGCAGTGCGGGCCGGTCTCGGCGGTCCCGGGCGCTCCACACCGTTGAGTTCGCCGTGGGACCTCGCCGCCGATGGGCGCACGCTCTACATCGCGATGGCCGGCATGCATCAGATCTGGTCACTCGACCTCGATCATGAAACGGTGACGCCGTTTGCTGGCACGGGTCGCGAGGGCCTACGCGATGGGCCTCTGCGCGAGACGTGGTTCGCGCAATCGAGTGGACTGGCGCTGGCGGATGGCCACCTCTACGTGGCCGATTCGGAGGTGAGCGCCGTTCGAGATATCGAGCTGCGAGCGAAGGTCGTCACCACGCTGGTCGGCGAGGACCTCTTTGTGTTTGGCGACCAGGACGGGGAGGGGAACGTCGTCCGTCTTCAGCACCCGCTGGGGATCACGGCGAGGGACGGGCTTCTTTACCTGGCAGACAGCTACAACAACAAGATCAAACGGTTGGACCCGCGGCAGCGCGCCGTGACCACCTGGCTGGGGCGCGGGGCCGCAGGCCGATCGGACGGCCCGCCCGCTTCCGCATCGTTCCGTGAGCCGGGCAGCGTCTGCGCCGGGGTAGGCGGACTCTACATCGCCGACACGAACAACCACCGAATCGCGCTGGCGGACTGGCGGTCCGGCGAGGTCCGAACCGTGATTGGCGATTAGAAGTAATCCCTGAGCTGCGCAAATGACTGAAGGACCAGCAGGCGCGGATCATGTCGGACATCGGCGTGCTCCAATCGCCATGTGTGCGGGTGCGGGATGAACACGGCGCCCAGGCCGGCCTCCAGCGCCGGGTTGATGTCGGAACGCGGGGAATTTCCAACCATCCATGCCTGGCCGGCGTCCACATCGTGTTCACGGATGAGCTCTCGATAGGCGGCGACGTCTTTTTCTTTTGTGACGACGACCTGGTCGAAGCGAGGCGCGAGGCCGGATCGTTGCACTTTGAGCGTCTGCTCCTCCGGCTCGCCCTTGGTAAAGAGAAGCAATCGGTGCCGGGCCGTCAGGTAATCCAGTGTCGGCGCCACGCCGGGCAGCAGGTCGAGCTCGACCTGCACGATCCGCCGGCCGAGATTCATCACGTGCTCGAGGTGGCGGGTCTCGATGGCTCGTTCCGCCAATCGCTCGTAGGTTTCACGCAGGTTGCGAGCAAAGGCGGCCGAGCCGTAGCCGTGAACCTCGCTGTTGAGCCGCTCGATCTCATCGAGTGTGGCCCGCACTTGCTCCCGGCTGAGCCTCGAGTGGGCGAGAAAGTCGATGAAATCCTCGATGGCCTGCTCGAAGTAGACGTTGTTCTCCCACAACGTGTCGTCGCCGTCGATGATCAAGACGGTCCTGGTCGACATCGATGTCCTGAGCATAGTCAGCTCGCGTGACGCCCATTCCGCCGTGCTGGACGGGATGGTGGACCGCCAGTAGAATGGGGCCACCCTGTGGGGGCGGGGCGGAGGTCGGGGAATGCGGACGCTGTCGATCCTGGGACTCGATGCCGCCGAGCGTCCGCGTTTGAACGCGAGCTCGATCCGTCAGCTCGCCAAGCTCGGCACGGTCGTCCGCTGGCCGGGCCTGCTCTTTGCCGCCGTCCTGTCGCTCGCCGTTCCGCCAAAACTCCCCCTGGGTCTGGCATTGCTGCTCATCTGGGTGGCGGTTTATAACGCCTGGGGCATGATCGCGATCTCCAGGGCGGACGATACCTCGATCCTGCGGGTGGGCCGGGCGCTGACGCTGATCGACACGGTGAGCTACTTCTTGGTCTTGTTCGTGTTTGGGGGCGTCGGTGCCAGCACCAGCATCTACGCGGCCTACATCCTGCTCATCGTCTGGATGGTCGCCTACGACGGGGCGGAAGGGGCCATGCTCTGCGTGGCCATCTTCGTGCTGGGGATGCTTGCCTTGCATGCCGCGCTGGGGGCGGCATTCAACCAGGATTTCGCCGCTCGGGACGTGCTGCTCTGGAGCCTGATCATGGCGGTCGCCGGAGCCATCCTGGCGGCGTACGACCGGATCGTCGTCGGTGGGGTCCAGGCATCGAGCGTCGGCATCCAGCCGGCGGTGGGCAACGCGCAACCGGCTGTGCGGCTCTCGCGCCGGGAACAGGAGGTGCTTCAGCTGGTATCCGAGGGCTACTCGAACTCCATGATCGCCGGCCGCCTCCACCTGAGCGAGAACACCATCAAGACCTATGTCGAGAATCTGCTGAGCCGGCTCAATGCGCGCAACCGGGCCGAGGCCGTCGCCGCCGCATCCCGACAGAATCTGATCTAGAACGCGCCCCTCTCCCCCATTCGGCCTCCCCCACTTGGAACTGGAGCCGGCCGCGTTTTCATCACCACGGGGGATACCGCCCCCCATCGAGCGCCGCTAGGCTTGTCGCGGTGGGGGCGCCAATCGACCTGGGGGGCGCTCCAATGGCGACCAGGATGGTGGGGGGTTTCATCCTGGTCGCCTTCTTATTGTGCATCCTGCTGGCCTGGCCCGGACGCCGGCGCTGGCCTCACTGGCTGATCGCCGGTCTCTGTAGTTCCGTGTGCGCCGCGTTGGCGCTCAGCCTCACCCCGTCGACTGGCTGGCTCATCGCCTCGGTCCGTCTCGCGACACTGGCCCTGGCAACCGGCTTCCTCGCCACGGCCGCCGTCCGCGACCTGCGAGACCCGCTCCGCTAGACCGGCTCCCTCTCAGCGGGCCGGCAAGGCAAATTGGCGGCTTGACCCGGCAATCGGCTGTCAGGTAACGTGATATCTACATTATCCGTAAAAAACCCGTGGAGGGATTTGTCAATGATCCTGTTCCTGCTACTCCTGATCGTTGCCGGGGCGCTGGTCGCCGTGTATGCCGCCCAGAACACCGCGACCCATGACGTCACGCTCTGGCAATGGCATTGGTCCGCGGTTCCCGACTGGGTTCCGGTGGTGCTGACAGCCGCCGTGATCGGCGCGCTCTTCCTCCTCTACATGCTGTACTCCGGCATGGTTCATGGCGTCCGGGTCGGATCGATGCGCCGCCGGGTCTCGACCCGGGAGGCCGCGATCAACGACATGCAGGCAGAAAACCAGCGGTTGCGTGAGGAGAACGCCCGCGTCCGCAGCGAGCTTCGTGGCATGGATCGCGGAGTGGTCGCCAGCCGTGACGAGACGTCGCGGGAGCCAGCCTCGACTCCAGCGGACTCCGATGCGCCACGTGCGGCAAAGCCGTACCGACCGCGGTCGACGTTTGGCGAGCGGGTGCGCGCCTTCTTTTCGGGCAGGGAGCCGGCCGGCTACTAACCCGCGTCGCGGTTTTTCGAACCACAGGGTCTCCGCGGAGACCCTGTTTTTTGCGCGACTCGCAAGCCGAAGGCTTGACAGGCCGCCAAACGTGTCAGCTAAATTGATACCGGCGCTAGCAACTGGCGGCTCGCGGGCCCGAGGTTCCTTCTCGCAGACTCCCGCGCAACGTGGTTGAAAGGAGGCGACAAATGCCAGCAAGCGGCAAGCGAGGCTTCGGTTCCATGGATGAAGCAAAGCAGCGCGAGATCGCCAGCAAAGGCGGTCAGGCAGCCCACTTAAAAGGGTCGGCCCACGAATTCAGCACCGAGGAAGCGCGCCAGGCCGGGAGCAAGGGTGGCAAAGCGGCCCACGAGAAAGGCTCAGCGCATGAGTTCTCATCCGAGGAAGCGCGCGAAGCCGGTCGGAAGGGCGGTGAGGCCTCGAGCCAGGACCGCAGCCGGATGGCGGCCATCGGCCGCGAGGGCGGCAAGCACTGAACCACGGGAAGGAACCTTCGGGCCCGCCGGCCCACGCGAGCGGCGCGGAGTGCCAGGCGAGCGTTTGAGGCGTTCGGTTCCTTCCCTTTATTTCTACAGCGCGCCGACGAGTTCCTGGATGCGCGCCTCCGAGAGCGTGACATCGCTCATCGTCCCGGCGAAATAGTTGTCGTACGCCGCCAGGTCGAGCAGACCGTGGCCACTGAAGTTGAACAGGATCACCGGCGACTCGCCTCGCTCGCGCGCCTTGACGGCCTCATCGATCACTGCCCGAATCGCGTGGGCGGTCTCCGGTGCGGGAATGGTGCCTTCTGTTCGGGCGAACTGCACCGCGGCGTCGAAGACCGCCCGCTGCGGGTACGCCACCGGCTCGATAAACCCGTGCTTCGCCAGCGCTGACACGAGCGGTGCCATGCCGTGGTACCGCAGTCCGCCGGCATGAATCCCTTCGGGGATGAATGTGTGGCCCAGGGTGTACATCTCCAGTAACGGCGTCATCCCGATCGTATCGCCGGAGTCGTAGGCGTACTTGCCGCGCGTCATGGATGGACAGGCCGCCGGCTCGACGGCCAGGAACCGCGTCTTGCTACGGCCGGTCAAGCGGTCGCGCAGGAACGGAAAGGCCAGACCGGAGAAGTTGCTGCCGCCGCCAACACAGCCCACGACCAGGTCGGGCATGGCGCCGGCCCGCTCCATTTGCGTCAGCGCTTCCTGGCCGATGATCGTCTGGTGCATGAGCACGTGGTTGAGGACACTGCCCAGCGAGTACTTGGTGTCGTCTTTGCCGGCGGCATCTTCGATCGCTTCCGAAATCGCGATCCCCAAGCTGCCCGTCGATTCGGGGTTTTCCGCTCGGATGCGTTGGCCCGCCTGGGTCCGGTCGGATGGGCTGGGCACTACCTCGGCGCCCCAGACGTGCATCATGCTTTTCCGATACGGCTTCTGCTCGTAGCTGATCCGCACCATGTAGACCATGCACTCGAGGTCGAAGAGCTTCGTGGCGAAGGCCAGGGCGCTTCCCCACTGGCCGGCGCCGGTCTCGGTCGTCAACCGCCGGGTACCCTCCGCCTTGTTGTAAAAGGCCTGGGCGACCGCCGTGTTCGGCTTGTGCGATCCGGGCGGACTGCCACCTTCGTACTTGTAGTAGATCTTCGCGGTCGTCTTCAGCTCGCGTTCCAGCCGGGTCGCCCGCATCAGCGGCGTCGGCCGCCAGAGCCGAAGCGCGTCCTGGACCGGTTGTGGGATGTCAATGTAGCGTTCCTGGGAGACCTCCTGCTTGATGAGCTCCATGGGGAACAACGGGGCCAGGTCTTGTGGACCCACCGGCTGGCGGGTCGCGGGATGAAGCGGCGGGCTCCCGGGAAACGGGAGGTCCGCCTGGATGTTGTACCAGCGGGTCGGCATCTCCTTCTCGTCGAGCACGATCCGATTGGCGACTTCGGGCGCGTGAACGCTCATGACTACCTCCCTCCTGTGGTCCCTAGGTTTTAGCATGGACGGCACTCTGGTGCAAACGCCTGATCGGACCGCCATGCTCGCCGCCCTCGAACGCCTCGTCCTCGCCGAGTCGCCATCACCGGACAAGGCGCGCTGCGACGCGTGCGCCGACGAGGTGGCGGCGCTCTTTGCGCAGCGTGCCGGCGCCCGCGCGACCCGCCATCGGCGGCCCGACCGGGGCGATCACCTGGAGATCCGGGTTGGGTCCGGCGTACGGCCGATCGTGCTCCTCTGCCACCACGACACGGTCTGGCCGGCCGGCACCCTCGCCCGACTGCCCTTTTTGGTCGAGGGCGATCGGGTCACCGGTCCGGGGAGCTACGACATGAAGGCCGGCATCGTGGAGGCAGCCTTCGCCCTCGAGGGCGCCAAGCCGTCGCGGCCGGTCATCGTGCTGTCGACTTCCGACGAAGAGATCGGGAGCACCAGCTCGCGAACATTGATCGAGGAGACGGCACGCCAGGCTGAGGCCGTCCTTGTGCTGGAACCGGCCGCCAGCGGCGGCGCCCTGAAGACGGCTCGCAAGGGCATCGCCGATTTCATCCTCGAGGTCGATGGCCGCGCGGCCCACGCCGGCGTCGAGCCCGAAAAAGGCGTGAGCGCCATCGAGGAGATCGCCCACCAGGTGCTGGCGCTGAAGGCGCTCGCCGATCCGCGCAGCGGCACCACGATCAACGTCGGGGTACTGACCGGCGGTACCCGGCCCAACGTCGTGCCCGCGCACGCGCGGGCCGAGGTCGACGTCCGCTTTACCAGCGCCGCGGAGGCGGAGCGCATCGTCGAGGCGGTCCGCGCCCTGCGACCGGCGCTCGAGGGGGCGCGCCTGCGGATCAGCGGCGGTCTCGATCGCCCGCCGATGGAACGCGGCCCCGGGACTGTCCGGCTGGCCACCCTGGCTCAACGGCTGGCGGCCGACCTTGGCTTTCGCCTCGAGGAAACCAGCACCGGGGGTGGCAGTGACGGCAACTTCACGGCCGCGATCGGCATCCCGACCCTCGATGGGTTGGGGCCGGATGGCGGCGGCGCGCACGCTGACTCAGAGCACCTTCTGATCCCGACCTGGCTGCAACGGACGGAGCTGCTCCGCCGCCTGCTGGAAGCCTTGTAGCCGGCTTGACGGGTGGCCTACCGCCTGTGGTAGGGTGGACGACGGTCCGTTACGCCTCGTCGTAGCTCATCGCCTTCCTCTCGTCTTCACCGGGCCAGAAGTCGATGGACGTTCGCCAAGTGACGGAGGGAAGGCTCCTTGAACGTTACAGCCCTTATTGCTATCCTGTCCAGGGCTCGCACCCATATCTTGCGGTTGACTAACGCCCGACTCCATGATCTTGTGGTTTCTGACTGGGCCGCCCGTGCGGTCCTGCGTTCCCGACGACTCCAGAGCCGGTTGCCGCACCTGCTGCGCGGAGTTCGACCGGCCCGACTGCGGCCGTCCCTGACGCTCCTCGGCCATGCCCTGGTGCTGACGCTGGGATTCATTCTGGTCGTCCCGCTCACCAGTGGCCGAGCGGCGCCCACCCCGATCCTCGCCGTCCAGTACCCCGGCCAGCTGGTAGGGAGCGGCTCCTTGCGAGGCCACGGTGCCCCGGACATGCGCGAGGTCGTCAAGGCGTCGACGCTGGAAGAACGGCCGGCGCCTCCGGCCCCCGAGCCCGTCGCACGCGCCGCACCCCGCGCCCCTTCCGCGACGTTCACGCCACCGCCCGGCTCGGGCGGGGATGGGCTGGCGGCGATCTACGCCGTGTTCGGAAACAGTCCGGGGCTGAGCTGGGCGCTGCGGGTAGCGAACTGCGAAAGCCACTACAACCCGCTGGCCATCAATCGCTCCAGCGGCGCCAGCGGCCTCTTCCAGTTCATGCCCTCCACCTGGAACTCGAACTTTCCCGGACAGAACATCTGGGATCCGTACGCGCAAGCGCGGGCGGCGCTGGTCTTCTACAACGCCGGACGGCAGAGCGCCTGGACCTGTACGACGATCGCGCTACCATGTGGCGCGTGCCGCCGGACGTGTCAGCGTCGCGGAATTTCCCGCGTGTCGAGATCCGGCTCGTTCGCTCGCATGACGAGTTTGCTGCCTGCGAGGCAATGAGCCGCGACATCTGGGGAGCCGCCGAGCGAAACGTGGTGCCGCGCGAGCTGCTGCTGACGATCCAGCTCAACGGAGGGCTGGTGCACGGCGCCTTCTTCCCCGATGGCCGGCTGGTCGGATTCTGCTTTGCCTTCCTGGGCCGGCGTAACGGACAGCTCCGCTTGTGCTCGCATCAACTCGGCGTCGTCCCCGAGCTTCGCGGGGGCGGCATTGGGATCGCACTGAAGGAGGCGCAGCGGGCCGATGCGCTTCGCTTGGGATATGAGCTGGTCAGCTGGACCTTCGATCCGCTCGAGGCGCGGAATGCCTACATCAATCTCCACCGGCTCGGCTGTGTTGCCCGCCTCTACGATCGGGACCACTACGGGGTTATGGAGGACGAGCTCAATCGCGGATTGCCCTCGGATCGATTCGAGGTCGAGTGGTGGCTCCGCCGTCCGAAGCCCGTGATGACGGTCACCGATCCGCTCGTGATCCTCAGGCTGGACAGCGACGGCCGGCCGCGGCGCGTCGCAGCCGAGGTGACCCCGGGGAGGGCGGCGCTGATCGGCATTCCGCCGGATTTCCAGGCGGTCAAGCGGCAGAGCCTGGAGCTGGCGCTGGCGTGGCGAATGGAGAGCCGGGCGGCTTTTGAGGCCGCCATCGCCGCTGGCCTGGCCGCCGTGGATTTCCAGCGTCAGGGTGCGTATGTGATGGCGCCCACGGCATGAAGATTGGCGCCCGGGGTGTCGCCCCACGCGCGCGGCGCTCCGGGCGTCGCCCGACGCGAGTGGCGCGGAACGTGCCATACGAGCCTTTGAGACGTTCCAGTG
>VBEE01000066.1:444-21502 GCA_005881715.1 Chloroflexota bacterium | reverse complement strand
TGGGACCGCCATCCTCAGTCTTGAGCCGGGTGATCTCGGTAACAGCGTCGCCGGTGACCAGGCGGGCGTTCCAGTCGACCGCGCTGGTCGTCGAGGAGAACACTACCTTCGGCATGTCCCGCCAGCGGCGGGCGAACTCGATCTGCGCCGGTGTGGCGCCAGGCTGCTGGTCGGCGGTCGGCCAGTGGGAGCTCATGGTCTCCCACAGTTTGCGCCCGTACAGCGCCAGGCCCGTCGCCTCCACCCGGTCGGACCACCACTGGAACAGCTCGTCGCTCGGCACGCTCCAGCCGAGGTCGTCGCCGGACGCGGCGATGTAGCCGTCCAGGCTCAGGTTCATGCCAAAGGTCAGTTTCCGCATGGCGTCAGCCTACTGTGAGGTGGGTATTCGGCGTACAGACCAACACGGCGCGGAAAATTCATCGGTCAGACCACACCAAGGGCCGGTTGACCACCGCGCCAAGCGGATGCTGCGTACGGAAGGGAACGGTCACCGGCACACGCCGAGCGTCCAGCACAGCTGCGGAGCCCCCGAGGGCGCACGGTCCCGTAAGCCCCGCCCGGTGCTGTGTCTCGGTAACCGTGCCCTAAACGGACGCCCCACCGGTGATGCCGAGGTAGGCGTCGCGCGGTGTCCGGTCACCGAGCGACTGGTGGGGTCGGATGCGGTTGTAGATGTCGCGGAAGCGGGCGGTCTCCATCGCAAGCGCTCCGCCGTCATCGATGGGTGCGCGGTAGAGGTGCTCGTATTTGAGTGCTCAAGATCGTTTCTCCTGTCACGGTCTCGTCCTGAAACCCTGCCAGTTATCTTGACGCACTAGATCTTGACTAATGCGAACATATGTTCGTATAATAGGAGGGTGAAGACTGCCGCGCCGGCTAGGCTGGTCAAGCTCGTCGACGATGTGATGAGACCGGCGGGCGCCACAATCAGCGCGGTAACAAAGTGCCAATCGGCGGGACAAGCGACTACGGAGGACCTGGCGGCCGGATATCGGGCGGCCAGCGACGTCCTGAAGTTTATCGACGGCTTTGACTCCGATTGGAATCGAAGGTTTCCCGAAGTGCCGTTCTCGACCTCGGACGCCGTGCTCAGGACCTACCGGCAGTATCAGCTCCGCTTCTGGCAAACCGCACCAGAGTTTCTCCTACCTCGTTGACGCCCGCCCTAGTAGCCGAGTTGCTCGAAATGACTCGCGAGGACGTTCTCAGCTGCCTCCTCGTGCTTCTCGACCGATTTCACAGCATGGACAAGACCGGCTTGCTGCCCGAGCAGCATGCCAGCTCGCTGATAACGCTCGCTCTGGCTCGCGACCGGTTGGCCATCGAAATGGCAGAACACGTCGCTAAGCTCAGCAAGTCAGGCGCTTGCGTCGACGACTGGGGGTCAGTGTCGACCCCTGATTGGGTTCGCCACCAGTGCAACATGCCTTCGGGAGTCGCGGGGGATCTTCTTCACGTCGGTGAGCAGCTGCCGAACCTGACAAAGACGATGGAAGCGGTCAGGAATGGGAAGATTGGTTTCGCGCATGCGGCAATCATCGCGCGTCATGCGCAGGCGATTACGCACTCCGACAGCGCTGAACCGTTCGACGAAACGCCATTCCTCAAAGCTGCCGAGGAAAGCAGCGTCGGCCGGCTCTGGTATTACGCGATGCACGCCTGGCACCGCGCCGATCCCGACGGTGTCGCCGATGAACAGCGCCAGGCGGCGGAGCGCCGCTACCTGCGCCTGACCGACGGCGAGGATGGGACGCTGTATGTCAAGGGGGCGTTCGACTCGGCCGCGGGCGCGACCATACGGACCGCACTCGAACCACTCGGACAGCCTCATGGCGACGGCGATGACCGAGGCCGCGAACGCCGGAACGGCGACGCGCTGGTCGAACTGGCGGCCCACAGTCTGGATACCGCCGCGATTCCGCAGCACGGTAGTGTCCGCCCGCACGTTCAGGTGACGACCACGCTGGAGACTCTGCAAGGCCTGATCGGGGCGCCCGCAGGTGAGATGGCGCTGTCGCTGCCCATCTCAGCGAAGACCGTGCAGCGATTCGCATGCGACAGCTCAATCACTCGGGTTCTGCTCGGCGCGGACTCCGCGGTCATCGATGCCGGCCGGGCAAAGCGCGTCGTCGCTGGTGGCACTCGTCGCGTGCTCGACGCCCGCGACAAACACTGCCGCTGGCCAGGTTGCGAGCGCCCGGCCTCGTGGAGTTCGGCGCACCATATCATCCACTGGGCCCAGGGTGGCAAGACCGATCTTTCGAACATGCTCCTGCTCTGCCAGCACCATCACTGGACGGTCCATGAAGGCGGCTGGCGGTTGTCCCTGGCCGCGGATGGGCGGGTGATCGCGATTCCCCCTGAAACAGAGTTTTATCCGCCGGAGTTCTATCCCTCAGCCCGCGCGCCCGACGAATTCGACGTAGCCTGACCGGGCCGTAAAGTCTGGCCATGGCAGGCCAGGTCCGCGTCGGGTGTTCAGGCTGGTCGTATCCCCACTGGCGCGGACGCTTCTACCCCGAGAAACTGCCGGCACGCGAGCACTTCGCCTTCTACGCGCGGCACTTCGACACCGTTGAGCTGAACAACTCGTTCTACCGGCAACCGCCGCCCGAGCGATTTGACGCATGGAGAGAACTGGCGCCGGCCGGATTCCTGTTCGCCGTCAAGGGCAGTCGTTACGTCAGCCACATCAAACGCCTTGCCGTCGAGCAGAAGTCCATCGATATGGTCGTCGAGCCGGCCGTTCGACTCGGCGAGAAGCTCGGGCCGATCCTGTTTCAGCTTCAAGCGAACTTTCACCTCGACCTGGAGCGGCTCGCGCGATTCCTCGCCATGCTTCCCGATCACCCGCGATTCGCGTTCGAGTTCCGTCATGATTCGTGGCTGATCCCGGCGGTCTGCGACCTGCTCCGCGCGCATCGGATCGCCCTGTGCATCCCGGATCATCCGAAGATGCCGAAGGTGTTCGAGATCACGAGCGACTTCGCATATGTAAGGATGCACTTGCCATCTCGGGGGCTCGGCTACGGCAAGCGGGCTCTGCAACCATGGGCGGATCGGGCTGGCGCGTGGAGGGCGCGTGGTCTCGACGTCTTCGTGTACTTCAACAACGACATGGAAGGACACGCCATCAAAGATGCCCAAACGCTCAAGGATTTACTCGGCTCGCCCGTTATGTCAAAGAATTGGCAGAGCGGCCCGCCTGGATGATGGCGCGCACCGGCAGGGTGGCGGTCCTGGTCGGTGTCCTCATGTGCCTGCCCGGAGGTGTCGGTCTGGTGCTGGGCTTCATCCTCCGCGACCATCGAGGCAGCTGGCTGGTTCTCGGAATGGGGCTCCTATTCCTCACGACGGGGCTCGGCTACATCGCGTGGGGCGCGATGCGGCTGAGAAGCCTGCGCCGACCAGCGTAGGCGCCGCCGGCCGCCTCCGGCTGGTCTCAATCGGGGTACGGTGGCGGGAAGGCCGGGATTCGAACCCGGGGAGCGGATTAAAAGCCCGCTCAAGCGCTTAGCAGGCGCTCGCATTCGACCACTCTGCCACCTCCCCGCGGAGGCGGTAGCCAGTTTACCCTGTTTCCATGGAAGCTTCCGTCGATGAGCAATGGGCCCGCTACGGCCGCGCGCTGATCGGCTCGATGAGCGAGGTGCTCACTGAGACGCCCGATGAGACACACGCCAATCTGCTCGAGACCGCCGACTACTGGCTCTCCCTGGGTTTGGTACTGGGGCTTCGGGACCCCGCCCAGGCGACCGAGCTGCTGCAGGTGATCGAGGCGCACGAGGCGGAGCGCGGCGAGCTCGAGCGTGACGCTGCGGGTCTGATTAACCAGGTTTTTCGGTAAGGCGCGGGTATCGCGATGAGGCGGCGTGGACTGGTTTCGCAGATGTACGCGGCCGCTCGCTTCGCAAATGACATCTCGACGCTGGCGTCCGGAGATCCGCGGCGGATTACCCGGCGCGCGAAGAACAAGATCATCGGCCGGGCGCTCGGCCGGGCAGGACTCTGGCGCCTACTGTGGCGATGACCTCTCCAGATCGGAGCTTACGAGCCTTTGACCCGCTGCGCCAGCCGCTTGAGGTCCTGGACGAAGGCCTGCATTTCGATCTCGCGGCTCTCGTCATCCGGCGCCCGGAGGATCGACGACGGGTGGACGGTCGCCATCATCAGCGGAAGGCCGGGCCGCTCGATGAACTGGCCACGCTGGAGGCTCACCCGGAAGTCGCGCCCGAGCAGCGCCTGCGCCGCCGTGGCGCCGAGCAGCACCAGGATCCTCGGCTTGACAAGGGCGATCTCGGAATCGAGCCAGGGCCGGCAGGCGCTGATCTCAGCAGCGTTGGGCTTCTGATGTAGCCGCCGCTTCCCCTGCGGCTTCCATTTGAAGTGTTTGACGGCATTTGTGATGTAGACGCGCGTGCGATCAATCCCCGCCTCTTCGAGCGCCTCGTCGAGCAGACGCCCCGCCGGACCGACGAACGGCTTGCCCTCGATATCTTCGCGGTCACCCGGCTGCTCCCCGACGAACATGACCGAGGCATGCTCCGCACCTGCTCCAAACACAGTCTGCGTGCCGGTTTTGTAGAGGTCGCAGGCCCGGCAACCCGCTGCCGCATCGCGCAGCCTGGACAGGTTCGGTGTTTGCGGAATGAGTTCGTGAGCCGGGGATTGCTGCCCACCCCGGCTCGGTTCCAAGCCGAGACCGGGCTGCTCCACCTGAGGTGGTGGTCGCAACGAGGCGCGACTACGTCGTGCCGGACTCAAGCGGCAAGCTTAGCGTGAACTCGCTGCCCTTCCCGGGCTTCGACACCGCAACGATGTCACCACCATGGAGGCGGGCCAGTTCGCGAGCGAGATAGAGGCCGAGGCCCGTGCCGGGGACCTCACCGAAGGGAGCCAGCCGGCTGAATCGAACGAAGAGCCGGCTCATGTCCTCGGCGGCGATACCGATGCCCTGGTCGCGAACGCTGAGGATGGCGAGCCCGCCCACCGCAGACACCTGTGCCGTCACATCCCCGCCCGCCGGCGAGTATTTGATCGCATTATCGACCAGGTTGCCCATCACGATCTCCAGCCGCATTGGATCGCCGAGCACCCAGAGTTCGTGGCCGACGCGGTCATCGAAGCGCAGGCGATGCTTCGGCGTGGCGTTTGGCTCCGCATCCGTCAGGCTGCGCCGGAGGAGCTCGCGCAGCTCGACGCGCTTGCGTTTCAGCTGGAGCCGTCCGTCCTCGAGCCGGGCCGCCTCGACCATCTCATTGGCGAGGAGATTGATCTGGGCTGTCTTCGCCTTGAGGAGGGGCAGCACCGGGCGCAGCCATTCGGGGATCGGTCCCAGGGATTCGTCTTCGATCATCGATAGATAGCCGCCCAGCATGGCCGCAGGCGCGCGGAGCTCGTGCGATGCGAGGCGCAGGAACTCCGACTTCGCTTTTTCCAGGCTGGCGAGATGGTCTGCCTTTTGTCGCAGGCGATTCGCCTCGAGTAGCTCTCGCTGACGCGCCTGCAACTTCTCATCGGTCTGCTCGGCCAGCACCATGATGTAGCTCACCCGGCCGGCCGAGAACACCGGGTAGGCATCGATGTTCCAGATCTGATTCTCTTCCGGGACGCGCCCGCCTGCGGCGGCGAAGTAGGTCTGCGGCTCGCGGCTTACCCGAACCAGCCGAAACAGCTCGATGATCGCATCCTGCTCATCTCGGAAGACCTCTCGCACCGACTGTCCGTCTGACGGCATGCGGTCCAGCATCAGCACACTCGCCAGCGCGCGGTTTCCGTATCGAAATCGGAAGTCGTCGTTGGAATGCTCGAAGACCCCAATCCCTACGGGCAACGCGTCCAGCACGCGCGGCAGCAACTCGACAGCCCCATGTGACGCTGGACGATCGGGAGGCGGGCGCTCGGGCGTCCGGGGCGTTCGTCCTACGTTGATCACCGGTTCATGCTCCTGATGCTGATACACCGACAATATGATTGTAATATAGTTGCGTACTCATATTGCCTGTAAACCCCTGCTCCGCGAGCACGACTGGGCCAGCACGGCGGCGATCGCGCGCTCGCTGAGCGACCAGGTCGATCTGGTCCGTGGGATACACGCCTGGCTCCTCTTTCAGCTCGCCACTCTCGGCGATGCGAAGATGTGATATTCAGCATATAAGATTCCGCAAAAAGTCGCAACGCGGCGCAATTCGAACGCCGGTACACTGACGTGAGTGACAGACGCGTCGACGCCGCTGCGACTGGCCCCCACGACCGACGGCGGGCCGGTCGGTCCGGTGATGGTCATTGGGGGAGCCGAAGACAAGCTCGGCGAGCGCGTCATCCTGTCGCGCTTCGTCGAGCTGGCCGGCGGCGACCAGGCTCACATCGTGGTCATCAGCACCGCGTCCTCGCTGGGCAACGCGGCGACGGACCTGTACCGCCATATCTTTGCTCGGATCGGGGTCACCAACGTGACCGGGCTGCGGCCCGAAACTCGCGAAGAGGCAAACGATCCGCGGACCATCGACGCCATCAAGAAGGCGACAGGGATCTTCATGACAGGGGGAAATCAGCTTCGCCTCTCTTCGGTGATCGGCGGCACGAAGTTGGGGGCTGCCGTTCTCGACGCCCACGGCCGGGGCGTCGTGGTGGCCGGCACGTCAGCGGGCGCCAGCGCCGTGGCCACCCACATGATGGCGTTCGGCAGCTCCGGCGCGACGCCCAAACATCGCATGGCGCACGTCTCCGTCGGCCTTGGCCTGCTGGTCAACGTCGTCGTCGACCAGCATTTCGAACAGCGCACCCGCCTCGGACGGCTGCTTGCGGTGGTCGCCCAATCGCCCTCGTTGATCGGCCTGGGGCTCGATGAAGATACGGCCGCGGTCATCGATGCCAACGACATCCTCGACGTCATCGGCCGTGGATCCGTGACGATCGTGGACGGCTCCGATGTCATCACCGACGCGTTCCAGACCACCGGTCACAAGCCGATGATGGTGTCGAACGCACGTCTGCACTCACTTCCGTCCGGCTACCGGTTCGACCTGCGAGCGCGACGCGTCCTGCCGCTCGACGACAGCAAGAGAGAGCGCATCGCGCAGCTGGCGCAAGGCCGCATCGCCAGGATGGTGCGCCAGGCAGCCGCCGAAGGCCGCGACGATCGCGCGCTCGAGCGCCGCCGCGCGCGGCATGAGGACCAAAAGGCGTCGGAGTGAGCGATTCGCGCATGGAGACGCGAGTCGAGCGCGACGAGGACGCCAAGCACGAACCTGTCGCGAACAAGCCCCCGCTGAGTCCCGACCTCAAGATCCTCGAAAGCCAGGTGCTGCGCGGTCCCAACTACTGGTCGTACGAGCCGGCGATCCGACTGCTCGTGGACCTGGGGTCGCTCGAGCACTGGCCTTCGAACACCCTGCCGAAATTTACCGATGTCCTCGTCGGGCTGCTCCCGGGTCTGCACGATCACGGTTGCTCGCTCCATCGGCCGGGCGGCTTCATCGAGCGGCTCCGCGACGGGACCTGGATGGGACACGTCGCCGAACACGTCGCCCTGGAGCTGCAGCGCGAGGCCGGCGGTTCGACCACCAGGGGCAAGACCCGCCGGGCGGGGACGCCCGGCCAGTACAACGTCGTCTACGGGTACAGCGAGGAGCAGGTGGGCCTGGCGGCCGGCAAGCTCGCGGTTCGCCTCCTCAACCACCTGGTGCAGGCCAATCCGACGTTCGATTTCGTTGCCGAGCTGGAAAGCCTCGTCCTGCTCGCCGACCGCGCAGCCTTCGGACCATCGACCCAGGCCATCCTCGACGAGGCCGCTCGCCGCGACATCCCCTACATCCGGCTCAACGACCAATCCTTCGTCCAACTGGGCCAGGGGAAGTATCAGCAGCGGATCCGTGCCACGATGACGTCGCGGACGTCCGCGCTCGGCGTTGACATCGCCGGCGACAAGAAGTTGACGACCACGCTGCTGGCGGCGGCGGGGCTCCCGGTGCCGAGGAGCGACATGGTGCGCTCCGCCGACGAGGCGGGCGCGGTCGCCGCCCGGATTGGCTACCCGGTCGTGACCAAACCGCTCGACGGCAACCACGGCCGCGGCGTGAGCCTCGACCTGCGCACCGATGCGGACGTTCGGCGCGGCTTCGAGCGCGCGATCGAGCAGACCCGCAGCGGCATCGTGGTGGTCGAGAGTTATATCCAGGGCAACGACTACCGGGTGCTCGTCATCGATGGTCACATGGTCGCGGTGGCGCAGCGGGTCCCGGCCCACGTGATCGGCGATGGGGAGCATACGGTCCGCGAGCTGGTCGACATCACCAATCGCGACCCACGCCGCGGCATCGGCCACGAAAAAGTGCTGACCCGCATCAAGGTCGACGGTAGCGCCGAGGAACTGGTCAAGCGGCAGGGATTCGATCTCGATGCGGTGCCGCCCAAGGGAAGCGTCCTCAAGCTGGCCGCCACCGGCAACATGTCAACCGGCGGCATCTCCATCGACCGGACCTGGGAGGCCGATCACGACAACGTCGAGATCGCGGAGGAGGCCGCCCGCGTCGTCGGGCTCGACGTGGCCGGCATCGACTTTTTGACGCCGGACATCTGCCAGCCGGTCCGCGAAACCGGAGGCGCGATCGTCGAGGTCAACGCCGCGCCGGGATTCCGGATGCACACCCATCCGACAGAGGGCGATCCGCAGTACGTCGCCAAGGCCGTGATCGACATGATGTTTCCGCAGGGAACGTCGGCCCGGATCCCGATCGTCGCCGTGACCGGCTCCAACGGCAAAACCACAACTGCCCGGATGATCGCCCACATCGTCCGGGGTCTCGGCCACCACGTCGGGATGACGACCACGGATGGCATCTACATCGATGGGCGGCTCGTGAAGCAGGCGGATGCCAGCGGACCACGGTCGGCCCGCATGGTGCTGCAAAACCCGCGTGTCGACTTTGCCGTCTTCGAAGTCGCCCGCGGCGGCATCCTCCGTGAAGGTCTCGGCTACAGCGCGAATGATGTTGCGGTAGTCCTGAATGTGACCGGTGACCACATCGGCCTCAAGGAGGTCAACTCCCTGCGGCAGCTGGCCGCGATCAAGCGGGTCATCGTGGAGGCGGTCCCCCGCAGTGGCACGGCCGTGCTCAATGCCGATGACGAGCTCGTCGCCGATATGCGAACGCATTGCAGTGGCTCCGTGATCCTCTTCTCCCTGCGCGACGACAACGAGCTGGTGGAGCGCTGGGTGCGGCGCGGGCGCAAGGCCTTCGTCATTCAGAAGCAAGCCGGGGGCGGCGAGATGATGGTCCTTCGGGAGGGGCGGCGCAGCACCCAGATTGGCTGGGTCCACCTGCTGCCGGCCACTTTCGAGGGCCGGGCCCGGGCCAACGTGCAAAACGCGCTGGCCGCCGCTGCCGCCGCGCACGCTGCAGGGGCGCACCTGCACGATATCCGGCAAGGGCTGCGCAGTTTCCACCCGTCGTTCCACGAGGCGCCCGGACGGCTCAATATGTTCGAGCTCCACGGCGTGAAGGTGATCGTCGACTATGCCCACAACCCGCACGGCCTCGAGATGGCCGGTGATTTCGTAGAGCGGCTGACGGCGCCCGGCGTCAACGGGCCGGAGCCGGGCCGGCGGATTGCCGTGATCGCCACCCCGGGCGACCGACGGGACGAGGACATCCGCGAGCTCGGCCGGGTGGCGGCCCGGGTCTTCGACGACCTCATCGTCCGCGAGGACGCAAACCCGCGTGGGCGGCGGCGCGGCGAGATCGCCCAGCACGTCATGGAGGGCATCAAAGCGGCCACCGAGAGCCGGGTCCGCTACGCCGAGGTCATCATCGATGAGCGGCCGGCCATCGACGCCGCGCTGCGCCGGGCACGGGCCGGGGACGTCGTGCTGTTATGCGTCGACAAGCCGGCCGACACCTGGCACGACCTCGAGGCACGCCGGGCCCTGCCGGTTTCGCCGGCATAGGGCGGCGGCCCGGCGCCAGGCGCATCTGACTTATTCTCGCGCCCGTCGGACCAGCGATCGGACCAGCTGCGGATCGGCGGAAACGCCACCGCACTCGCGCAGATAGCTGAAGATCTCCGGTCGCTGCGAAAGCGCGGTGATGGCGACCACGTCGCCCGCTTCAGCCTCCCGCAACATCCAATCCAGGGCCTCCACCTCATCGGGAAACACCGGTACCTGCGGCTTGCCGCCGTCGATGATGCCGGCCTGCAGCCGGCGGATCAGGTCCTGCGGATCCCGACCACGCAGGTATCGCCGCAGCTCAGCGATCGCCACCCGGTCGGCGCCACGCGCCGCGGTGTAACCCAGGCGATGCAGGATGACATCGGTGCGGTCGCCGGCCGCGCCGAAGCTGAGAAAGACTCGGGCGCCCCGGAGCCGCAGGCCCTGGCAAATTTCCAAAAGTCCGCGCAGGCCATCTTCATTGTGGGCGTAATCGATGACGACCACCCGGCCGTCGACGTCGAAAACATTGGCGCGGCCGGGATTGTGATCGGGGTCCAGCACAAACGATCGCAGACCGTCGACGACAGCGTCCTCGGGGAGATCCGCCCCCAGCGCGGCGGCCGCGGCGGCCATCGCATTGCTGACGTTGTGGGAAGAAATGCCGGCCAGCGTGACCGGCACATCCTCCACTGGGAGCAACCGGTGGACGGGGCGGCGCGGCGACATGATGACGAGCGCTCCGTCCAGGACGGAAATTGCTCGCCCACCTTCCGCCAGGGTGGCGCGGATCGCGGGGTGATCGGCATCGAGGGAGAAGAGCCAGGGATGGCCCGCCGCCTGGCGCCGCATCGCGAGCACCCTGGGGTCGTCGGCGTTGAGAACATCCCACCCATTCGGCCGGGTGATCTTCGTAATCGTCGCCTTCACCTCCGCCAGCTGATCGAGCGTCCGGATCCCGTACTGGTCGAGGTGGTCGGCCGTCACGTTCGTGACGACGGCGACATCGTTGTGATCGGTACCGATCCCTCGGAGTAAGATGCCCCCCCGGGCCGTTTCCAGCACGGCGACGGCGATCCCCGGTTGCGCCAGCGCCTTGGCAGCACCACTGAATCCCGAGTAGTCGCCGGCTTCCACCAACTGGTCATCGCGGTAGACGCCATCGGTCGTTGTGTAGGCAACCGACTGGCCGGCGGTGCGGGCCAGGTGCGCGATCAGCCGAACGGTGGTCGTCTTTCCGTTGGTTCCGGTCACCGCGATGACCGGGATCGCCGGCCGTAACCCGGGCGGTGGGGCCCCGGGCTCGACCGCGCCGACGCGGCCGGCCGCCTCTTCGATCGCGCGCGCGATCGAGCGACGCCCGTCGAGGCCGAGCTCCAGCACCGGCGCCAGCTCCCGGCCAAACGCCTCCGCCGCTCCCTGCCGCCGCCAGGGAAAGGCGATCACGACCTCGTCAGTGTTCGCCCCGGGCCGGCCCCGGACGGCCAGGTGGGTCTGCGTTGCGTCAGCGAGCTCGCGGGTGAGGTGAACGGCGAGCCGGGCGATGAAGCGGCGGCGCTGATCGCTCCCCGGAACACCCGCGCTGGCCACCGACGGAATCCCCGCCCGCCGGGCCAGCCGTTTCGCGCGTTCGTCGGGTAAGCCGAGCCAGGAGCCCACGCCGAGCGTCAGCTTGATCGCGGGGCGCGTGAAATACAGGTTCGGTCCGTCGAGCACGCGGAGCTCGCGCAGGGTAATGCCGTCAGCTTCGCCCATAGGTGGCCAGGGTTCAGTCTGGCAGGCGGGCGGCGACTAGCTCAGGCTTTCTTTGGTCTCGGGCTCGCCGGTTTGCGCCATCGTCTGATGCAGGCGCGCCAGCAGCACGCGATAGTCGGTGATCAGCTGCCGGGTGCGACTGCGCACCACCCGATAGTCGGAGATTGCCGGCCGGCCCTCGACTCGGTGATCCAGGAACGGCTGCAGCGCGGTGCTCAGCTCCCTTGTCTTCTCCGCCATCACGCCGAGGATCTGCACCTTCAGATCCGTCGAAAGCCCCTCCATGATGTCCGCGTATCCCTCGAGCAGCGATAGCTTGGTCCGGATCGCTCTCGCCGCGTTTGACGCCCGCTCGTCGGCCGCCGACGGGCGCGGAGGTCGAAGCGGAAGCACCTTGCCCGGCTGGAGCGCGCTCATGCGGTGAAGACCAGGCCGTAACCGCGGCGCGGCTCGCTCACCAGGCGGGCAGGCACCCTGGCGGTCGCAAGGTGACGACGCAGGCGGACGACGTAGGTTCGAAGCTGCTCGGCGGAGAGCTCCGGTGCGCCCCAGGCGAGGTTGACCAGCTGGGTCGCGGAATAGAACTGACCGGGCCGGCGGCCGAGGAACGCCAGCAGCTCGACTTCTCGCCGCGTGAGCGTCAGGTGCCGGCCGGCATAGCTGAGCACCCGGCGACGAACATCCAGATCGAGTCCGGCCAGCTCCCACAAGCGGTGCTCCCAGAAGTCGAGGCGTGACTGCAGCCGGCGGAAATGCGCCTCCATCGAGCGCTCATCGGCATCGTGGCTGAGGGCGACCGCCTGACCGTTGCCTTCCCCACTCCGCAGTCGGTTCAGCGTGCGTTCGGCGAAGGTGGCCAGCTCGCGATAGATCGTGACCCACTGGCGGGCATCTTCGACATCGCGGGTTTCGGGCTGTTCCCCCTGGATCAAGTAGAGCTCGCTGGTCGGCGCGCTGGTGACAAAGGCTCGAGCCATGGCTCGATACTACGCCTCCGGCGACGGGCTCAACCGTTTCAGGCGAACCTGCCAGTACTGCAGGCGCTCGTAGAGCCGCTCGCTTTCTCGCAGCATGATGGCAAGCTCGGCCTTGAGCTCGTGCTGCGCGGCCGGCAGCATCGTGCCGAGCCGGGCGCGGGTCCTTGTGAGGACCTCGGACCTGAAGTGAAACAGCTGCTCGTAGACCCGGACCCAGTGCCGGGCGTCCTCGGCAAACGCGGTGTGCGGGTCTTCGCCATCGAGCAAGCGGACCGAGCCCCAGGCAGGCTCGATCGGCTCCTCCAGCTCCTGCATCGCCCCACATGAAACCTCGAGCACAGCAAAAATGGCAGCAAAAGTTGGGGCGTTGTAGCATGGGCCGCAGGAGGGCAGCCTTTGGTCCAGCAGGCCCGGCGAACTCGAGAACCGGACGATCTCGATCTGCCGATGATCGCCCGGCCGTTTCCGGGCGCGGCCTTCGATGTGGTTGCCATGGCCGCATCGGCGGGGGGCATTGCGGCCCTCGGCCGGGTGCTGGCGGACCTGCCTCCCGACTTTCCGGCCGCGATCGTGGTCGTCCAGCACCTTGATCCCCGCCACCGCAGCCTGATGGCCGACATCCTGCGCCGGCGGACCGAGCTGGCGGTGGTGCAGGCCAGCGAAGGCGACCGGGTGGTGCCCGGCACCGTCTTCATCGCGCCGCCCGACCGCCACCTGCTCGTCAATTCCGACGGGACGCTGTCCCTGACGCAATCCGAGCTGGTCCATTTCGTGCGCCCCAGCGCGGATCTGCTGTTCGAGTCGGTGGCGGCGAGCTACAAGGATCGGGCCATTGCCGTCGTCCTCACCGGGACGGGCAGCGATGGATCGATGGGCATCGGGGCGATCAAGAAGATGGGCGGCACCGTGATCGCCCAGGATGAACGCTCGGCTGAGTTCTATGGCATGCCGGCCGCGGCCATCAAGTCCGGCAACGCCGACTTCATCCTGCCGCTGGAGGAGATCCCATCCGCACTCGTCACCCTGATCATGAAGGGCATGGCCCAATGACCGACGATCCGCAGGATCCCGACCTCGAACGTCTGCTCCAGTACCTGCTGGAGAATCGGGGCTTCGATTTCAGTGGCTACAAGCGCACCACCCTGCACCGCCGGCTCGCCAAGAGGATGTCACAGGTGGGGGTCGCTGACTACAAAGCCTATCTCGAGTACCTGCAGCTCCATCAGGAAGAGTTTGCCGCCCTTTTCAACACCATCCTGATCAACGTCACCGGCTACTTCCGCGATGCGCCCGCCTGGGATTATCTGCAGCGCGACATCCTGCCCAGGATTATCGCCGGGAAGGAAAAATACGAGCCGATCCGGGTCTGGAGCGCCGGCGTCGCCTCAGGTGAGGAGGCGTATAGCGTCGCGATGCTGCTCTCCGAGGCGCTGGGCGCCTCCGAATACCGGGATCGGACGAAGATCTACGCCACCGACGTCGACGAAGACGCGCTAACCCAGGCTCGTCAGGGCCGGGCGGAGGAGAAGGACCTCGAGGAAGTCCCGGAAGAGCTACGGGAGAAGTACTTCGAGCGCGAGGGGGATCGCTACCTGTTACGAAGTGACCTGCGCCGCTCCATCATCTTCGGTCGTCACGACCTGGTGCAGGACGCGCCGATCTCGCGGATCGATCTGTTGATTTGTCGCAATACCCTGATGTATTTCGAGAGCGAGGCGCAGGCCAAGATCCTGGCGCGCCTGCATTACGCCCTGAACGAGAACGGGTACCTGTTTTTAGGCAAGGCAGAAATGTTGCTCAGCAGAGACGCGCTGTTCACGCCGGTCGAACTGAAAAACCGCGTCTTCACCAAGGTGCCGAAGGCCAGCCTGCGGGAGCGGCTGCTCGTGCTGGCCCAGGCGGGCAACGTCGATATGGGCAATCAGCTGACCCGCCAGGCTCGACTTCGCGACGTGGTCGCGGACACGCTCCCCCTGGCGCACCTGGTCGTCGACGGCGGCGGCTATTTGATTTCGATCAACCAGCGGGCCCGGTCGCTGTTCGGCCTGGTGACGGCCGACATCGGCCGCCCCTTGCAGGACCTGGAGGTTTCCTACCGGCCGGCGGAGCTGCGCTCCATGATCGACGAGGCCTATCGAGACCGGCGCCCGGTGGAAGCTCGCGACGTGGAGCGGCGGAGCGGCAGCGGCGAGGCCCAGTATTTCGATGTCGAGGTTGTCCCGTTGCTCGATAACGACGCGACGCTGCTGGGAGCGGGGGTCACGTTCATGGACGTCACCGGCTCCAATCGCCTGTACCGGGAGCTCGAGCGATCGAAGCAGGAGCTGGAGACGGCATCTGAAGAGCTGCAGTCGACCAATGAAGAGCTGGAGACGACCAACGAAGAGCTGCAATCCACGGTTGAAGAGTTGGAAACGACCAACGAGGAGCTCCAATCCAGCAACGAGGAGCTCGAGACCATGAACGAGGAGCTCGAGTCAACCAACACCGAATTGCAGACGATCAACACCGAATTGCAACAACGAAGCATCCAGCTGGATCGCGTCAACAGTTTCATGGAGCAGATCATGGCCAACCTCGATGTGGGGGTCGCCGTGCTCGACAGGGACCTGCGCATTCAGCTCTGGAACCGTCGCGCCGAAGACATGTGGGGCGTCCGCGCGGGCGAAACGGTTGGTCAGCCAATGCTCACGCTCGACATCGGTTTGCCCCTTGCCGAGCTGGCGGGGCCAATCAAGGCCTGCCTGTCGGACGGCGACGGCCACCAGTCGCTCACCCTCTCCGCCACGAACCGTCGCGGCAGGCAATTTACATGCCGGGTCCAGTGCTCGGCGATGGCCGGCTCCGAAGGCGTCCGTAGCGTGATCCTCCTGATGGAGGCCGTCGAAGCGGTCCCGTCTGAGGTTTAAGCGGGCTCGGCCTGCCGGGCCAGCAATAGCGCCTGCATTCTTGTGGCGTGCTCGCCGGCCCTGCCGGCGCGATCGTGGAAGCGGGCGGCACTGAGCCGATCGCCTCGCTTCTCCGCCTTGCCGGCCAGATGGTTCGAGAGCGACGCTTGTTCTTCCAGGGCCCTGACGCCGGCCCAGAGTGAGGCCTCGAGGCTCGACGCATGCGCCTCCAGCAAGTTCTCGTCCGAGTAGGCGTGACCCACCCGGCAGCGAAAGTCCGGCGCGGCACCCTCTGTGGCGGCCCAGAGCACGCCATGGCAGTCAGGGCAGGCGATACCGGTGGGGGTCCCGGGCGCATCGTGGGCTCCAACCACGACGTGGCCTCCGTTTTGGCCGCTGGCGGCAACGGTCGGCATTGAAGCCTCGCCCCCCACGCCAGGCTTCCCGGCGTGGCTGGCGATCAGCCGGGCGATCTCGGCCACCGGCGCCACGTGCTGAGGCCTTGCGCTCCAGATCGCATTCTCGGGCATCTGTGGGAACAGCGCCTCCTTAGGTTCCTGGACGATGGCGCTGCCACCCTGCTGCCGGATGACACGCAAACCACTGCTGCCGTCATCGAGCGTGCCGGAGAGGATGACACCGATCACGCGCTCTCGGTACGCAGAGGCCGCGCTCCGGAATAGCGGATCGATCGCCGGACGATGGCCGCCCTCCTTCGGACCGCTGCTCAGCCTGACGCGCCCGCGCTCCACCATCAGGTGATAATCCGGTGGCGCCACGTAGATGCGATCGCAAACGATGGGCTCGCCGTCCGTCGCTATCGCCGCGCTGAGCGATCCCCGACGGGTCAGGATTGCGGGAAGCAGGCTATCGCCAAGCGGATAGGTATGGATGACGACGAAGATCGCGGCATCGAGTTGCGCGGGGAGCAGCGAAACCAGTTTGCCCAGTGACTCGATGGCCCCCGCCGACCCACCGATCGCGATGATGTCGCGCGGTTCGGTCATGTTTTCACTCTAGACCCGGGTTGGGCCGGCACCGAAATCGCGGCTGCGGATCATCCATAGATTTGCGGTTCCTTTTGCGGATCAGCGGATACATTGAGCGCCAGGAAGGGACCAGGGTATATGGCCGTCAGGAATTTCTTTCACCTGGCTCCGCCCGATGGACTGGATCACGAGGAGCCGGTCGAGATCCTCTTCGTTGCCGGTGATCCAGACCTGGCGGAGCTGTACCGGATGAAGCTCGAGCTGGACGGCTATCGCGTGACGATCGTGTCCAGTGTCGAAGAGGCCATCGACGCCGTCAGCCGACAGGCGGTCGACATCATTTACCTGGATCTCGGCGACCTCAGGTTGCAGGCCATCGCCAGCTGGCGCGCCCTCCGCCAGGAGCCGGCGATGCGCAACACGCCGATGATCCTTGTGTCCGGGCCCGACGTGCGGCGGTTCGCCCGGCTGCGGGGCCGGCCCGGTCGGTTCGATCACATCATCGCTGCCGATGGGGCGCCCGCCACGTTCGATGATGAATCCGGTGGCGGCAATCGCCCGATTTCGACCGTCTCCCTAACGGTTCAACCCCGGCGTGCCCGCCTACATCTGCCGCACCTGCGGCGTGCAACATGCCTCCAGCGCGCAGCCGCCGCCGCATTGCCCGATCTGCGAGGACGAGCGTCAATACGTGCCGCCGCAGGGGCAGCGGTGGGCGACGTTGCAGGAGCTGCAGGCCGAAGGCCGCCGTGCGGAGATCCGCGAGCTCGAACCCGGACTGGCCGGGATCGGCGCGGATCCATCGATTGGGATCGGCCAGCGGGCACTCCTGGTGCAGACCGCCGCCGGCAATATCCTCTGGGACTGCCTGGGTTTTATCGACGACGCGGGAGTCGCCGCGGTTCGCGACCGAGGCGGGCTGAGCGGTATCGCGATGTCGCATCCGCACTTTTACGGTGTTTGTGTCGAATGGAGCCAGGCCTTCAGCAACGCGCCGATCTTCATCCCCGAGGCGGACCGGCGCTGGGTCATGCGGCCCGACCCGGCGGTCCGTATGTGGCGCGGGACGTTCGCGCCCGTCGCCGGCCTCACCCTGATCCAGTGCGGCGGCCACTTCGAGGGCAGCGCCGTCCTTCACTGGTCCGCCGGGGCGGAGGGCCGCGGGGCCCTGCTCACCGGTGACAGCCTGACCGTGGTCGCCGACCGTCGCTTCGTCAGCTTCATGCGGAGCTATCCCAACCAAATTCCGCTGTCGGCATCGACCATCAAGGGGATCGTCGCGACCGTGCGGCCCTACCGCTTCGACCGCGTCTATGGCGGTTGGTGGGACCGGGTGATCGATCGCGACGGCGCCGCCGCGGTGGAGCGCTCCGCCGATCGCTACATTCGGTGGATCGAAGGCCGAGCGTCCGAACGAAGCTTCTGAGCGTGTTGCCTGCCGTATCACAAAGCGGTTAAGACCATCTCCCCGGACCCAACCGGTCCCATGATGAGCCAGGTGCGCTGATGACGAGGACGAGGTGGATCGCCGTCATCGCCGCCGTCGTCGGCCTGGTAGGGTTTAGCGCCCTTCTGATCAATGGACAGCAGAGTTGCCAAAACCAGACCCAGGCATCCGGCTGTACCCGCCTGCTGTTCATCGGCAACAGCTACACGTACGTCAACGACCTCCCGGCCATGTTCGCGGACCTCGCGCGTTCCGGCGGACACCGGGTCGAAGTCGGCATGGTGGCGGAAGGTGGCGCGACGCTTCGCGATCATGCCGGCTCCGTCGCGACCGCGGCCAAACTCACGTCGGCGAAGTGGGACGTGGTCGTTCTCCAGGAGCAGAGCGAGATTCCCTCGCTTGAGCAGTTGCGCGAGAGCGAGATGTATCCGGCGGCGCGCCGGCTCGCCGACACGATCTACCGCCAGGGAGCCCGGCCGATGTTCTTTCTCACCTGGGCGCACCGCGACGGCTGGCCGGAAAACGGGCTGCCCGACTACGCCAGCATGCAATCAGCGATCGACGACGGCTATCTGGCGATCGCCGCCGAGGAACAGGCCGCGGTTGCGCCGGTAGGCGTTGCCTGGTCGTCTGTGATGAGCCAGCCGCATCCGGCCCTCTGGCAAGACGACGGGAGTCACCCAACGACCGCGGGCACCTATCTTGCCGCCTGCGTGTTCTATGCCACGATTTACCACCAGAGTCCTCGAGGGCTCGCATATCACGCGGATCTCTCGGCGGTCGACGCCGCCATCCTCCAGAGCGTCGCGGCCGACACCGTGCTCAAAGACCCCGGCAAATGGGGCCTCGGCTAGCGGCGTTTGTCCTTATTCCATTACGAGCTCGCCGGCGCGGCGCACGTCGACGCGTAGCCGCAGTCGTTGAAGCCGTCGGTGTCCGGATCCGGGCTCGAGGGCGTGGCCAGGGCCGCACCGTTGGTGTCCACCAGCTGCATCTCCTCGCTGCTCCGCAACCCGGGATTCCCGCCGTTTACGGTGCCGGCATCGAACGTGACCTGGGACAGCCTGGGTAGCGGTCCGACGGTGACCGCGCCGCTGCTGTCGATGACGACCGGGGTCTCCTCTATCCATTCCACCGTGGCATAGGTCGACGAGTAGGGGACGGTGGTCGACCAGCTCTGGCCGGTACTGACATTGTTGATGGTGATCGACCAGACTTGGGGCGTCGTCTCGGCGATGTTCACGCTAACGGTATTGCCCGCGGTGACGGCAAGACTGACCGGCACGCTGGGCGCCGGAATGATCTCCCACCAGGCGGTATAGGTCGCCTGGCCGTTGCTGCCGACATCCTGGCTTGTGCCAGCCTGGATGAGCGTCGTGTCGGTGACCATGCAGCCAGCATCGACGCAACCGCCTCCGATGCCGACCCAGGTGGCCGAGTATTCGTTCTCACCGGGTTTGTGCGCCGACGCGGTCGGCACCACCCAGGTTCCGGAGATCTGGTGAAAACTCCGGCCACCCTGCTCCAGGGTGCCCTGGTTGTAGCCGGACCAGTTGTTCGATTGGTTGGCGCCGACCACGACCACGGGGCGGTGGTAGATGGTGGCAGCGCTTGCCGGGCTCGCTGCAGCGGGACTTCCGAGAAACAGTGCGGTGGTCACCGAGATTCCCGCGGTGACCAGTCTTGAGAGGGACTTCATGCAGGCCTCCTTCCCGTTCTCCCCTAGTAATGTGATTCCACTATACGAATGTTTCATGATGACGAGCCAGTAACGAAATAGGGATCGTCTGGCTTTACGACGGGGAGCGAGATTTTCGGCTGTGTCGTGTCTCTCAGACCAGCGAGCTGGACGGGAGATGGGTCACGACCGGCGCCTGACTCGACCACGGAAAATTGACCCACTGGCCGGTCCGTTTCCAGACGTATTCACATTTGACCAACGAGCGGGGCTTCTCGTAGAGCACGGCGCAGCGGACGTCGGCGACGTGCTCGGCGCAGAAGTCTTTAACCAGCTTCAGCGTCCCGCCGGTATCGGCGACATCGTCGACGACCAGGACTCGGGATCCCGCGATATCGACGGCATCGAGGAGGGGCGGCAACATCACCGGGAAATCCAGTCGCTCGTCGACGCCGGTATAGAACTCGATGCTCATCATGAACAGGTTCTTGACGTCCAGCGCGTAGGCCATGGCCGCGCCGGGAAGCAGCCCTCCGCGAGCGATGCCGAGAATGATCCCGGGCTGGTAGCGGCTCTCAGCAACCAACGTGGCGAGCTCGCGGCTGGCGTCACCAAACGCCGACCAGGTCATGACTTCGACTTCGGGCTCCGGCGGTGCCACGACGTCTAGGGTACCGGGAACTCCTGCCGTCTAGAGCAGAGGCTGGCGGTTCAAGGTGCCGCTCAGTCGAATCGTGACCGGGTGGCGAAGAGATTGCGCGGCGTGGCAGGCGCGCTCCGCATGCGAAACCAGCTTTCTCACCGCATCGCTCGGCGCACTGCTGACGAGGGCCAGTTCGATGCTGACCTCTTCGAAATAAGCCTCCGAAAAGTCGCCCGTACGTCCGCGGTGGCATCCTCGACGGGAACCTCGTACAGCGGCGCGAACCGCGCCACCTGGGTCAACAGTCAAAACGCGGTGCCCATCATGACGTACTGCAGGGGTGAAGGCCCTTTCTCCGTGCCGCCACGAGCGAACGGTTCATCGGACTCGACGACAAACTTTCCCATATGGCCCTCGAGGTGAACATCGTCCAGAATCCTGGCCACCGCCCGGGTCGTGGTCCGGCGTTGGTCGGGTGGTTTGGCACTCATCTCCTGGCGCAAGCGAACGATCTCGTCCATCTGCTTTCGTAGATTTACCCGGCTCCGAGCCGGCTTTGAACCACTCATCACACGGCGAAGACTATATCGCTGCGCCCCTCTAACCTTGGGGAAGCAAACCAGGATCCCAGAAAGCCCGGAGGACCGCGATGAGGAAACTGATCTACTCGATGATGGTCTCGCTCGACGGCTACATCGAGACCTCGAACCGAAAGATCGACTGGGTCATCATCGACGAGGAGCTGCA
>VBEE01000066.1:0-284 GCA_005881715.1 Chloroflexota bacterium | reverse complement strand
CGCCGGTGAGGTCGCAAATCTGAAAGCGCAACCCGGCAACGATCTCTCCGTGGGGGGCGCCACCCTGGCGGCGGCCCTGATCCGGCTCGGCCTGGTCGATGAGTTTCGCCCGATTGTTCAGCCGGTCGTGCTGGGAGCCGGCACGCCATTCCTCCCGCCACTGGACAACACGCTCAACCTGCGGTTGCTCGAAACGCGAAGGTTCGGATCCGGCGTCGTCTATCTCCGCTACGAACGCGCGCAGCCCTGAGAGCGATTCTCGTCAGGAGCCTCAGGCGTCGCTG
>VBEE01000065.1:2949-33373 GCA_005881715.1 Chloroflexota bacterium | reverse complement strand
GTGCCGCCGTGACCGCGTCGGCAGACGCATCCGCGCACGGGATGGCTTCCGCGGTTCCGTCCAGCACGGCGACGCCGGGGACCGCGCTGGCGAGCTCGGCCCGCATCGCCGCCACCGGCTCGATCGCGATCACTCGGGCGCCAGCGGCGTGCATCATGCGGCTGAACTTCCCCGTGCCGGCGCCCAGGTCGACGACGGTCGCGCCCGGTGTGATGCGCAGCCGCTCAACCATCCAGTCGATGGCCGCCTGCGGGTAGCCGGGCCGGCCGCGCTCGTAGGCGGCAGCCGCCCGCCCAAAACCCTCGGCCGCCCGCCAATGGACGCTCACGGTGCCAGCCTACGATGCCAACGGCCGCGTGTACTACGGGTGGAGGCGCCGACCAAAGAAGCATGGCTGGCGGCCGAGGGAGCGCCCGTTAGGATAGGCGACGTGATCGCCCGCCGTTGCCTCGCGCTCTCGACGGCCGCTCTGCTACTGTCGGCCTGCGGCAACGCTGCGAATACGCCGGCGAAGCCGCCGACCGCTCAGGAGATTCTGAACAAGCCGGATAAGGCGAACGTCAAGGACGCCCATTTCACCCTGGTGGCGCACATCGTCAGCGGGAGCACCGCCTTCGACGCCACCGGCGACGGGATCGTCGTGATCAAGCCCCAGCAGGCCTCGAAATTCACGATGCAAACCACTCTCGCCGGTCAGACCCTGAAGTTCGAGGAGATCATCACCGGCGGAAAGGAATATGACCTGTCGCCGGACAACCCACGCTGGACCGTCAAATCGAGCACGACATCCTCCAACCCCAGCTCCTTCAAGGGCACTGACGCCAGCTATCTGGGCGAGGACTCGCTGCCGCAGGGAAAAGCGTGGCACGTCAAGGCCAAAGATGACAGCGGCAACCCGTTCGAGGCCTGGGTGCGCGAGAGCGACGGCTATCCGCTGAAGTACGCGAGCACGTCGCAGGGGTCGACCTTCACCGCCACCTTTGACCGCTTTAACACCGGCGTGACGGTCAGCGCACCGCCGGCTTCGGACATCCAGCAGTGACGCTGCCGGAGATCACGCGGCTGGCGGCCGTCATCATCAGCGCGGCCGTGCTTGCCGCTTGCGGCGGCCCGGGTACCCCGTTAGGCCCGCCGAGCGCCAAGGACATCCTGGCGAAGCCGCTGCACGCCAGCCTCAAGGATGCCCATTTCATCGTGACCGGCAAGTTCACGGAGCAGGGAGTGTCGGTCGATCTGGCCGGCGACGGCGATCTGGTTTATAAGGCCCCAGGCGCCGGCCGGTTCACGTTTCAGACCACGGTCGCCGGGCGAAAGATCAGTTACGAAGACATCTCGATCAATGGGAAGGATTACACCTTCAGCGACCCGGGCACCGGCAAGTGGACCTCACGGACGACCACGTCCGGCCTCGGCCCGGCAAGCTTCAGCGGTGCTTCCGATTTCAAGTACGTCGGAGAAGAGAACCTGGCCAGGGGCAAGGCCTGGCACGCGACGGCCAAGGATAAAGATGGCAATGCCTTTGAAGGTTGGATCCGCGAGAGCGACGGCTATCCACTCAAGTACCTGGTCGCGCAACAGTCCAACGCCCTTACGCTGACCTTCGACAAGTTCAACGTTGGGGTCACGATCTCACCGCCGCCAGCGTCACAAGTGGTGCAGGGCTAAGCTGGCACGCAGGTTCATCGTGCTGGCGGCGTCGGCCGGCCTGCTGGCCGCTTCCTGCGGCATTCCCACACCCGCGGCGCCGCCGAGCGCGAAGGAAGTGCTGGCCAAACCGCAGCAGTCCAACTTGAAAGACGCGCACTTCAAGGTGACGGGAAAGGTCACGGATAACGGGGCCACCGTGGCGCTTGCCGGCGACGGTGCCCTGGTCTACAAGCCCAAGCCGCAAGGCCACTTCAAGTTCCAGGCGACGGTCGGCGGTCAGACCCTCACGATCGAAGAGATCTCGCTCGACGGCACAAACTATGGCTTGACGCCAAGCAGCCCGAAGTGGGTGGCGTCGAAAAGCACATCCGGCTTCGATCCGACGGCATTCAGCGGCGCCAGTGCCCAGAAGTATGTCGGCGAGGAAAACCTGCCGCAGGGAAAGGCCTGGCACGCGACCGCCAAGGACAAAGAGGGCAACGCCTTCGACGCCTACATCAGGGAGAGCGACGGTTATCCGATCAAATACGTCGAGACCCAGAGCGGCGGGCAGAACATCACGCTGACCTTCGACCGGTACAACGCTGGCGAAACGATCACCGCTCCGCCCGCCGACCAGATCCAGCAAGGCTAGCTCGTCCATGGAAGCATTCGCTCGCACCGGCGAGGCGATCCGTGCCACCAGCAGCAAGCTGGAGAAGACGCGGCTACTCGGTGAATACTTCGCCACACTCGACGACGACACACTGCCACTCGCGGCGGTGTACTTTACGGCCCGACCGTTCGCCGACCGCGATCAACGAAAACTGAACCTTGGTTATGCCGTCATCCGCAACGCTGTCTGCGATCTGGCGCAGGTCGACGAGGAGGCGCTGGGTGAGTCCTACATGCGACACAGCGATGTCGGCGATGTCATCGAGGAAGTCCTCGAGAGCCACACGCATCCCCACCCCACGTCGCTCCGGGACGTGCATGACACTCTGGTACGGGTTTATGAGCAGCGGACCGTCAAGAAAAAGACCGAGGCGCTGCGCGAGCTGCTCGACAGGTTGACGCCGCGCGAGGCAAAGTACATCGGAAAGATCCTGACCGGCGACCTGCGCATCGGGCTTCGGGCCGGGCTGGTCGAAGAGGGGATCGCGAAGGCATTCGGAGCACCGCTCTCCGACGTGTCCTGGGCCAGCATGCTGACCGGGGATCTCGGCGAGGTCGCGTTGCTGGCCCGCCGCGGCGAACTGCGATCAGCGCGATTGCGATTGATGCATCCGCTGCAATTCATGCTGGCGTCGCCAGAAGAGGACGCGGCGGCGATCATGCGGCGGGTCGGCGGTGAGGCGTGGGTCGAGGATAAGTACGACGGCATCCGTGGGCAGCTTCACAAAGAGGGCGAACGGGTCGTCCTCTACTCTCGCGATCTCAACGAGGTGACCGCCGCCTTTCCCGAGGTGGTGACAGCGGCCTCGGCGGTTCCGCACGACGTCCTGCTCGACGGCGAGCTGCTCGCGTTCAAGGATGGCGTCGTCCGCCCCTTCTTCGAACTGCAGCACCGACTGGGGCGCAAGGTGGTCAGCGCCCAGCTGCTGACCGAGGTACCAGTCATCTTCGTCGCCTTCGACCTGCTCTACCTGGACGGTCGCAATCTGCTGGAGGAGCCACTTCGCGAACGACGGCGGCTGCTCGACGAGCTCGATCTTCCTTCCCCGTTCATGCTGGCCTACCTCATCCAGGCGAACAACGCGGAGGAGCTCGACCGGATTTTCGATGCGGCGCGGGCGCGGAACAACGAGGGCTTGATGGTCAAGGACCCGGCCAGCAAGTACACGCCCGGGCGGCGCGGCCTGGGGTGGCTGAAACTGAAGAAGGCGCTGGCGACGCTCGACGTGGTCGTGACCGGAGTCGAGGTCGGCCACGGCAAGCGGAAGAATGTGCTCTCCGATTACACCTTCGCCGTCTATGACGAGCAAGCCGATCGCCTGGTCAACATCGGGAAGGCCTATTCCGGCTTAACCGACGTCGAGATCGCTCAGATGACCGATTATTTCAAGTCGATCACGCTGAAGGATTACGGTCGTTTCCGGCTCGTGCAACCGGAGGTCGTCCTCGAGGTGGCGTTCGACGCCATCATGGAGTCCGGCCGGCACAACTCCGGGTACGCACTCCGCTTCCCTCGCATCAAGCAGATCCGCCGGGACAAGACCATCCGCGAGATCGACACCCTGGCCAACGTGGCGAAGATGCATCGTGCCTTTACCGGCGAGCGCGTGCAGCTGGTCGAATCGGCTCAGGGCTAGTGTTCAGTCGTCGGAGGGGCGAGCGGGCCGAGGCGCCTCGCGAATCGTGGGATCGAGGGGGTTCGCCAGGAGAGCAGAAGCCCTTGAATCGCCTCGCGAAGCAGTTCCTCTTCGGTCATCCCGGCCTCGTGCGCCATACGGGAAAGCCCGTGGACCTCTTCATCCTCGAGCGAGACGGCAATTTTGATCATGCGCTAACCTCCCTCGGCGGGACTTGTGATGCCGCCGCTCGATTCCGTGCCACCACGATGAGGGCCACCGCGGCCAGGATGATGCCACCGGCGATCAGCGTCCGGGCGCTCAGCCCCTCGCCGAGGAATGCTGCTCCCAGGATGACGGCGACCACCGGGTTGACGTACGCGTAGGTCGATACCAGGGACAGCGGCGCTGATCGCAGCAACCAGACGTAGGCGCTGAACCCGACAAGGCTGCCGAAGACAATCAGGTAGACAAGGGCCACGAGCGAGGTGGTTGAGATGTTCTGAATGTGCAGCCGGCCAAATTCGCCGGTCACAAGGCTGGCGATGCCGAAGAGCACGCCGGCCCACAGCATTTCCATGGCGGCAGCCATCAGCGGACGCAACGGAAGTTTGACGTGACGGGTGAAGACGGACCCGCTCGCCCAGCAGATCGGAGCGGCCAGCGCGAGCGCGGCGCCGATCAGGCGAACATGACCGGAGCCGGGTGAGCCGATCAGGAAGGCCACTCCACCGAAGCCGACCACCAGGCCGACGATGACGAGCGGCGGAAGCCGGCGGCCGAAGGCCACCCGATCGATGATCGCCATCCACAACGGCGCCGTAGCGACGAGCAGCGCGACCACACCGGTAGGCGCGTACTGCTCCGCCAGGATGACCCCGCCATTGCCACCGAGCAGCAGCGCCGCCCCGATGAGGAGAGCCGCTCCCCATTGGGTCGCTCCCAGGCGGTCCCGCGAGGCGCCGCCCCCACGGGCGGCCAGAGCGTACAGGACACCGCCGGCGACGAGAAACCGCAGCGAACCCATCAGAAGTGGCGGGATGGTGTCGATGGCGAACTTGATGCCGAGGTAGGTCGACCCCCACAAGAGATAGACCGTGCCTAGCGCGAGCCAGATGCGAGCGGCCGGGGTGGCCGCCCCCGCCCGTGCCCGCCGCTGCAACGACTGCGCCACGTCAGCCGGGCCGAACTTCCGTGCAGTTGCCAAGAACGACGTCCGTCCTGCTCAGGCTGCCTTGCGCTCGTTCTTTCGGCGAGCCAGCGGCCAGCCAAGGCGGAGGTTGATATGGGTATTCAGATAGCGCGAATGCCGAACCAGCCGCTGCCGGGCGGCCTCCCGCTCGTAATGGGCCTGCTTGTCCATCGCCCACGTATACAAAGAGTAGTAATCCTGCATGTTTTCGTCACCTCGCTGTAACCGTTGCTTGCCTTCAGACTAGTTACAACCGCATTCTACCGTGTTAGATTTAACCCGTCAAGTGGTATAAGGGGGTTACAGGTGAACGATTCGGTAACAGGATCAGCGCCGCTGATGCCCATGGTGACCGGACACCTGGCGAGGCTTCAGACCGGGCTGGATTTCGTGAACACGCTCGATCTCTGGCCCGTTCCCCACGATCACCTGGACTCCCCGACTGCGGCGCTGGATTGGCTCGTCGAGCATGACCTGATGCACCGTGAGGCCCGGCTCCACCTGGTGGCGCAATACAGTGCCTCCCCGGCCAGCGGCACCGAGACCCTGGCTCGACTCCGGCGCGTCCGCCAGGCGATGCGAGGCGTGCTGGAGGCCGCCGCCGCGCGCCAGGCCCCCAAGGCGGCCGATCTGGACGAGATCAACCGGGCCCTGCGCACGCACTACATCTACGAGCTGGTACCCGCAACCGACGGCGTTTCGCTCGACCACCGCCACCAGGGTGACCCGGTCGATGGCGCCATCGCCCGGCTTTCCGAGTCGATCGCCCGTGAGCTGATCCAGGGCGATACGGGGCGGCTGCGCATCTGCGAGAACCCCCAATGCCGGTGGGTGTTCAAGGACACCTCGCGCACCGGGAAGCGGAAGTGGTGCAGCATGAGCAGCTGCGGGAACAGGGCCAAGGTCGCCCGGCACCGCGCTCGGCGAAAGGCCGTCATTAGCTAATAGAATGTCCGCCCGGAGGGGTGTCCGAGCGGTTTAAGGTGCGGCTCTCGAAAAGCCGTGTGGCGGCAACGCCACCGCGAGTTCGAATCTCGCCCCCTCCGCCAGTCACCTTCCACGACTTAGGCGGGTTGGAGCTTTAACCGCCGGTAGGCGTGGCGCGCGTAGGGCAGCCAGCGGATCGGCGCCGGGGCGAGCGCGACCAGCCCGACGAGGCCAGCGCGGAAGGCGGAAAAGGTGACCCGCTGGGCTGGTCCCCACGCGAGCCCATACTCGTCCCGGAGCCGGGGCGGCAGCAGGGCTGCGGTGATCACCTGCATCGGCGCAAAAGCGATCCGTGGAACGCGGTGAATGCGCGGTCGGAGGACTTGCCACCCCATCTGGCGAGCACCATCCCCGACCCTCAACTCGCCCCCCTCGATCAGCGCCTCCAGGTAGGCGTCAAAGGCCTCGATATTCGCTGGATACATCTGGCGGGGGATGCCGAGCAGGATGCCGATCTCCTTCGTGTCCTGGTAGTAACCGTTTCGATCGGCGGCGCTCAGTGGCCCAACGAACGCTTGGTAGGCGCGTAGCCCGGAATACACCAGCGTGGCGTGAACCCACATGAGCAGCTCGGGGTCCAGGGCCGAATATCCCGGACCGTTGACGGTTCGGTGTCTGGCGTTGATCGACCGGACCGCCTCCATCGCAGCCCTGCGTGAGCCGAAAACGATCGTCATCGTCAGGTCCAGCGTCCGGCGAAGACGTCCGACCGTATCCTCCTCGAACCGGCTATGGTCGCGGACTCCGGCGGCGACTCGTGGATGCGCCAGCTGCATCAGGATCGCGCAGGTCCCTCCCAGCGTTACCGCGGACTCGCGGTTCACCCGCCAGATGGGGGACTCCGGCCCGAACAGGCCCTGGTCCTCGATTATGCTTCCTGACGCCATCGATCCCAGTCTAGTAACCGGCGCGCGCGACGACACTCATTACATGGAGCGTGCCCTGGCACAAGCCCGGCGCGCCGCCGCGAGCGGCGAGGTCCCGGTCGGCGCGGTCATCGTGCGTGATGGGTCAGTCCTGGCGGAAGCTCACAACCTGATCGAAAGCACGCCGGACGCCACCGCTCACGCCGAGATGCTCATTCTCCGACAGGCGGCCGGTCTGCTGCGGTCCTGGCGGCTCGACGGTGTCACGCTCTATGTCACGCTGGAGCCATGTCCGATGTGCGCCGGCGCCATGGTGCTGGCCCGCATCGACCGGCTCGTTTACGGCGCCCCCGACCCGAAGAAGGGCGCCGTCGATTCGGTGTACGACGTACTCCGCCATCCCGCGAACAACCACCGGGTGGAGATCAGCTCCGGGATCCTGGCCGAACCGGCCGGCCTCCTGCTGCGTGACTTCTTTGCCGCCCGGCGCGGCAAGTACCTTTAGCCGCTACGGTTCCTCGCCGGCAGGCTTTGGCTGCTGATCCTTGGATTGGGCCTCACTGCGAGCCTGCAAATCGCGCTTGCTTCCGCGCAGCGTCTGCTCGACGTGCGACTGGGTGCGACGCACGGCCGCCGCCGTCTCGCGATCGCCGCTCGCGGCCAGCGATCCGGCGAGTTCGTTGAGGCTGGCATCGGCGCGTCCCTCCCGATCGGTCGTCAAGCGGCTTAGATCATCGACTGTCCTTAAGTCCAACGCACTGGCGGAGATGGATAGGTTGAACTGGGTCACCGCGCTGTCGTACTGATCGATCACGCGGATCCCGTCCTGGGCCCGGCCCAGCGCAAATAGACGTTGGGCTTCGTCGAGCCGAACGTCGGCGAAGTGCAGCTGCAACCGGACGCGCGCGCCCGAGTCGAAGGTGGTGGCCAGCTGAGCTCGCTCCACGCCAAGCTTGATGGCGTACAACGGATCGCCGGGGAGACTGTCGCCGGAGGCGGCCGCGGCCGTCAGGCTCGCCAGCATCAGCGCCGCCAGGCTGACACCGGCGAGAGCAAGCCGCGAGACAGGTCTGGGCAAGGCAATGCGTAAATTCCAGCGCCGGCGGCGGTGGCGGGCCGCGACGCTCGCCAGCATCCGGTTGCGAGCGCGCAAGCGGAACGCGGGGTCGGCAGTCGGCGCGCCCAGTCCGCCCAGGTCCACGGACAACCGGAGAAGGGCGATCAACTCGTTGCGATCGGCCGGATGGCGGCGGAGGACGTCCTGCAGGTTGCGCTTCTCGTCCATGGCCTCCAGGCATTCCTGCAGCGGGCGGGTCAGATCAGGCACGGCGCGCCTCCACCTGCTCGCGTTCCAGCAGAAACCGATTGAGGCTCGCGAGTGCCCGGTGCTGCATCGAGTGAATGGCGCCGGGCCGGCGGCGGGTCAGGTGGGCGATCTCGTCGACACTGAGGTTGTCGATGAACCGCATCGTGATCACCTGCTGCTGCTCGGGCGTGAGCCGGCGCATCGCCTCGATCAGGAGGCGGCGGTCCTCGGAGTTCTGCGCCAGCGTGGCGGGATCGGCATGTGGGCGACCGTCCTGGACCTGATCGGTAAGTTCCACGGCCTCACGCCCGGCGCGCCGATAGCGATCGACGAGCAGGTTGTGGGCGATGCGGTAGAGCCAGGAGGAAAACGCGACCCCGCGCGGCCGGTAGCGCTGAATGGAATCGACCATCTTCAGAAAGACCTGCTCGGTGAAGTCTTCAGCGTCGGCTTGGTGGCGCAGTCTGGTGAATAGATATCGGTATATCCCATCGAAATGCCTGTCATAGAGCTCGGCCAGTGCTCCCGGGTCGAGAGCCTGGGCGCGGCGGATGAGAGCGTCGTCGGACGTCGTCAAAGCGCCTACAGCATATAACGCGAGTTCCGCTCAATTTGAACGGTCGGGGATGGGTAACCTCTTATAATCACGGGCGCAACGGTGGCTTTAGCTCAGCTGGTTAGAGCATCAGATTGTGGATCTGAGGGTCGAGGGTTCAAATCCCTCAAGCCACCCCAACAGCACGCGTGAGGGTTAGCAGCCGTTGGAAGGCCCGGTGTTTTTTGGCGGAATCCTGTTTCTCCTCCTACCCTTCGTCCTCTTCTCGGTGACGGCCGGCGTGGTCGCCTACTTCGTCGTTCCCGCCATCGTTCAGAAGGTTCGCCACGACAGTGCCCTGGTCACCCTCGAACAGCGTTTTGCCCGGGGCGAGATCGACAGCGAAGAGTTCAAGAAGCGGCGACAAGAGCTGGTCGCGCGATGATCCTCGAGGGCAAGAAAATCCTGGTCACCGGGGTCCTGACCCCGGCGAGCATCGCGTACGCGATCGCCGACATGGCGCAGCGGGAAGGCGCGGATATCGTGCTGACCAGTTTCGGCCGGGTCATGAGCCTGACAGAGAAGAGTGCCCGCCGGATGAAACCCACTCCCGAGATCCTGGAGATGGACGTCAACAACCAGGAGCAGGTCGACGCGCTGGCGCAAACGCTCAAACAGCGCTGGGGCCGGCTCGACGGGTTCGTCCATGCCATTGCCTACGCGCCTCCCGATGCGCTGGGCGGCAACTTCCTGACGGCACCGTGGGACAGCGTCGAGACCGCCTTTCGGACCAGCGCCTACTCGCTGAAGGCGATGGCCCAGCCCGCTGATGCGCGAACACGGCGGCAGCATCGTCACCCTCGACTTCGACAATTCGACGCAGGCCTGGCCCTTCTACGATTGGATGGGCGTCTGCAAAGCGGCTCTGGAATCGGTGACGCGCTATCTTGCCCGCGATCTCGGCCGGCATCAGATCCGGGTCAATGCGCTCGCGGCCGGGCCGCTGAGGACGATGGCGGCGAAGGGCATCCCCGGATTTGAGAAGTTTGAGAGCACCTGGGGACAGCGGTCGCCGCTTGGCTGGAACAGCGAAGATCGGACACCGGTCGCGAAAATGGCGTGTGTCCTGCTCTCTGACTGGAGCTCGTCCACCACCGGCGAAATCGTGCACGTCGATGGCGGCTACCACGCGATGGGCGCCGAGGTCGCCAGCGAGCCCCCGGACTAAGGCATGTAACGAAGGCCGAGGTTCAGCAGCTTCTGAACCGAGGCGTCGAGTTGCGATCGCGGGTAGCTGCCACTCTGCACCGCGGCATGGATGGCGTCATAGGCCGCATCGGCCACCTCGATGTCGTGCGAGACAATCACCATGTCGCCGCCGTTCTCGAGAAACCGCACAGCAGCGGCGGGCGGCGGATACTGCGGACTGAGAGCACCCATCTGCATGTCGTCCGAGATCACGACGCCCTGATAGCCGAGCTCGGAGCGAAGATCCTGGATGACGGCCAGCGACATGCTTGTTGGTGCCGTGCCGTCGATCGCCGGAACATTGAGGTGCCCGACCATGACCATGTCGACGCGCGCCGCGATCGCGGCCCTGAACGGAACCCAGTCGCGGTCGCGAAGTGTCTGGGCCGATTCGCTGACGAGTGGGAGCTTCAGATGGGAGTCCGCGTCGGCGCTACCGTGACCCGGAAAGTGTTTCGCCGCCGCGTACATGCCGGCCGCATGAATCCCGGCAATCGCCGCCGTCACATCCTGCGCGACCGCCTGCGGGTTCTGGCCGTAGCTCCGCTCGCTCATGAAGAGATGGACGCCGTCCCAAACGTCGGCCACCGGCGCAAAGTTGATGTCAAAGCCCAGCCCCTTGAGCCCCTGCGACATCGAGCTCATCTCACTTTGCACGGCGCTCGGTCCGTGTGGGCCGGCCTGCCGAGCGCCGGCCAGGCAGGGAACGCCGGTCTCGACGAAGCAGACGGTGCCTCCCTCCTGGTTGGTTGACACGAGGAGTGGATGGGCCATAACCCCGCGAACCGACTGGATCAATTGCCGGATGGCGGCCGCGTCGTGCGCATTCTGGTTGATCGGCACGACGATCAAGCCACCGAACTGGCGTATTTTCCAGTCGTTCAGCACGGCCGAGGTGAGCGAACCCTTGAAGCCGACCATCATCACCGCGCCGATCTCCTGGCGCAGGGTCAACCCGGCAGGACCGAGGATCGGGTCCTGGTCGACCGTGGCGGATGCGCTTGCCGGTACGGACGCACTGACGGTCGCGTGCGGTGTGGGCGATGGAGAATTGGCTGCGGCCCGCGGTCCACAGCCGATGAGGATTACTATGGGACGTGGGGAAAATCCGGCGCAGGTTGCTGACGGCGTCGATTATCGGTGGGTTCAGCTGCCTCGCCCCCGCGATGCCGGTCTTCGGCGCCGGCGGGTATGCCACCAGCAACGCGGGCCTGACCAACATCCAGGTGTCGACCCAGGCGGTCTCCAAGCCGTGCCCCGTCAATGCCGACTGGCTTCGTGACCCCAGCGTCTGCGCCCAGCGCTGGTCGACGATCGGCAACGACAAGAGCGAGAGCGACCTCGCGGTCGACCCGACCAACCCGAACCACCTCGTCGGGCTGTCGAAAGTCTTCTGGTCGCCGCATGACTACCTTTTCGACCTGGAGTGGTTCGACTCAGAGGATGGTGGCCGGACCTGGACCATGGGTCTGCTTCCCGGGTACGAGAGCCTGGGCTGGGCTGCCACCACCGACCCCACGGTTGCGTTCGATGGGCAGGGCAACCTCTACACGCTGGTGCTCGCCTTCAACTTCGTCATTGAAAAACCCGGGTTCCACAACTGGAGTGTCGGACAAACCGAGCCGCTTCATCTCAACGATGCCATCTACCTGTCCCGCTCGCTCAAAGGTATCGACAAGGTTGGCCGGACCTGGCAGCCGCCGGTCCAGATCGCGACCTACAACAGCGCCGGCAACGGACGCACCGCCGACAAGCAGTGGATCGGAGCCGACGTCTACGGCCATCATCCCGGCTCCGTCTACATGTCATGGATCCAGCTGGACGGGGCGTCGTTCAGCGGCCAGGACGTTTTCTCGGTCTGGGACGAGCGGAGTCGAACGTTTACGTCACCACGGGCCGTCACGAAATTCACGTCACCGCATTTCAACAACGATCCGTACGTTTTCACCGGGCCGGAAGGCAACGTCTACTTCGCCTATGACAACCTTCCGCCCAAGAACCAGGGCGGCTTCAGCTCGTTCCAGGTCATAGTCTCGCGCGATAACGGGGCCAGCTTCGAGGCCCCTGGGCTGGCCGTCGACAGCACCGTCGCCAGTCAGAGCGGTCAATCCCTACCCGATACCTACCGCGACGGCACCCCGTACACGATCACCGCGAACCCGGCGACCGGCGAGTTGTTGATGGCGTACGAGCGTTACGGCACGACCACGCCGCGACGCAGCCAGTGGCTGGTCCGTTCATCGGACGAAGGGCGATCCTGGTCGATCCCGATACAGATCGATGACGCCAGCGTCGATCCGATAGCGGAAACGACTCAGGCCAAGATCTTCGCCGCACCGAGCGGGATCTTCGGAGTCGCGTTCTATGATCGGCGGCTTGTCTGCCCGAGCGACACGCCGCACGCCGGCGCGGTCAACATCTGCATCGACGTCACCATCCAGTTCTTCAATCCGGACGGCAGCCCGCGCGGCCGCAATCGTCGAGTGACGCAGGAAAGCTGGGACCCGAACGTCAACCCGCCCGTGCCGGGCGGGTTCGGCGGCAGCACGACGTTCATCGGCGACTACTTCGGCGGTGCGATGACGACGACGAAGAAGGGCACCTTCGCGCTCCTGCTCTTCGTCTCAACGTCGCCGACCCTGCAGATAGGCGCGGTCGCAGGTGGCGACCTGGCGCCGCCCTACCAGCAGCAGATCTACGCCAGCGTTCCGGCCCCCTGACGTCGGTCGAGAGGGCTAACCCGGACCGGGCGTAACCCGGCGCCGAATAAGCCTAAACCGGGTCTCTCAAGGAGGACAGCCGATGGTACGCAAATGTTTGCTGAGTATGGCCGCCTCGACCGCGCTCATGTTGACGGGATCAAGCCTCGCCCTGGCCGACAACCCGGGAACGACCGGCCAGCCGAACCAGTCCTGTGAGGCTTCGCCGGTAACACCGGGCAACGCCGCTAATGCGCCGGGCTCGGCGTTCAATCCCAACGGCCAGGCGGGTACCGTGTATGCGGGTCAGCAGCCCCAGAACTCACGAAACGCCTGCTTCCAGCAGACGAGCCACTAAAGCCGCCGACCACCGTTCGGAGCGCCGGTTAAGTCCCCTTTCCGGCGCTCCTTTTCTTCGCAGAAACCGGCCACCGCCGACGGTCCTCGACGAGCATCGCGCCCAGGGCCGCCAGCAGGACCACGCCGATCGCCATCCCCCAGGGCGGCGAGTCGGCGGCCTGACTCGATACCTCGCTCCCGATCGGCGGCAGGCCCAGGAGGTGCCGTTCGAGGAGCGCCGCGACCTCGGGCGCGGGCAGGATCCAGCGCTGCTCGAGGGCGGCTCGCCCCTGAGTGAATTCGACAACCATGAAATTGTTGGCCTGGAGGCCAGGGAAATAGATGAAGCTGGTTTCGGACAGGCGAGCCCAGGGGGTTGTCACATAAGTCGGCCCGAGATGGCTCACCCCGATGCGGTAGTGGGGCAGCATGACGGCCGATTCCTCGATCGCCTGGGTTGGGCCCTGGATCGCGCCGTCGATCTGGTTGACGAGCGCGACGGCGCCGCGGCGGTCCTCTGGCGAGCGGGCGATGAAGTCTCGCGCGACCCCGTTCGCACCGAAAATGCGGATCTCTAGCGGACCCTGGTAAGGATCGATAGCGCTGGCCGCCGCCGGGAGCGCCGCCAGCCAGCCGAATCCGACGGCGAGCAGCAGGCCAAAAGCGGATCGCGGCCAGGAAACCGACACGACGATTCGATTATCGGCTGGTGGTCTTGGGGGGAACGGCCTTCGGTCCGGAGCCGCCCAGCACGCATGGCACGCCATCGATCAGCGTGTCGGCCCAGGAAAGGCCGTAGGGATTGTAGCGCCCGAACCGGCAGACGGGCCAGCCCAGGACCTGGGAGCGGACATTTTCAGTGCCGGGAAGGAAGTAGTTGCCGCCAACCTGGTGCACGCCGGCCGGCATCTTGTACCACTGGTCCGGGGTGCCGGCCAGCGCTTGCTGCATGAACTTGTGCCAGATGGGAGCCGCTCCGACGATGCCGGTGGAGTTGTGGCTGAGGGGGGCGTTGTCCGGATTCCCGATCCACACCGCCGTTGCCAGCGTGGGGGTGTACCCGACCGTCCAGTTGTCGCGGAACGCCTGCGTGGTCCCGGTTTTGGCCGCCACCTGCCGGCCGGGCAGCGTCAGGTCGCCGTGGCAGCCGAACTCGAGGCAGCGGTTGCGGTCGTCGGACATGATCGCGCCCAGGATGAACGCGACCTCAGGGCTGATCGCCCGGTATTCATTCTTTGTCGGGTCGTAGCTGAAGACGTCGTGGCCGGCGGCGTCCTTGATAAAGAGCACCGGGGCCGGCATGTGCCGGACGCCCAGGTTGGCGAGGGTCGAGACGCCAGTCGCCATGTCGAGAGGGGTCACCTCAGCGCTACCGAGCGTCAGGCTGATCCCATACTGATCGTCCTGTTTGGTCAGATGCGTGACCCCCATGCGGCGGGCCATCTGGACCACGTTCTGGATCCCCACCCGGAGCTCAGTCTTGATGGCGGGAATGTTCATTGAGTTCCCCATCGCCATCTTCAACGGCAGCACCCCGTGGTACTTGAGGTCGTAGTTCAACGGAATGTAGGGGTCGAAGCCACTGGCCCCGCCCCAGGTTGGAAAGACCAGCGGAGCATCCAGGATGGGGGTGATCATGTTGAACTTCCGGCTTTCGATGGCGGCCGTGTACGTATAAATCTTGAAGGTCGATCCAGGCTGGCGCGGGGTATCGGCCATGTTGATCCAGCCGCCTGGCTTGTTGTAGTTATCGCCGCCCACCATGGCCAGGATCTCGCCGGTCTTGGGGTCCATGCTGACGAGCGCCGCGTCGTGGAAGTTGTAGAACTTGCCCTTCTGCGCGATCTGATCGCGGACCACCTGCTCGGCGATGTGCTGCAGGTTGAGATCCAGTGAGGTGTAGATGCGATAGCCGCGCCGGTCGCTGGGCTGGATGTGATATTGCTGCCGCAGCGTCTTGAGCACATAGTCAACGAAGTACGGCGCGGCGAACTGATTGATCGGTGGGTAGATCTGCAGCTTGACCGCGAATGCCGCGTCCGCCTCCTGTGCCGTGATGAAGTGGTACTCCACCATGGCGGCCAGCACGTCGTGCTGGCGCTTCTTGGCGGCCGGCAGGTTGATCAGGGGGTTGTACTGGGTGGGCGCCTGCGGCAGCCCGGCGAGCATGCTCGCCTGGGCCAGGCTGAGGTCGTGGGCGTTGGTCCGGAAGTAACTGCGGGCGGCGGCCTCGATGCCGTAGGTCTGGCTGCCGTAGAAGATCGTATTCAGATACATCTCCAGGATCTGGCTCTTGGTGTAGTGCCGGTTCACGATGAGCGCCAGGACGGCCTCCTTGGCTTTGCGCTGGATGGAGTTGTCCGGGTTGGGGCCGATGAACAGCTGCTTGACGAGCTGCTGGCTGATCGTGCTGCCCCCCTGCTTGATGCCGTGGTGGGAATAGTCGGCAAGGGCGGCGCGCAGGATCGCCGTCGGATCGACGCCGCTGTTCGAGTAGAACGTGTGATCCTCGATGGCGATCGTCGCGTTGATGATGCTTGGCGAGATGTAGCTGATCGGGACCACGATTCGGTGATCGCCCTGGTCGCCGACATCGGCGAGCAGGTTGCCGTGCCGATCGAAGATCAGCATGTCCTGGGGTAGGCCGGTCGAGGCGAGCCCGGTCACCGACGGAACGTCGCCGACGGTCTGGGCCGCCAGCGCCGGCACCGTCAGCAGCGGGAGCCCGAAGAGCACGATGAGCGCCACGATCAGATTTCGCTGCAGGGTCACCCGGCGCCGCCGCTGCCACTCCCGAAGGTGGTAGTTGGCATGCCGGTAGGGATAGCGGCGCCCGTAGCAGCGCCTCATCCCCTCACCAGCAACCCGTAGAAACCGGCCGCAACCAGCCAGCCGAGCGTGAGGAAGACCAGGCTCCAGCCTGCCAGACTGGCCAGGCTCAGCGCCGTCGACCGGGCAACCCGACGGCGGCTACGGCGCTCGACCCGATGGCCGCGCCCGATTGGCGGCCGATGGGTCGACGCGATCGACATGCTGCTTTCCCTGCCTTGACGTAGAGTTCGTTGCTCGCTGCGTTACCAAGATGTCACGGAGAGTTGAACCTGTCAAGAAACAAGCATTCGCTCAGCGTCTGGCTTTTGCCCTCCCCCTCCGGGGGAGGGTTGGGTGGGGGGCGCTACCGTCCGAAGGCCGCCTGGTCGACGATGAACGCCAGCTCGCCGTCCACCGGCTGGACGTGGCTGGCCGGCAGCGCCGGGTCGCGCCGCAGCACCCGCGCCAGCGCCTCGCGCTTGGACGCTCCCGACACCATGACGAGGACGGCGCGGGCGGCGTTGAGCACCGGGAGCGTCAGCGTCAGCCGTTGCGGCGGCGGCTTCGGCGCGTCGTCGATGGCTAAAACGATGGCGCGCCGCTCCTGGAGGGCCTGGCTTCCCGGAAAGAGCGAGGCGGTGTGGCCGTCCTCGCCAAGACCGAGATGGATGATGTCGAAGCGCGGCAGCCCCGCGCGGTCTTTCGGGACATTGTCCAGGGCCGGCAGGTTCTCCGCCGTCAGCGGAAAAACCTGGTCCGGGGCAACCGGCACGTGATCGAGCAACGCCGCCCTGGCCACGGCGTAGTTGCTGGCCGGGTCGTCAAGGGGGACGCGCCGTTCGTCGGACCAGTAGACGAAAAGCCGGCTCCAGGGAAGCTCCCGGCCGTAGGGCGGCTGGGCCAGCCGCCGGTAGCAGCCTCTGGGCGTCTCGCCCCCGGCCAGGGCGAGATAACAGGCGCCTCGCTCGGCGACCGCGCGTCCGGCCCGCTCCACCGTCCAGGCAGCTGCGGCTTCCGCCAGCGCCCGAGCGTCGGCGACCACGCTCGGGGTCATCGGAGGACCGCGGCCAGTGCCTCCTCGAAGAGCACGTCGTGGCCCGGCAGCGTCAGCTCGATGCCCAGCAGTTCCTCCGGTGGGCGAGCCTCCAGTCGAACCGTTCGCCGGGCAAGCTCTTGATCGCCGAGACGGATCTCGACCGATAGCCGGCCACCCCGTAACCGTGTGAAACTGAATCGGCCTGGACCGTCGTCGCCGGTCGTATAGATCACGCAACGGCAGATGCCGTGTTCGTGCGAGTCATCGGCTCGGAATTCCAGCGGCACCTCGATGCCCACCGTGGCCATCCGGCTCCGGATCCAACCCCCGAGCAGGCTGGCCTGAGCCGTCGATCCATCGCTCCCGTAATAGATGGAAACCCCGTGGATCCCGGCCAGGTCGTCCAGCAGCCCGGGGATGTCGAAGCATTGCGCCGCCACGTGCCGCCAGGCGATCAGTCGGGCCCAATTGAGATCGCCAATGGAGGCGCTGGCATGCTCACGGCGGGCCACCTCCAGCAGGCGGCGCAGGTCGGGCTGCGCAAAACCCTCGTCGGTATCGACCACCAACCGGTCCGCGAGATGGCAGAGATCGTTGAAGAGTGGATGGTCGAACTGCGGTTCACCCGGCCACCAGAGAACCACGGGAATATCCGAAATCAGCAAGGGCGTGACCAGGCTGGCCAGGTGACGGGCAGGCTCGCCGTGCGCGTGGAGAATCACCCGCTCGGTCGTCACGCGATGTCCGGTTTCCGTCCGATCCTGCGCCGAGACCTGCGCCTCCAGCTTGTCGGCGCCCTTGGTGTGCTGGGCGAGCAGGATCAGGGTCCGCGAGGGGTTGGTGACCGACAGCCGGTCGAGCACTCGGATGACCGTGTCCTTTTCGGCTTCGTTGCCGACGACGGCGATCAGGTTGAGAACGCTGGCCCGCGCTTCGTTGGCGGCGTGCTGCGCGGCCTCGCTCAGCTCACCATCGCCATGCAGTCCCCAGCGGACCTGCTCCAGCTCCTCCTGGATGGCGTGGACGTCGACAAAGGTCTGAACGCTGAGCTCGGTGTGGTTGCTACTCATGGCCGCCGCCAGCGCCGGCCGTCGCGCTCGATCAGAGCATCCGCGGCCTCTGGCCCCCAGCTGCCGGCCGGGTAATTCGGAAAGTCGGGCGCGGGCTGGCCCGCCCAGCCATCTTCAATGGTGTCGGCGAGGCCCCAGGCCCGCTCCACCTCATCTTCGCGGGCAAACAGAGTGGGATCGCCGAGCATGCAATCCAGGACCAGCCGCTCGTAGGCATCCGGCGACTCCACCAGGAAGGATGACCCGTAGAAGAAGTCCATGTTGACCGTTCGCAGCCGCATCACCGGTCCCGGGATCTTCGCCGCGATCTTGAGCGATGCGCCTTCGTGCGGCTGAATGCGCATCACGAGGACGTTGGGCGTCATACCCTGGATGGCGGTTTTCGCGAAAGGTTGGTGCGGCGCACTCTTGAACTGGATCGCAATCTCCGACGCTCGGCTGGGCAAGCGCTTGCCGGTCCGCAGGTAGAAGGGCGTGTCGGCCCAACGCCAGTTGTCGATCTTGAGCCGCACGGCCACGTACGTTTCCGTCATCGAGTTCGGCGAGACGTTCTGCTCCTGCCGGTAGCCGGGCACTTGCTGCCCACCGACCCAACCCGGGCCGTACTGGCCACGAACCACATCGTTGTCCACATCGACTGGATGGATCGACTTCAGGACCTTGACCTTTTCATCGCGCACCGTGTCGGCGTCGAAGTTGGGAGGTGGTTCCATGGCCGCGATGCTGAGCAACTGCAACAGGTGATTTTGAAAAATATCTCGCAGCGCGCCCGAGCTCTCGTAGTACTTGCCGCGGCGTTCGATGCCGATGTCTTCCGCCACCGTGATCTGGATGTGGTCGACATAGCGACGATTCCAGATCGGCTCAAAGATGCCGTTGGCAAAACGGAAAACTAAGACGTTCTGGACCGTCTCCTTCCCCAGGTAGTGGTCGATCCGGTAGACCTGCGGCTCGGCGAAAACCGAGTGGATCGTGTGATTCAGCTCTTTGGCGGTTTTCAGGTCGTGACCGAAGGGCTTCTCGATGACGACCCGCTTCCATCCTGCTCCGGTGCGGGCGATGCCCGACGCGCCCAGACGTTCCACGATGACGGGGAAGAATTGCGGCGCGGTGGCGAAGTAGAAGACGCGGTTTCCGTTCGTCCCCCGCTCGCGATCCATGCGCTCGAGCTCTGCCGCCAGCCGCCCATAGCCGTCCAGGTCGTCGAATGGCATCCGGACGTAGCTCAGGCCCTCGGCGACGCTCTGCCAGACCGCGCGGTCGACCGGCTGCGTTCGGGAGAACTTGCGAACGGCATCCGCCATGTGGGCGCGGAAGTCATCTTCGGAAAGCGGCGTGTCCGCGACGCCGATCACGCTGAACCCTGATGGCAGATATCGATTCAGGGCCAGGTTGTACAGCGCCGGCATCAATTTGCGAGCGGTCAGATCTCCGGACGCGCCAAAGATCACCATCACTGCAGGGTCGGGCGTCCGCGAGAGAATCAGGCCTTCGCGAAGCACGTTCTGCGTGAGAGTCGCTGCCGGAGCCTGAGCCATGTGTCTATTCCGTCTTGACGGGGTGGCCCCCGAACTCATTGCGAAGTGCGGCCAGCACCTTGGCGCTGAACGAGTCGTCCTGCCGCGAGCGGTAGCGCATGAAGAGGCTCAGCGCCAGTGCCGGCGCCGGCACCGCATGGTCGATCGCCTCCTCCAGCGTCCAGCGCCCTTCGCCCGAGTCTTCGACCCAGCCCCGAATTTTTGTCAGATCCGGGTCCCGCTCGAAGGCGGCCTGGGCCAGTTCGAGCAGCCACGACCGGATCACGCTGCCGTGATTCCACAGCCGCGCCAGCTGCGCCAGGTCGAAGCCGAACGATGACGCGCGCAGGATCTCGAATCCTTCCGCATAGGCCTGGAGCATCGAGTACTCGATTCCGTTGTGCACCATCTTCGCGTAGTGCCCGGCACCCGCCTGGCCGGCGTAGGCGTAGCCCTCGGGCGGCGCCAGCGTCTTGAAGATGGGCTCCACCTGCTTGAAGACCGCCGGGTTGCCGCCAACCATCAGATTGAAGCCCACTTTGAGACCCCAGATCCCGCCGCTGACGCCAACGTCGAGAAACTCGATCTGTTTGGTGCGCAGGTCTTCGGCCCGGCGGATCGAATCCTTGTAGTTCGAGTTGCCGCCGTCGATGATCACGTCGCCGGGCGAGACCGTGTCCTGCAGCCGCTGGATGGTGTCGTCGACCGGCGCGCCCGCCGGGATCATCATCCAGACGATGCGCGGCGCCTTCAGTTTCTGACCGAGGTCTTCGAGACTGCTGGTCCCGGTCGCGCCCCTGGCCGCGAGCAGGTTGACCGCCTCCGGAGACCGGTCGAACACCATGACCTGGTGGCCACCCTGGAGCAGGCGCTCGGTCATCCCGGATCCCATGCGACCGAGGCCGATCAGCCCTAATTGCATTTCATCACCGGGAGACCGCCGCGAGCGCCGCGTCGACCGCCTGGCCGATCTTGTGAAGGCCCTGGGTCACATCATGGAGCTGGACCCGCAGCACCCGCCGGCCATGATTCCGCAGCGCCTGAAAATCACCGAGCGCCTGCGCCTGCTTCAGGACACCGAACGAGAACCGCTCACCCGGAATCTCGAGATCCTTCGCGTCGTCCCCCACCAGCTGAAGGAAAACGCCGGTGTTCGGCCCGCCCTTGTGTAGCTGGCCGGTCGAGTGCAGATAGCGCGGTCCGTAGCCGACGGTGGTGGCGACCCGATACTTGTCGCGGATCGCCAGCCGAATGGCATTCAGCGCCCGGTCGTGCTCCGCAGTGGGCTGGATATACGCGAGCAGGGCCACGTAATCGCCGGGGTGGACCTGCGCCAGCAGCGACTGGATGGCGGCATCCAGGGTCGCGCCCGGCTGCCCAGCCCAACGGATCCCCTCCCCCACGGTTGGCGGGCTGCCCTCGCTGAGCACCTTCCTGGTGAGGTCCTTGGCCTCCTGCACGTTGGGCTGGTCGAACACATTGATCCCCAGGATCGCGCCCGCGACGGCGATCGCATACTCCCAGCGAAAGAATTCGGCGCCGAGACTCAGAGGGTCATTGAGTTTTAGCGTCACCACCGGGTGCCCGGCTTTGCTCAGGGCCCCGAGCCGTGCGGCATCGCCGTCGTTGCCATCGGGGAGGGCGAGCCGGATGAAGAGCCGGTCGTTGCCATAGACCTCGGGTGGTCCCAGCGCTTCGTCGGCCACCGGCACCAGCCCCTTCCCTTCTTTGCCGGTGCTCTCCGCGATCAGCTGCTCCGCCCAGAGGCCAAAACTGTCCAATGGCGCCGGCGCGAAGATCGTGATCTTATCCCGGCCGGCTTTTGCCGATTCGGCGAAGACGGCTCCAAGCCACGCGCCCGGGTTCTCGCCGACCGGCACCGACGGCGAGCACGCCTGCGTCATTGTTGCCGCCCGGTCCAGGAGAGCGGCCAGGTCTACGCCGCCCAGGGCAGCCGGTACCAGCCCGAAGTACGAAAGGGCCGAGTATCGCCCGCCGATGTCAGGCGGGTTGAGAAAGACTCGTCGGAACCCTCGCTTTGTTGCTTCGTCCGCAAGCGAGGTCTCCGGGTCGGTGATGGCGATGAACTGGCGGCCGTTGCGTCCCGCTCGCTCGAAGAAGTATCGATAGTGTGAGAGCGTTTCCAGCGTCGTTCCCGATTTGGACGCGACGATGAACGCGGTTTTCCTCAGGTCGATCGATCGCTCGACGGCGGTGATCGCCGCCGGATCGGTGGTGTCGAGCACATGGACGTTAAGCCCGCCCTTCGGTGCACCGAACGTCTGCCGAAACACCTCGGGGGCCAAACTGCTGCCGCCCATCCCCATCAGCACGGCGTCCGTGAGGCCTTCCGCGACCAGCTGGGCCCGCAGGTCGTCCAGCTCCGGCACGCGTTCCTCCATCCGGTCGGCCACCTGGAGCCAGCCGAGCCGGTCGCGAATCTCCTTCTCGATTGTCCCGTTCGACTTCCAGAGCGCGGCGTCCTTCTCGGAGATCCGCCGGACGACGGCAGCCTGCTCGAGCTGGGCCAGGCGCCCCGCGACCGCGCGGTCGATGGCGCCCAGGTTCGCGTCGTGGGCACCAACCTCGCCGGCTCTCAGTTGCTGCTTTTTGTGTGCGATCTCTTCCAGCAACTTCGTGATCGAGTCCGCGAACAGCTTGACGCCGTCCACCTGAAGGTCATAGGTGACTTTGTCCATGTCGATGCCGATGGCGGCCAGCTCGCGCATCACCTGCTCGGCGCCGGCCAGGTTCTCGAGCAGACTGGGACGGACCTCGCCATGCTCTTTGAAGGCCATCATGGTTTGTTGGGGCATGGTGTTGACCGTCTCTGGGCCGATCAGCTCCTCGACGTACATCACGTCGCTGTAGTGCGGGTTTTTGGTTCCGGTGCTGGCCCAGAGACATCGCTGGACCCGGGCGTCCTGGCTGCGCAACGCCGCAAATTCCGGCTCGTTGAAGATTCGCTGGAACGCCTGATAGGCCAGCTTCGCGTTCGCGACAGCCGCCTTGCCGAGCAGATTCTGGAGCCGCTGGCGCTCGGCCGGGTCGCTGGCGGCGGCGATCTTCTGTTCCAGCAATTTGTCGACCGCGGTGTCGACCCGGCTGACGAAGAAGCTGGCCACCGAGGCGATATCGACGGGCTTTCCCGCCTTCGCCCGCCGCTGCAGCCCGCGGATGTAGGCGCGGGCGACATCCTCGTAGACCTTGACGGAGAACATCAAGGTGATGTTGATGTTCACTCCGTCAGCGATGCACTGCTCGATGGCCGGCAATCCCTCGTCGGTCGCGGGGATCTTCACGAAGATATTCGGCCGGCTCACACGCTCCCAAAGATCGTGGGCCATGGTGATGGTCGCCGTGGTGTCGTTCGCGACCCGCGGCAGGACCTCGATGCTGACGTAACCGTCCTTGTGTTTCGTCCGGTCGTAGACCGGCTTGAGCACGTCGGCCGCCATCTGGATGTCCTCGATGATCAGGCCCAACATGATCTCTTCGTCGGACTTGTTGTCGCCATCGATCAGGTCGCGTAGCGCCTGGTCGTAGTCGCTGCTTCCCCCAATCGCCTTTTCGAAGATCGTCGGGTTGGACGTCATCCCCACGACGGCGTCGTCCTCGATCATTCGCTGCAGTTCTCCGGACGTGATCAGGCTGCGCCGGATGTAATCGAGCCACACGCTGGTGCCCGCTTCGGCGAGTTCAAAGAGTGGGTTTTTTGCCATCGCTCCTCCTGTGGCACAAGACAACGAGCGCCGAATACTAGACTCTCACACCCGACGGCGCCCCTGTGGCGCGAAGCCTAGGTCCCGACGCCGCTCAGCGTGATCCGCTGGGTGCCGACGTTGTCGGTGATCGTCACCACGCCGGAGCGGGCGCCGATCGCCTGGGGGAGGAAGCGCACGGTGATGGTGCAGCTCGCTCCCGCCGCCAGCGTGCGTCCGCAGTTGCTGACCATCACGAAGTCGGCGCCTGTCAGGCTGACGCTGGTGATCGAGAGCGGCCCGTTGCCCGCGTTGAACAGGACCGCGCTTTGCGGCGCGGAGGGATTGCCCACCCGGTTCCCGCCGAAGGTCAGGAACCCGCTGCTGAGTACGGGTCGGGCGGCGGTCCCGGTGCCGCGGAGCGCGACCGACTGACTCCCACCCGCGCCGTCGTCGAACAGCGTCAGGGTGGCGCTGCGCAGGCCATAGCCACGGGGGGCGAAATTCACCGTGATGGAACAGGAATCGCCTGGCTGGATCGCTCGCAGGCAGGTGTTCACCTGGCTATAGTCGCCGGCGGCCGCACCGCCGATCGCGATCGCCCGAATCGTGAGCGCACCGTTGCCGGTGTTGGTCACGGTCACTCGCTGCGGGGTGGCCGAGCCACCCAGGTTGGCAACCGGTGAGAGGACGGCGGCGCTCAGGCCGGCCACCGGCTGATAGCCAACGCCGGTGAGCCGTATGCTCTCCTGCGAGCCGGCCAGGGCATTCGCGTCATTGGTCACCAGGAGGTTGCCGTTGCGCGCGCCCCCGGCCTGCGGCGTGAAGCTCACGCCGATCGAGCACGACTGTCCGGGCAGTAGCACCGGCGGACAATGCGAGCTAGCGCTGAAATCACCGGTGGCCAGGATGCGGGCAATCGTCAAGGGCCCGTCGCCGCGGTTCGTCAGCGTCGCGGTTTGCTGGGCCGCGGTCGCGCCGACATTCTGGCTGAAACTCAGCCGAGCAGGCGTCAGTTGCACGAGGGCCATGGTCGCGATGCCCGTAACCGGGATCCGCTGGGGACTATCGACGGAGTCGTCGGCGACGACGATGTAACCGTCGCGCTCGCCGAGATTGGTGGGCTCAAAGATCACGCTGATGGCGCAGCTGGCGCCGGGGGCGAGCACCGCAGGGCAGTTGTTGCTCTGGGCGAAGTCGCCATCGTCGTGGATGCCGCTCAGGTGGAGCGGAGCCTGCCCATTGTTGCGCAGCATGATGGTTTGCGCGCCGCTCATGGTCCCCAGGTTCTGCGTAAACGTCAGCGCCTGCCGGTTGAAACTGGCCACGGCCTGCGCCAGACTCCCCGTCAACGGCACGGATTGGGAAGTCCCGCCACCCGTCACGTTGCCGGCCGCGTCATCCTTGACGACGAGGGTGCCGGTGCGGGCCGCCTTGTCAAGCGGACCGATCTGGCTTAGCGTGATCGTGATCTGGCAACTGCTGTGAGCCGCCATCACGCTCGGACAGTTGTTGCTTTGCGAGAAATCGGGACTCGTCAACTGGTCCAGCGCAATCGAGATGATGTGCAGCGGACCATCGCCGTTGTTCGTCAGGGTCACGACGGCGGGCGTCGAGGGGGCGTTGGCCGGCTGGGTGATGACCACGCCTGGCGGGCTGAGGGTCACCAGTGCCGAGGTCGCTTCACCCTTGAGGGTCACCTGCTGCGGTCCGCCGACGGCGTCGTTTGGAATCACCACGGTACCGGTATGGCCCCCCGGATCGCGCGGCTGGAACGCCACGTCGAAGGAACAGCTGACTCCTGGCTCGAGGCGCGCCCGCGCGCAAGAGTTCTTCGCTGGATCGAGATAAAAGTTGTTGCGATCGTCCCCCAGGTCGACCGCGCCCATCACCAGCAGCCCATTGCCCGTGCTCGTCACCGTCACACTCTGCGGCGGGCTCTGCCCGGCCAGGTTGGTTGGATCGAAGTTGATCTGGGTGCGCTGGATTGCGGCCTGGGGCAGGCCCAGCCAGCGAACTCGATTGTTGAAGCTGTCGGCGATCAGCATCGCACCCGAATCGCCGAGCATGCTGAGCCCGCGAGGGCCGTCGACTTGCGCCGCATCGGCCGGACCGACGTCTCCCAGCAGACCCGCGGTGCTCCTCCCGGCCATTGTCGAGACGGTGCCGGCCGTGAGGTCGACTCGGCGAACCCGCTGATTGAGAAAGTCGGCGACGTAAAGATTGCCCTTGTCGAGGGCCGTGCTCCAGGGACGGCCGAATTGGGCTTGGGCGATCGCCGATCCATCAGCGTAGGCCTGGTTCCCGGTCCCGGCGACGGTCGTGATCAGGTTCCCGGCCACCTTGCGAATCCGGTGATTGAAGCTGTCGGTGATGTATAGCGTCGAGCCATCGACGCTGATCCCGTACGGCAAGTACAGGTCGGCCGATGTGGCCGGGCCACCCTCGCCGCTGAATCCCAGCCGACCGGTGCCGGCCACCGTGTAGATCCGGCCCCCGACGACTTCGCGGATCCGCCCGTTATAGGTGTCGGCGATGAACAGGGCGCCAGCCTGGTCGACCGCGACGGCCGTCGGATAGCTGAGCAATGCATTGGTCGCCACCCCGCCGTCGCCGCCGTAGCCGGCCTGGCCGGCCTTTCCGGCCACCGTGCTGACCTTGCCAGTCCTTAGATCGACGGCGCGGACGACATTATTAAAGGTATCGGCCACGAAGAGTTGATCGCCCTTGGGACTCAGGGCGGAACCCATTGGATAGGCGAAGCGCGAATCGGTACCGTCGGTCAGCCCCCGCACGCCGCCTTTGCCGGCCAGCGTATTGACGTTGGCGGCACGGTTGTTCGGGTCGGTGTCCCGGGTTGAAAATGCTCGAACCGCCTGGTTGAAGGTATCGACGATGTACCGCCGGCCGGCGATGGCCGGCACCGCCACACTCGTCGACCCAACGGCGGCGAGTTGCGAGAGGACCGCCGCGGGCCCGGCGAATTGCGCCTGGGTCGGCGGCTTTCCATCGCCGGTGAAGCTCGCCGTGCCATTGCCGGCCTCGACGTCAATCGTCGGCGCGACGCCGGGTGCCTTCGCCGCTTGCAGCACTCGGACCAGGTTGTTGCCGGTGTCGGCGATGACGACGTCGCCATCGGGCCGAACGGCGACCCCCGTCGGTGACGAGAGTTGCGCCCCGATCGCCGGTCCGCGGTCTCCGAGCCTGCCGGCCTTGCCGGTACCGGCAATGGTTCGAATCGCGTTATCGGAGAGCTGGCGCACCACGTTGTTGCCGGTATCGGCAATGAGCAAATCTTGTCCGTCTAGCGTGATGCCCGATGGACGTTGCAATTTCGCGGCCGTCGCGACGACGCCGTCGACATAGCCGGCCGTCCCTGTCCCCGCCACCGTCGTGAGCCCGCCCTTGGCCAGGTCGAACCGGCGAATCACGTTGTTATCCGTATCGGCGATGTACAGCGCATCGCCGTTGACGGCCAACCCGCGCGGATGACTCAGGGGGCTGCCAACCAGGCTCCGGATCGTCCCTCGGCTGTCGACAACACGCACCCGGTTGTTCAGCGTGTCGGCGATGTAAAGCACGTTCCGTGTTTGATCCCAGGCAAGGCCATACGGCGAATTGAGCTGGGCCGACGTCGCGGCACCGCGGTCACCAGAAAAACCGAAGCTGCCCGAGCCGGCGATCGTGCTGATCACTGCTGTCAACGAGACCCGGGGCTTGTCGATGGTTGGGATGGTGACGGTCGCCTTGCGGATCTGGTGGGCAAACGTATCCGCGATATAGACGTCGAAGCCGGTCACCTGGTAGCCGACCTTGGTGACCTGTCCAATCGCGACGGCGTACGGCCCGGCCAGCTGGGCCGCCGCCGGATCGCCACCATCGCCGTCGACGGCGAGGCTGCCAAGGCCGGCAAAGGCCACCTCGGTGTTGTCGATCAGCAGGCGTACGACGTGATTCGTCGGGTCGGCCACGAACGTATACCGATCAAGGACGGCCAGGCCAAAGGGCTGCTGGGCCACCTCGGTCGGTGTGCCCGCGGCCGGTGCGCCCGCGTAAGTGGACAGCTCGGGTCGAACGACAGCCGGCCCAGCCGCCTGGGCATTGATGACCCGGGCCGGCCCGACCTGAGGCATCACCAGGCTCAGGAGCAGGGCGGCCGGACCCACGGCGCGCCAGCACCGGACTCCCCAGTGGCCCCGTGTCACCATGCGTTCCCCCTTGGTCGGCTCCCCGCGTGCATCATATCGTGACCTGAGCACTCACCGTCGCAATGAGAAATCCGAGGGTTGCGAGCGGCCGGGAGTCACCAGGAATGGCGCGTCGGCTTCGATGGCCACGCCGGCGCCGTCGCCCTGATCGTTGGGGACGATCGCGCGCAACATCCGGGGGCCCAGCAGATCGTGATAAAGAACCAGGACTGGAATTTGGAACGAACCCGCATCGTCGGTCTTGATGCCCTTCGGAAGCGGCGACCGAAGCACTCCGCCGTCCCAATTCAAGAAGGCAATGGGGCTATTCCGCGGAAAACCGCGTCCGACCGCATAGGTCACGAACCCGGGAGGTCCGATCGGCGGATTGAGTGCCAGCGATGGCTGGTAGCAGGGAATCTGATAAGTCGTGTCGTCCGCCTCCCGTTGGCGGAAGTCGTCGGCACGGATCAGGTGGACGCCCTCCGATGGCTCGACGACCTGGATGGTCCGACTGAAATGGCCGAACACGTCCGTCTGCGCCTCGAAGCTCTCCGGGAGACCGCCGGGGCCAGCATCGAACGTGATCAGCACGGCGCTGAACGGATTGAAGTTCTCGCCCGTGATGGTCGTCGTCCCGGTTTCTGATAAAGGCGATGCCGTAGGCGTCGTCGCCGGCTTCGGTGTGGTTCTGGGCGCCAGTGCCTTGAATGAATCGGAGCTCAATTTGACCGCGCCGGCTGGCTGGAAACAGTTTGGCTTCGCCGTGATCGTCGCCGGCGAGCGGATCGCGGTCGCTGCCGGCCCGCTGAGCCAGACCACGAAATGGCGATTACTCCTGTGCACTTCGAGGCCGTCGGTGAAGCTCGCCTGCACGGCGTCGATGCCGGGCTCCGGACCATTCGCATAGGTGACCGAGGCGCGACCTTTACTGTTCGTCCTCGATGAGGCGAGCGATCGGCCCTTGTTCGGGCCCGAGACGACGGCAAAGCCCACAAGCACGTTCGGGACCGTTGCGCCGTGCCAGTCCTCGACGACGGCCGTGATCGTGCTCTTCGTGGCCGGGTCCCCGGGCCGGCGAGGCATGTCGACCGAGGTTGGCGCGACATCGAGCTGGATGCGCGACGCCGGGAAAGTATTGCTCAGCCCGATCGGTGCGGCGAGCGCGCCGCGACCCAGGACCAGGCCGGCGAGGACTCCGACTCCGAGTGCGGCCGCGGCCAGTTGGACGCGTCGCATCCGTTAGCTGCTCGGAGGGTTCTTAAAGTACCCGCTGTAATACGCGGCTGCGTCGCACCGGCTGCCGGCCGGATCAGGGCCACAGCTCAGGGCCATCGTCTGCTTCTCTTTGAAAACGAGCGGGGTCACGAAATGGAAGTCGAGATCTCGGAAGTTCTCGAGCCGCAACGTCATCAAGACCTGATCGGGCTTGTTCGTCTCGCGACGAACGAGGTAGATCGTGCCGCTGTTGCCGTTGGGATTCTCAAAAACCAGGTCCGTCACGGCGAGCCCGCCACCGTCCGGCACGGTGATCGTGCTTTCGAGCGGCTTGACATCCGGGTTGATCGCCAGGCGTGACGACCAGACCTTGCCCTGCACGGGGTTCGCGCCGGTCGCATCCGCTCCGCCGCCCGATTGCGCCGCCGGATTGGCTGCCGGCAATCGACTGGCGATCGACTGCATCGCTGAAGCCTGCGGCGCGACCGCGTCCTTGGCGGCGCTCGAGATGCTCGGTTTGAGCAACGCGAACCAAAGAATCACGGCAATCAACAGCAGGGCCGCCAGCCCGATCAGGGCCGGAACCAGCCATCTCGGAATCAGTCCCTCCTGCTGCATCGACCCGTCGACGGTGATCGTCGGCAGGCCATCCTGATGGACCAGGACCTTGTATGGATTGAGCTTCGGCGGACCGGTCAGAAACCGTTGTCGCGGGCTGAGACGGACCGTCGCGAAGCTCGCCGTTCCAGCCTCCGCCGTGATGGCCGGCGGTGTGATCGTGAAGTTGAGTTTCCGGTCGGGGTCGGCCGCGGTCAGGCGGGCGTTGACCCGGACGTTGCCGCGGTTGTCGAGCGCGAGCTGGGCGCGGGCGCGTGAGCTGCCCCTGGCGGTGCGCGGGATCAGCTCGGCGGACGTATCGTTGAACGGCCCGACTTCGACGACGCCTTCCTCGACGAGGGACGCTCGGGCATCTTCACGGGATTTGACCCGGACGGCAAAGGGAATGGCGCGGGCCGGAACACTCGACGACTTCGGCGGCTTGAACTTGATCCGGGCCACCGCCTCGGCGCCCGGAAACAGGGGGACGACAGCAGGCTCAACGATGGCCCACGCCGACGCATCGCCCAGGACCTCAATCGTGAATTGGTCGACCACGGTGCCCGAGTTGCGGACCCGAACTTCGGTCACTGCTTCGCCACCGGGCGTGACGGTGACAGCCTTACTGGCAAGCGTGGCGGTTGCGGCCATGGCGCTCGCATCATAGGTAGCGCTCTGTGACCGGGCCATAGCCGGAGAGGAAGACGTGCAGGCATCGGGTGCTGCCCGTTAAGTCACCGTTAAGTGCCCGGAAAGTCGAGGCCGTCACACTGCAGGCCAGCGGTATCCCGGGCAGGAAGGGGTGCCGACCGAGGAGGAGGAAACCGTGATCGCAACTCGCCCGAGTGTGTTAACTGACCGTACACGTGTCTACGTCGCCGCATCCGACCCGGTCTCGCGCGCCGGCATTGCCAGCCAGCTTCGGTCCCATCACGGGCTCGACATGGTGGAGGAGCGCCAGGTCGATGCCGATGTGGTTGCCCTGGTGGTCGCCGATCAGATGGACGAGGAGACCGCCCAGGCGATTCGGGCGCTGAAGCGCCGGGGCGTCGAACGCGTCGTGCTCATCGTGACGCGAGTCGATGACACCGGACTGTTGTCGGCTCTCGAGGCGGGGGCTCGCGGCGTGCTGCGCCGGAATCAAGCCACGCCCGAGAATCTCTTCGAGGCGATTCGAGCGGCGGCGGGCGGCGAGGGG
>VBEE01000065.1:0-2806 GCA_005881715.1 Chloroflexota bacterium | reverse complement strand
ACGCCGCCTGTTCTATTCCGAACGAACGGTCAAGAACATCGTCCACGACGTCACCAGCCGGCTCAACCTGCGGAACCGAACCCAGGCCGTGGCCTACGCGTTGAGACAGGGCCTGATCTAGAGGCGAGTCTTCGGGTCGTCGTGCCCACAGTGGCCGTCGAGGCCGATGAAAAAGCTCCGGCGCGTGGAGCGGAGGCACAGCGCCAAAATGGCGCGCCGCCGCTCGAAGAAAACGTCGGCAAGCTGGCCGGTCGGCCTCCGGTCCGCGAACTGGCGGCCGCGCCGCGCGGAGTATTGCACCCGCGTCTCCTTCTTGGGCTCCAGGGCATGGCCGGCAACGCCGCCGTCGCCAGCCTGATCCAGGAGACCCGCCGAACCGAGCCCGTCCAGGCTGCGACGCTGGCCGCCGACACGGCGCCGCCAGAGCTCACCACGACAGGCGACTCACCGGCCGCCAAAGACAACTCGCAGGACGTTGCCCGCGACGACGAGCTGGCTGCTCTCGATGCGGCAGCCGAGGCGCCGGACAACGATCCAGTGGCGCCAGCGGAAGGTGAACGCCAGCAGGTGGCCAAGGACGCGCAGGCCGAGCTCGACGAGCCAGGCGACACAGCCGAAGCCAGTGCCGGGGCCGCCGAGCCTGGCGTCCCCATCGAGGCGCGGCCGCCACCGGCCGTCCCGGATGTGGGCGCCGCCGAACCGGCGGCGGGATTGGCTCGAGTCGCTGGACTGCCACCGGCCCGATTACTTGGCGCGCTCGGAGCCGTTTCCGGCGGGGCCGATCGCCATGCCGACCAGGAACACAAGCGCCTGATCGCCAATCCCCCAACCCGGCCGCGTCACCCGGGCGCCCCATCGACGGTGCAGACGCCAGCATCCACCCGCTCGGCACCAGCCGCTCCTGCTGCCGGTAGCGCCGCGCAGCTGCCCGAGGGCCGAGACATCGAGATAGCTGCACCCACGTCTGCCCTGGTCGGCGCTCCGCGTCTGCCGCTGGTGGGAAATGCTGATCCAGCCACCGTTCAGCAGCACCACAGCCGCATCCTGGGCGGCCTGGCTCGTGAGCACGCGGCCGGTCAGCGCGATGCCGCCCAGCCCATGGGCGAGGACGAGCTCTTTCCAGCGGTCCCGGCGGAGACGCTGCGAGCGACGGTCGCGGCGGCGCCGGGCGCAAACGGAGAATCACCCGGCGCGCCGGTGACGGGGGACGACGACGAGGCGGCGTCGATCATCGCACAGCAGGAGAAGGGCGCCGAGATTCAAGGCGCCGTCGGCGGCGGACTGTCGACCCTTGCCGGTCAACGACAGGAATACGCGGAGCGCACGGCGGGCGAACGCGCCAGGGCCGATTCGGAAATGGCGCAGCTCGAAGAGGCCAACGCGGCGGAACAGACCGGAGAACGTGCCACTGCCAAACGCGAGGTGCTCGGCCTACGTCACCAGTGGACCAGCGCGCAGCAGGAACTGGTGGCCGGTGCCGGACGCGAGGCCAACGCGAAAACCAACGAGACGCTGGCGACCGTTGCGCAGGAGCGCGGGGCAGCCGAGCGGCAAGCGGCGGCCCACTACGAGCAAGGACAGCGCGAGGCCGACCAGGCGCGACGCGAAGGCGAACAACAGGCGGCGGCCCAACGAAAGAACGCAGAGAACCAAAATTCTGGGTTGCTGGGCGCGATCGGGTCAGCCGCGCAGTCGCTGTTCGACAAAGCCAAGCAAGCCGTTCAATTCGTCTTCGACAAGGCCAGGCAGCTGGTTCGAAGTGTCATTCAGCGAGCTCAGCAGTTGGCCATGGCGGTTCTCGAGGGCGCGCGCAAAGTCATCTCGGGCGCGATTCGGACCGCGGGCGTTGCGCTGACCGCGATTGGCGACCGCGTCCTGATCGGATTTCCGGCGATCCGCAATCAATTCCGTGCGGCTATCCTGGCGCGGGTTGCCGCCGCCGAAGCCGCGGTCAACAAACTGGCGGGCGCGCTCAAGCAAGCCGTCCAGAGTGCTCTGACCGGCCTGGGCACGGCGCTATCGGCGGCCGTGACGCTCTGGCGTCGTGGCATGCAGGCTGCGATCGACAGCGTCCGCGTGGTGGTTCGTGGCGCGCTCGACTTTGCACGCGGGGCGATTGCGGCTTTCGGGACGTTTGCCGTGCTCGTCAAGGACATCGCCGCCGACCCGGTTCGTTGGGTTTCGAATCTCGCCGCCGCGGCGCGCGATGGCATCCGTAACCATCTCTGGCCTGACCTCAAGGCCGCGGTCCAGGGCTGGTTCACCGAAAAGGTTGATGGGGTCCTCGGTCTCGGATCGGCCGTCTGGAGCCTCTTACGCCGGGGCGGCATTACCGTCGCCCAGGTCGCAACCTTCGCCTGGGAAGGGATCAAGTCGATGATCCCGCAGATGGTCATCTGGGTCCTGATTGAAAAGCTGGTTGCGCTGATCGTCCCGGCGGCTGCTGCCGTCATGCTGATCATCCAGGCACTGCAGGCCGCCTGGGGCAGCCTCGGCCGCATTCTTCAGGCCTTCGATGCCTTCATCGCCTTCCTAAAGGGTGTTCGGTTGGGCAATGCCGGCCCGCTCTTCGGCGGAGCGCTCGCCGCCGCAGCAGTTGCCGTCATCGAATTCATTTCGCAGTTCTTGCTTCAACGCCTGATGGGAGCCGCCGGCGCCGTTGCCGGCAAGATTCGAGCACTTGCCAAACGAATCGGTACCAGGCTCGCATCGGTCGGTGGGCGGCTAGTACGAGGGGTCAGGAGAGGTTGGACGGGCGCTGGACGTGTGGTTGATGCGGCATCCAAGGCAGTAACGAAAGCCCGCG
>VBEE01000125.1 GCA_005881715.1 Chloroflexota bacterium | reverse complement strand
GCAGTCGCTGGAGGATGTCTTCTTGCAGCTGACGGAACAAGCCCCCACCCTGCCGGCCCCCGCAAGCGGCGGAGGGGAAAAGCCGTGATCGCCAGTCTTCGTGCCGAGTCAGTCAAGACGCGCAAGCGCTGGGCGAACTGGATCCTGTTCGGGATCTTGCTGCTGACGCTACTGCTATTGGGTTACGTGCTGACCTACGTGTTGCTGTCGAACCCGCCGCCCAATTTTCGGAGCCAGGTGCCGGCACGAATCCTGAAGCGCGAGGTATTTCCGGAGAATCTCATTCCGAATGTGCTCGCATTTTCGTCAACGATCGGAGCCGCGATCATGATTATCCTGGGCGGGCTCAGCACCGCCAGCGAATACGGCTGGCTGACCGTCCAGACCATCCTGATCCAGAAGCCGAGCCGAACCGCGGTCCTGCTGGGGAAGCTGGCGATGCTCGCCATCGTCACGCTGCTGATCAGCGTGGTGACCCTGGCGGCGACCGCGCTCACCAGCTACCTACTCGTCACGATCGACGGCACCTCGAGCAATTGGCCCTCCACGACGGTTCTGCTCAAAGGCTTCGGCGCGCTCTGGCTGGCGTTCGCTGTCTGGACGGCATTTGGCATGTTCCTCGGCGTCGCCTTTCGAAGCACGGCGGCGGCAATCGGTGGCGGCCTGACCTACCTGTTCGTCGGCGAGGCTCTGCTTGGTCAGCTGCTCCGGAACACCGAGGGCGTGAAGGAGGTCCTGCGTTTTCTGCCCGGCGTCAACGCCGGCGCTGTCAACGCCAGCTTCCATCTGACATTCCGGAGTCCGGACACCGCAACGCAACTGGTTGACGCCACCCGGGGGACCATCACGCTGGTCGCCTACCTGGTGGCGTTCACCGTGCTGGCGCTGCTGATTTTTCGGCGACGCGACGTCGGGGGGAGCTAGGCCGCTTTCGGCGGGCGGTTGAAGAGAAGCCAGTACATCCCGAGCGTCTTGGCAGACTCTTTGAACTGGTCGAAGTCGACCGGTTTCACGATGTAGCTGTTCACCCCGAGCCGGTAACTTTCGATCAGGTCGCGCTCCTCGCGCGAAGACGTCAGCATCACCACCGGAATGGTGCGGGTGCGCGGGTCCTGCTTGACCCGACGGAGGACTTCGAGTCCGTCGACGAACGGGAGCTTGATGTCGAGCAGGATGACGTTCGGATGCTCGTTGACATCCCGGTCCGCATAGCGGCCGGTGCAAAAGATGTACTCGAGCGCTTCCTGGCCGTCCCGGACCACCTGGATCGTGTTCGCCAGGTGATATTTCCGGAGCTCGTGAAGCGTGAGCTCCTCGTCGTTGGGGTTGTCCTCGACCATGAGGATGTCTACGCGGCCGTCTGCACTTGCCATTCCTGCGCTCCTTTCAATGTGAAGTAAAACGTCGCGCCCTGGTCAACCCTTGCTTCGGCCCAGATCCGGCCACCATGGCGCTCGATGATCCGGTGCACGATGGCGAGCCCGACACCCGTTCCCTCGTAATCCTGGCTGCGGTGCAGCCGCTGGAAGACGCCGAACAGTTTGTCGGCATATTGCATGTCGAAGCCGGCCCCGTTGTCCCTCACGAAGAAGACGGGGCCCTCGCCGGCGCGTCCGGGTTGCGTCCCGACCTCGATGCGGGCGTTCTCGCGCTTGCCCGAGTATTTGATGGCGTTGCTCAGCAGGTTCGTGAACACCTGCTCCAGCAACAGCGGGTCACCGTTGCACTCAGGCAGCTCACCGATAACGATCTCGATCGTGCGGCCTTCCGTCTCCGAGGCCAGCCCGGGTCTTGACGGTTTGGGTACGGACGGCCTGACGTCCGAGGCGTGAGAATGCCAACAGGTCATCCACCAGGTTGCCCATGTGCGTCCCGTTGTCCTTGACTCGCTGCAGGTAGCCTCGGGCGTCATCTGGCAGGTTCGCCGCATATTCCTCGAGAAGGATGCTGGTAAACCCGTTGATGGCGCGGAGCGGAGCCCGCAGATCGTGGGAGATGGTGTAGGAGAAGGCCTCCAGCTCCCGGTTGGCGGATTCGAGCTCGCGCGTTCGCGCGGTGACCTGTTCGACCAGCCGGACTCGCTC
>VBEE01000092.1 GCA_005881715.1 Chloroflexota bacterium | reverse complement strand
CCCCCGCGACTTCGCCCAGGTCGACTGCCGGGCTGCCGCATTCGGTACAGCGGTAGAGCGGGGCATCGACCGCCTTGTAATCGAGGAAGCGGCCGAGACTGTCGACAAAGACAGACGCGTTCCAGAGCTCGAATCGGTTCGTGCTGCAGCGGTTCGGACAGGCGAGAAACATCAGGCAACGCGCTGGAGCCGCTTGAGCCGATCGGCGGCCCTTCGCAGGGTCTCCATCTTTTTGGGGAAGGAGAACCGGATCTGCCGCCGGCCGCGTTCGGGTTCCAGGTAAAAGCTGCTCCCCGGAACAGTCGCCAGGCCGATCTCCCGAACCATCCGGTGGGCGAGACTGACATCGTCCTCGGCGAACCCCGAGATGTCGGTCATCACGTAGTAGGCGCCGTCGGGCGGGTACGCCTTGAAGCCGGCGCCGTCGAGGATCTCGAGCATGAAGTCGCGCCGTTCCTGGTACGCCGCCAGCAAGTCGACGTAATACTGGTCTGGAAAGCGCAGCGCCGTGGCGGCCGCGACCTGGAGTGGATGGGGAGCCCCCACGGTCACGAAGTCGTGGACCTTGCGGATCGCGTTGGTCATTTCGGGAGGGGCGATGGCGTACGCCAGCCGCCAACCGGTGACGCTGTACGTCTTCGAAAGCCCATTGATGGTCACCGTTCGATCGCGCATCCCGTCCAGCGTGGCGATGCTGATGTGCTCGCCCCGGTAGACGAGGTGTTCGTAGATCTCGTCCGTGATGGCGAGCGCGTCGAATTCCTGGCAAAGTCCGGCGATGAACATCAGCTCCGCACGGCTGTAGACCTTGCCTGTCGGGTTGTGCGGCGTATTGATAATGATCGCCCGCGTCCGCGCATTGAAAGCCTTGCGCAGCTGGTCGCGGTCGAAGTGCCAGTCGGGAGCGATCAGTGGCACCACCACGGGCGTGGCCCCGGAAAGGATGCAATCGGGCCCGTAATTCTCGTAAAAGGGCTCGAAGATGATGACCTCGTCGCCCGGGTCGACCAGCGCCAGGATGGTCGAGAGCATCGCCTCGGTGACCCCGCAGCAGACCGTGATCTCCGCCTCGGGGTTCACGACCATCTGTCGGAAGTGCTGGGTTTTCGCCGCGATCGCGTCGCGCATCACCTTCGCTCCCCAGGTGGTGGCGTACTGGTTGAAGTCCTTGCGGATGGCGTCGACGGCCGCTTCCTTCAGCGCGGTGGGAGCGGCAAAGTCGGGAAAGCCCTGGGCCAGGTTGAGGCAGTCATCGCCGTGTTCGGCCAGGCAAAGCCGGGTCATCTCCCGAATGACCGACTCGGTGAACGACCGCGACTTCTGTGACGTCATGGCGCGCGACATCTGAATAGAATGCCAGAAGTTCGGCGTGACCGACCCGGTCCCGAGTGGCCCTGGGACGTCAGCCCGAGGTTGTCAGCTTTGCCTCCGGCGAGCCCGCCGGTGAAAAGGCGCCCAGCACCTTCATATCGTCAGCGCCGATGTTCTCCAGAGTGTGGCGCACGCCGACGGGAACGAAGACCACCGAGCCCCGCCGCAGCTGCCCGACCTGATCATCCTCGATCCAGAGTCGGCCGTGACCGGCCAGGATGTAGACGATCTCTTCATGCGGGTGAGCGTGCAGCGGCGCCCGACCGGTCGGGATGATGCCGGTGAACAGCGTCATCCGCAGACAGCCAACTTGCGGGCCGACCAGTACCCTGAAGCTGCGTTCGCCCATCAGCGTCGGTTTGATGAGACGCTCGTCGATCATGGTGGGCGTCATCACCCCGGCCTCCTCGAGGGCCGTCCGCCGGACGCCACGAAGGTCGAGGGGCGGCATCGCCGGATGAATATCGTTCACCTCGATGAGCGGTGCCATCGCTCCAACGACCACGAGGGGAGTTGCGCCGGTGTTGACATAGCTGTGCGTGTCGCTGTCCGGCACAAACACCGCCTGCCCCATGCCGACCGAGTGTGCGATGTGCTCGACACGCACTTCGCCGTCACCCTCGACAACATAGAGGGCTTCCTCCGCGCCGGCGTGGACGTGGCCGGTCGCCGAGTCCGGGTCGACGGCCAACCGGTAGGCCATCAGATGCTCCGCGCCGAGCTCGCGGTCGACCAGCCACTGGATGGTCCCCCCATCGATGGCACGGCGTTCGATGTCGCGCTCCTGACGCAGGCGCGCGCGATGCTGCTCCAGCATGACTTGCGGATGATAGCAACGACAAAACCTTTACCATCTCGGCGGAGGCAGAATGGATTACCGCGCGTTGGGGCGCACCGGGATGCGCGTCTCGGTGTTGGGACTCGGCTGCGGGGGATTCGGAGGGATTGGCTCTGCCCCGGAGCTTTTCGGGAAGGGAGAGGACAAGCAAACAGCCTTCGCCCTGATGAACCACGCCTGGGACGCGGGTATCAACTACTTTGACACCGCGGACAGCTACGGCGGTGGGGCGTCCGAGCGGATGATCGGCGCCTGGCTGAAGGAGCGCAACGTACGCGACCCCATCATCTCGACCAAGGTGTTCTATGCGCTCGCCGAGGGCCCTGTGGACCGGAGCCTTTCTCGGCGCCACATCATGGAGGCGGTGGATGGAAGCCTGCGTCGCCTCCAGAGGGACCATATCGATCTTTACGTGACCATGGAGCCTGACCCGGCGACACCCATCGAGGAGACGTTGCAGACCATGAATGATCTGATGCAGGCCGGAAAGGTTCGGCACATCGGCGCCAGCAACATCACGGCCTCGCAGCTGCGTGACTCGCTGGCGGCCAGCGACCGGCTGGGTGTCCACCGGTACCAGTCGGTCCAAAATGGCTACAGTCTGCTCGACCGCGCCATCGAGGCCGACGTGCTTCCCCTCGCGGCGAAGGAACGGATCGCCGTCACCCCGTTCAGTCCAGCCGCGGGTGGGCTGCTCACCGGGAAGTACCGCTATGCTGATCCGCCGCCGCCCGGGTCGCGCGTCGAGCTCCGTCCGCAGCCCTACCGGCACCTGATGATTCCAGCCACATTCCAGGCGATCGACGCGCTGCGGGCGACCGCCGCCGAGCGAGGCGTCGACATGAGCGCGCTGGCCCTGGCCTGGGTCATCAGTCACCCGGCGGTGACCTCCGCCCTGATCGGGCCACGGACCGTCGAGCAGTTCCGACCCTGGCTCGAGGCGGTCGAGATTCACTTGACAACGGATGAACGCGAGGCGGTGGCATCGAGGATGGAGGCCGCGGTGGCCTGATGGAAGTCCTCGTGCTCAATGGTGAGGAGGTGACGCGCCTCCTGCCGATGTCCGAGTGCATCCAGGTGATGCGCGACGCGCTAACGGCGCTCGCGCGGGGGGAGGCCCTGGTCCCCCTGCGGATGATCATGCGGGTTCCGGGCGCGAGTGGCTTCGTCGGAGTGATGCCCGGCTACATCGCGCCTGGCGAGCGCCGGGACGGCGCCCTCGGCCTGAAAGCCGTTCTCGTCTTTCCCGCCAACGTCAAACGTGGAATCGACACCCATCAGGGCGCCGTTCTCCTTTTCGAAGCCGATACCGGTCGGCTGTCGGCGCTGCTGGACGGAGGCGCGATTACAGCCATCCGGACGGCGGCCGTGTCGGGGGTGGCCACCGACCTGCTCGCCCGTCCGGATTCGGTCGAGCTCGCCATCCTCGGCGCCGGCGTTCAAGCGCGCACCCACGTCGAGGCGATCGCCGCCGTCCGGCCGCTGCGCCGGGTGCGGATCTGGAGCCGCAACCCGGAGCGGGCCGCCGCCCTCGCCCTAGAGCAAACATCGCGCTTCAATTTCCCGGTCGAGGCTGAGGCCAGTGCCGAGGCCGCCGTTCGAGGCGCCGACATCGTGGCCACCGTGACGGCGAGCGCGGAACCGATCCTGCAGCGTGGTTGGCTTAAGGAGGGCGTGCACATCAACGCGGTTGGATCGTCGATCCCCACCTCTCGTGAGATCGACACGTCCACCATGGCGGCGGCCCGCCTGTTCGTTGATCGGCGGGAGTCGGCGCTCGCGGAAGCCGGCGACCTGCTGATCCCGATGCTGGAGGGGGCGGTCAGGAATGACCACGTTCAGGCCGAGCTGGGGGAGGTCCTCACCGGGAAGAACCCGGGCCGCCGATCGCCCCGCGAGCTGACGCTGTTCAAATCGTTGGGGCTCGCGGTCGAGGACGTCGCCTCCGCCGCGTATGTGGTTCGCCGCGCGAGAGAAACGCACACCGGCCAGACGGTGAAGATGTGAAGACGATGTCGCTGACGCTCGAAGATGTTCGCCGAGCCCGCGAGCTGATCGCCGGCGCCGCCATCCGAACGCCATTGGTCCGCCTGAACGTGTGGGATGCGCCCGCCGAGATCTTCCTGAAGCTCGAAAACCTGCAGCCCATCGGGTCCTTCAAGATCCGGGGCGCCGCCACAGCCATGAACCTGATGTCCAGAGCTGAGCTGGCCAAGGGCGTCCTCACCGCCAGCGCCGGAAACATGGCACAGGGGGTTGCCTGGAACGCCCGCCGGCTGGGCATTCGATGCACGGTGATCGCTCCAGATACCGCGCCCCAGACAAAGGTCCGGGCCGTCGAGCGGCTTGGAGGGCGCGTGATCACGGTTCCCTTCGATCGCTGGTGGCAGACGTTCTCCGACCGGAGCTTTCCGGAGATCGAGGGGACGTTCGTCCATCCGTTCGACGATGAGCGGGTCATGGCCGGCAACGGCACGATCGGGCTCGAGCTGCTCGAGGATTTGCCCGAGCTTGACAGCGTGCTCATCCCCTGGGGCGGCGGTGGCCTCGCGATAGGGATCGCGACCGCGCTCCGCGCCCTCAAGCCATCGGTGCGGATCTACGCCGTTGAAGCCGAGACCGGCGCGCCCTTCACGGCATCGTGGCAAGCCGGGTCCCCGCAGGTGGTCGATTACCGGCCCTCGTTCGTCGACGGCATCGGCAGCAAGACGGTTTTCGCCAATATGCTTGCGATGGCCAAGGACCTGCTCGACGGATCTTTCACAGCCGGTCTCGATCAGATCAGCGCGGCCGTCAAGCTCATCGCCGAACGAAATCGGGTGATCGCGGAAGGCGCCGGCGCCGTCGCCCTGGCGGTGGCGCTGACGGGAAAGGCGGGCACGGGACAGGTGGCCTGCATCGTGTCCGGCGGGAACATCGATGCCGCAAAGCTGGCAACCATCCTGAGCCAACCCTGACATGGCGGAACTCGCCGGCCGGATCGCGCTTGTTACGGGCGGCGGTCGGGGGATCGGTCGCGCGGTGGCGCTGGCCCTGGCAGCGGAGGGAGCGGACGTCGCCGTCGCGGCCCGCTCGGCTGACGAGCTGGAGGAAACCGTTTCGGCCATCCGCGCCGCGGGCCGGCGCGGCGAGGCGATCCTGTGCGATGTCACCCAGCGGTCGAACGTCGATGCGATGATCGCCCGGGTCCGGTCCGGATTGGGCGACCCGCTGATCCTGGTCAACAACGCCGGCGTCGCGGCCAGCGCCAAGCTCACCGACACGACTGACGAGATGTGGGACCAAATGCTGCGGGTCAATGCCACTGGCGCGTTCTACTGCACCCGTGCCGTCCTGCCCGCGATGCTCCAGGCGAAATGGGGCCGGGTCATCAACGTTGCCTCGATCGCGGCGAAGGTGGGGGCTCCCTACATCGCGGCCTACGTCGCCTCCAAGCACGCCTTGCTCGGCCTGACCCGGGCGGTGGCGGCGGAGGTCGCCGCGCGCGGCATCACCGTCAACGCCGTTTGCCCCGGCTACGTCGACACAGAGATGACCGATGCATCCACCGCGAACATCGCCTCGAGGACGGGACGCTCTGAACAGGACGCCCGCAAGATCCTGGA
>VBEE01000064.1 GCA_005881715.1 Chloroflexota bacterium | reverse complement strand
CGTGATCACGAGCAGGTGCCAGGTGACGTGGGCAAAGTAGGGGGTCAGCTGGCTGAGCGGGATCAGCAGGATCAGCACCCCACGGATGGCATTCGTGAAGAACATCAACCGTTTCTTGTCGTGCCGGTCGGCGTAGACCCCTGCCAGTGGACTGAGGAAGACCGAGGGAAACGTGTAGGCGAGGAAGAGGGCGGCGCCATGAGTGCTGGCGCGGCTGATGCTGTAGGTGAGGATGAGCAAGGCAAACATCAAGAATTTGTCGGCAAGCTGGGAGGCGACCTGGGCTGACCAGATCAGCCGGAAATCGTGATTCGCGAGCACGCTGCCGAAGCCCGGACGGGGAAGGATGATGTCACGGGGATCCGGCACTGCGGCCACGTCCTCCGGCTCCTTCAAGGCGCCTAAATCGTAGCTAGTTGTCAACGTCCGCGCTCACTTTCAAAAAATCGCCTCCATTCCTCGAGTGACAGGGTCTCGGGCCGCCGCGCCGGGTCGATGTCTATAACGGTGAGCCGCGCGCGAGCCTCCACCCCACTGACTCCGAGTTTTCGACTCAGCACGAAGGGCAGCTGTTTGCGACGAGCCTGGAAGAATGGTGTGACGAAACGGAAGAAGCTCGGCAAGTCGGCCTTCGGTAAGGCCGGATCGGTATCGGGGATGATCCGCACGAGCGCAGAGTCGACCCGCGGCTGCGGAAGGAAGGCCGTCCGGGGGACCCGCAAGACGAGCTCCGGCTGCCCGTACACCCGAACACCGAGAGTGGCGAGGCTCCAACCACCCGGACGTGCCACGATTCGCTCCGCGACCTCCTGTTGGACCAGGAGGTCGATGCGCCGCGGTGGTCGGGGCTGCTCGAGCAAGTGCGTGAACAGGGCGCCGGTCAGGTTGTAGGGGACGTTCCCGGCTACTCGGTAGCCCGCCGGCAGGAAGTCCGCCACCGGCGCCTGCAAGATGTTGGCCTCGACGATCCGAACATTGGAGTGATCCCGGAGCACCAGCCCCAGGGCTTTCACGCAGGCCGGGTCGATCTCGACCCCGACGACGGCGCGGGCTCGGCTGGCAAGCTCGACGGTGAGCGCGCCCAGCCCCGGACCGACCTCGACGACCTGATCGGTTGCCGTGAGTTCCAGGGCCTCGACCATCCGTTCCAATTGCCCTCGATCGGCAATGAAGTTCTGCCCCCAGCGGCGCTGAAAGCGAACGCCGAAGCGGCGGGCGATCCCGCGAATGATCGAGGGATCAGCGAGATCCAGCGGACGCTTGCTAGCCGGCGTGATTCAACCGAAAGAGATCGATGGCGTTTTGCCGTGTCGCCGTTTCGATCTCGGCCACGGTGGTGCCGCGAAGCGCCGCGATTCGCTCAACGGTCTCGATGAGATAGCGCGGAGCGTTCGGCGTCCCACGCCGGCTCTGTGGCGGCAGGAACGGCGAATCGGTCTCCACCAGCATGTGGTCCAGCGGGATGATACTGGCCGCACCGATGACGCCGTGGGCTGTGGGATATGTCACCGTCCCGGCGAAGGAGATATAGAAGCCTCGGGACAGCGCTTCGGCGGCGATCGCGGAATTTCCGCTGAAGCAGTGAAAGACACCTTGCAGGCCGGGAAATTCATCAAGGATCGCGATCAGGTCGGGGAATGCGTCTCGAGTATGCAGCACGATCGGCTTGCCGACTTCCTGCGCCAGGCCCAGCATCTGACGAAAGGTCCGGGCCTGCGCTGCTGCCGGCGTCCGGTGGTACTCGGTGAAGTGGTAGTCGAGCCCGATCTCCCCTACCGCCACCACGCTCGGGTGCGCGGCCAGCTCTCGCAACTCTCGACGTTCATCCGCGCTGATCGGTTCGCCCGCCGAGTGCGGATGCCGCCCGATTGTCGTCCGCAGCCCCGGAATCTGCTCCGCCAGCTCGATACCCGGCCTGTTATCCGTGCCATCGTCGCCGATATTGATCACGGCCCGTACACCCGCGGATCGAGCGTCTTCCAGCGCCTGGGCGGGCGTCAGCGGCGCGCGCAGGTGAAGGAGGTGGGCGTGCGAATCGATCAGGCGACCGGCTCCGGCTTCTCGATTCGGGGAAAGAGGACACCGCCGAGTGTCGTCTGGGTGCGGGGCGCCAACCGTCCCCACTCGCGCGCGGTTGCCCAGGACGCCTTGGGATCAGCCTTGACTTGCGCCGCGATCTTGGTCGCCGTCTCCGGCATGAACGGCATGATCAGGTAGGTGGTCAGCCGGATGGCCTCGACCAGGTTGTACATCACCGTCTGCAGCCGTTTTCGCTGGTCCGACTGCTTGGCGAGCACCCAGGGTGCGGTCTCCTCGATGTACTTATTGCCGCGATTGATCGCTTGCCAGATGAGGTCGAGGGCAGCCGTGAAATCCACGGCTTTCATGTGTTTGTCGAGACCGCGGATGGCGCGCTCGAAGGCCGTGCGCAACTGCTGGTCCAGGGCCACCGTGTCGCCGTCGGGGGCCGGCACTTTGCCGTCGAAGTAGCGCTGCAACATCGACAGCGTCCGGTAGACAAAATTTCCCAGGTCGTTGGCCAGGTCGGCATTGAACCGGTCGGTCATCGTCTCCCAGCTGATGTCTCCGTCGCGGTCGAACGGGAGCTCCCGCAGCAGGAGGTATCGAACGCCGTCCACACCAAATCGCTGCACCGCGTCGCCCGGGTCCAGGATGTTGCCCCGCGTCTTACTCATCTTCTCCCCGTGGATGGTCATGAACCCATGCGACCAGATCCGCTTGGGTGGTGGGAGGCCGGCGGCCATCAGCATGGCCGGCCAGTAGATGGCGTGAAAACGCGTGATGTCTTTCCCAATGACATGCAGGTCCGCCGGCCACCACGTCTTGAACTTCGCCGGGTCGCTGCCATAGCCGACGCCGGTGATGTAGTTGGTGAGGGCGTCGCCCCACACATAGACGACGTGCCGGTCGTCTCCCGGGAATGGGACGCCCCAACGGACGGTCGAGCGCGAGATGCTGAAATCACGGAGTCCACCCCTTATGATGCTCAGGATTTCGTTGCGCCGACTTTCGGGTTGGACGAACTGCGGGTGCTTCTCGAAATGCTCCAAAAGGCGATCCTGGTAACGGGAGAGCGCGAAGAAATAGTTCTCTTCCTTCAGGTAGGTCGCCTTCAACGTGGGATGGATCAGGCAGAATCCGTCCCGCAGGTCCGCGTCCTGTTTGAACTCCTCGCAGGATGTGCAGTACCAGCCTTCGTAGGTGCCCTTGTAGATGTCGTCGTGCTGCTTGATCCGTTCGATGAAATCCTGAACGCCCTTGACATGGTCCGGGTCTTCGGTACGGATGAAGCGGTCATACGAAATCTGAAAGCGCGACTCGATCTGACGATAGACCTCCGCCATCCGATCACTGAAATCCTTGGTTGACAGGCCCTCCTCCCGGGCCCGCCGCTCGACGTTGAGCGAGTGTTCATCGCTACCGGTTAGAAAGAAGGTCTCGTCACCGATCATCCGGTGATACCGAGCGAGCACGTCGGTCCCGGTCAGCTCATAAATGAAGCCCAGGTGCGGCGTGTTGTTGATATAGACGATCGCGGTGGTGATGTAGAACTTACTCATCAGGGGCTCTCCAATCGCTGCCGGCAACCACGACCGTCAGCTCGCCTCGGGGTGGAGATTTCGCGAAGTGCTCCAGGAGCGTCGCCGGCGTTCCACGCAAGAATTCTTCGTGGACCTTGGTGATCTCCCGCGCCACCACCAGCGAGCGGGGGCCGAGGGCGGACGCCATTATAGCCAATGTCTTCTGCACTCGATGTGGAGATTCGAAAAAGACAAACGTCCGCTTTGCCTCCCCCGCATCTCTGATCACCCGCTCCAGCTCGCCCCGTTTGCGCGGCAGAAACCCCAGAAACGTGAACTGGTTGGTCGGCAGTCCCGAGCTGACGAGAGCCGCCAGGACTGCGGACGGCCCCGGCACCGGCACCACCGGGTACCCTGCAGCGACCGCAGCGCTGACCAGCCGCACGCCGGGGTCGGATAGCGCCGGCGTCCCGGCGTCGGAGACGAGCGCGACGTCGTGCTGCTCGAGCCGGCTCAGAATCGTCTGCAGCTGGCGGGCCTCGTTGTGAGCGTGAAGGCTGACCAGCGGGCGCCGCAGGCCGAAGTGAGTGAGCAATTTCAGTGTATGCCGGGTGTCCTCGGCCGCGATCAGCGGCACCGATTCCAGCACATGGACCGCGCGCAGCGTCATGTCATCGAGATTGCCGATCGGTGTTGCCACGAGATACAGCGTCCCCACCTCAGGCGCCGGGTCGCACTAGTGTCCCCAGTCGCGCGGATAGCGAAATTCCTGATCGACCGTGCGCGATGAGAGTTTGGCGATCACCGGCAGCCGCCGCTTGTACTGGTTGTCGCGCACCCGTCGGATGATGTCGTCGACGAAGGCCGGTTCGAACCCGAGCCGGGCCAGCTCCTCCCTGGAATAGCGGCGGTCGACAAGGTAGTAGAGCAGCTGGTCCACCATCCGGTAGGCGAAACCCAGCTCGGTCTCGTCGGATTGCCCGGACCAGAGGTCGGCGGAGGGCGCCTTCTGCACGATGGCGGTCGGCACCCCCAGGGCGTCGGCGAGCTTGGGTCTTGTAGAGATCCCCGACCGGGTTGAGTGCGCTCGCCATGTCGCCGTAAATCGTGCCATAGCCGAGGAGCAGCTCGGTCTTGTTGCTGGTGCCGATCACCAGCGCCCTGAAGACCAGGGACTGGTCGTAGAGGATAGTCATCCGCTCGCGCGCCATCTTGTTGCCCCGACGCTTCTGATCGGCGTCCGGGAACCGTTCGAAGTAGGCGTCGATTTGCGGGGTGATGTCGACCTGCAGCTGATCGATGCCCAGCTGCTGCACCACCTGCAGGGCGTCGCTGCGGCTCTTCGGGTCGCTGGTTTTGTACGGCATGATGACCGCCAGCACATTCGTTGGCCCGAGCGCCTGACTGGCCAGGGTCGCGACCAGGCTGGAATCGACTCCGCCACTCAGGCCGAGCACGACCCGCTCGAAGCCGACCTTCTGCACCTCGTTCTGGATGAAACGCACGAGGATTTTCCGTACCAGGTCCGGGTTGATGGCAAGCGGCGGGAAGACGGGCTCAGTAAGGCTTGCGTGTGCGCTCATGTAAGGCCCGCCGCAATTCATTGATGGTTAGCTCCACCCGCTCGTCGCGCAGCAGCGGATTGGCCAGGCGCTCGCGGCGCACGTCCCCCAGGTCCAGGGTGGCCACCACCAGCGCCTCATCCGCATCCTCCTCCTGCGCCAGGATGTCGCCATTGGGTCCGATCACCATCGAGCCACCCCAGAAGTTGGCTCCATCTTCGTAGCCGACCCGATTGCAATACAGGAAAAACGTTGTCAGGAACTGGGCGTAGGTGCGGCAAACCAGGTTGTAGGATTCCGCGGTGCCCAGCCGCTCGTCGGTCGAGAGTCCGCGGCCGGGGCTGGCCGACGGACAGATGATCATGTCGACGCCCTCGAGGCTCAGGATGTACGCGCTGGAGAGGTGCCAGATGTCTTCACAGACCAGGATTCCGGCGCGGCCGAAGGACGTCTTGAAGCTGCGGAAGCGATCGCCCGAGGCGAGGTAGCGCTGCTCGTCGAACATTCCGTAGGTCGGGAGATACACCTTCCGGTGGACATGGACGAGCTCGCCCCGACTGAGGTAAAGGCTGGCGTTGAAGTAGCGATGATCCGGCTCCTCGATGACGGCGCCCAGTACGACGTCGAGGTCGCCGGAGAGGGACAGCAGGTCCTTCATCGCCGGGCCGTCAAGCCTGAGCGCGCTGTCCACCACCAGGTCCCGCAGAAAATAACCGGTGAGGCTCAGTTCAGGGAAGACCAGGAGCTTGACACCGGCGTCGACCGCCTGTGCGACCCACTGTCGGTGGCGGGCGAGGTTGCGATCCCGATCGCCGAGGGCGGAATCGACCTGCGCCAGCCCGACCGTGAGCTGGCCGTCCGCGGTCATACCTCGGCCGGAGCCGGCAGCCGAACCCCGCCGCCTCGGGCCAGCCACTGGGCGATGCTCGGCGCCATCTGATCGCACGCGCCAAGGTGCACGGCTGCTCGGGGCAGCGCGTTGAGAAACGCGGCGCCGTAGGTGCGGTTCGCGATTCGGTGGTCCATCAGGACGACGGCACCTCGATCGCTCTGCCGCCGGATCAGACGGCCGAACCCTTGCTTGAGGCGCAACACCGCCTCGGGAAGGGCCAGCTGTCCGAACGGGTCCGCCAGCATCGCGCTCCGGGCTCGCTGCAGCGGGTCGCTCGGGACCCGGAACGGTAAGCGGACGATGACCACGCAGGACAGCGCGTCGCCCGGGACGTCGATCCCCTCCCAGAAGCTGCTGCTTCCAAGCAGAATGCTCCCGAGTTCCATCGACGTTTTGCGCCAGCACGTTGAGATGGCGGAGTGCCGAGCGACCACGCAGACCATCCGCCACGTCTCGCAATTGTTGATGTGACGTGAAGAGCACCATCGTCCGGCCACCGATCGCCTGCGCGATGTCGCCAACCACGGCGGCGACCTGATCGATGAAGGTCGGGTCGTTGAGATCGTGAAGGTCGGTCGGCAAGCAGAGCAGCGCCTGCGACAGGTAGTCGAAGGGTGACGCCAGCACCATCTCGTGCGTGCTCAACTCCTCGAGGCCGACCCCCCGTTTGAAATACGCGAACGAATCCGCCACTGCGAGCGTTGCCGAGGTAAACACCACGGTTTCCTTGCCGGTGAACGCCCGCGCCTGAAGTTCGCGGCCGGCCGCGGTGGGCGCGGCCTGTACCAGCGGCCGCCCCGAGCGCCGTTCCGCCCCGATCCAGTAGAGGCGGTCGGGCTGCGGGTGCAAGAGGGCCTGGACAACGAGGTCGACGCGCGCCTGCAGCTGCGTGACAAACAGGTCGAGCTCGCGCTGGGCGTACGGGTTGCTCTCAAATGGGAGTTGCGCACCAGCCCCATCAAGCGCCTGGCGGAGCGCGATGGCGCGTTCACCGAGGATGCCGGCCAGCTTCGCTAGCGTGATGCTCTCCGGCCATGCACGCGACGACGCATCGAGGATGATCGGCTCCTCCCGCCCCGGTCGCAGGGGGACCTCCGGCTGCCCCTGCGCCACCACGGGGCGAACGGCGCGGAAAAACTCGGTCGCCGCTTGCCGGCACTCCGCCGCGGCCAGCCGCACCGCCTCGCCGGGTGCACCGATGGCGGCGCGGAACCAGGTGAGAGCGCCGTCGACGCTCTCCAGCAGGTCCTCCTCACCTACGCGCATGGTCAGCGCATCGACTGCCGTCTCCTCGAGCTGGTGAGCCTCATCGACCACCAGATGCTCATGCGGTGGCAGCACTGTGCCGCCCCGAAGGGCATCGGCGAGAAGCAGGGCGTGGTTGGTGACGATCAGGTCAGCATCTTGCGCCGCTCGGCGGCTGTTCCAATAGAAACACTGCTGGGTCTTGTAATTTTCACAATGCGCGGCGAGACAATCATCGGGAGTGGATGCCGCTCGCACCCAGAACAGCTCCTCGAAGCCGTTGAGCTTGATCTCGGAACGGTCGCCGGTGCGGGTCTGCGCGAGCCACACCAGCATCCGCAACTTGAACTTCACTTCCTCGTCGAACCACGTGCCGTCCGCCCGCCGGCTGGGCGCGTTGAGATATCGATTCCAGCGTCGGAGGCTCACGTAGTTGGCCCGACCCTTCAGCAGGGTGGCCTTGAAATCGAACGGCAGCCAGCTGCGCATGAACGGGATGTCCTTCGAGAACAGCTGCTCTTGCAGGGTGATGGTGTTCGTCGCCACCACCACCCGCTCACCGCTGGCCACCGCGTGGTGAACGGCTGGCACCAGATAGGCGAGCGATTTCCCCGTGCCCGGACCGGCTTCGACGAGCAGGCGACCACCTCGCGCGTACAGCTGGGCAATCGCCAGGGTCATCTGCAGCTGTGACTCACGCAGCTCGTAGTCATCGAGGAGCCCGGCCATCGGCCCGTCCGGGCCGAGTAGCGCCCGAATGGCGTGGGGATCCGTCGACGGCGCGGTGCTCCGCGCCGGCGGCGCGGGCGTGACTGTGGCGGGTGCCAGGCTCGTCAGCCCGGTCGGAGGCGCGGCGTGTGCCTCACTCAGAAAATGCTGGAGCGGATGCGGCCAGCCGGCCGTGACCTCGAGCATCCGGTCGAGGAGGTCCCGCGGGAAGCCGCGGGCAAACTGCCATAGATAGCGAAACAGCTGGCGCGCCGCGTCGGCATCCGACAACGCCCGATGTGGATGCGGATGCCGCAGCCCAAGCTGGCGCGACAGATGGGGCAGGCTGTGACTGGGAGCCATGGGGAGAAGCATCCGAGTCAAATCCAGGGTGTCGAAGAGCTCGTAGGGCTTGCCGTCGCCGTCACCGTCCACAAGGTAGGAGAGGTCGAAGTTGCCGCTGTGGGCCACGACGGCACTGTCACCGACGAAGTTGATCAGCTCGGCGATCACCTCCTCCGGCTGGGGAGCCGCGGCGACATCGATATCGCGGATGCCCGTGAGCTCTTGGACCGCGCGCGGGATTCCGACTTCCGGGCGAACCAGCGATTGGAAGCTGGCCAGGACCTCATCGCCCTGGAACCGAACCGCACCGACCTCGATGATCCGGTCAAGGCGGGGAGTCAGCCCCGTTGTCTCCAGATCGAGTGCGACAAACGTTCGATCCACCGGCCTTAACTTACCTCAGCACCGAGGTCTCCCTCCCCTACCGGGGGGAGGGTCACGGTGGGGTTACAGAAGCTTTGCCGCAAGCTCCGCGAGTTCTGACCTTTGGCCTTTGGTGAGGGTGACGTGGCCCGCTAGCGGATTGTTCTTGAACTTCTCGATCGCGTAGCAGAGCCCGTTGCTGCGGAAGTCGAGGTAGGGATGGTCGATCTGGTTCGGGTCACCGGTGAGGACGATCTTCGTCCCTTCCCCGGCCCGGGACACGATCGTCTTCACCTCATGGGGCGTGAGGTTCTGCGCCTCGTCCACGATGATGAACTGCTGCGGGATGCTTCGGCCCCGGATGTAGGTCAGTGCCTCCGCTTCGAAGAGGCCCTTGTCCTGAATGTGCCGGATCATGTCGGCCGCCATCTGTTCCTTGTAGATGCAGCCCATCAAGTACTCGAGGTTGTCATAGATCGGCTGCATCCAGGGGCGCAGCTTTTCGTCTTTGTCACCCGGTAGGTAGCCCACGTCCTTCCCCATTGGGATCACGGGCCGGGTGACGAGCAGCCGGCGATAGCGGTGCTGATCCAATACCTGGTTCAGCCCGGCGGCGAGCGCCAGGAGCGTCTTCCCGGTGCCGGCCTGGCCGGTCATCGTCACCAGCGGGACACGGTGGTCGAGCAGGATGTCGAAGGCGAACCGCTGGCCGAGATTCTTGGCCTGGATGCCCCAGATCTCTTTCTTGACCGGAGCGAGGGCGACCACCTGGCCGGCCGTCGCATCGTAGCGTCCCAGCGCGCTGGACTTCGTGCCGTTGAGGGACTTGAAGTGGACGAACTGGTTGTCGTAGAGCCGACCGTTCGTCGGCTGATACATGTTCGTCTTGGTGAAGCTCTCGATGTCTTCCGGCGTCACGGAGAGCGTGGTCATGCCGTCGTAGAGATCCGCTTCTTTGAGGACCATCTTGTCTGTTTCGTAGTCCTGCGCCTGCAGGTTAAGGGCGTCGGCCTTCACCCGCACGTTGATGTCCTTGCTCACCAGGATGACCGGCGTGCCGTTGCTCTCCGCCTTTAGCTGCAACGTCAGGGCGATCACCTGGTTGTCAGCCTTCCGCGGGTCCAGGTCCTCGGGCAAGTGCTGCGACTCCTGATGCTTCAGCTGAACCCGGAGTGTGCCGCCGTATTTGAGGCCTACGCCTTCCGACAGCTTTCCCTTGATCCGAAGTTCGTCGAGGAAATGCGCGACCAGACGGGCGTGGCGGCCGACCTCGTCCTGGCGGCGCTTTTGGCCGTCGACTTCCTCGATCACGACCAGGGGGATCACGATCTCGTTGTCTTCGAAGGAAAACATCGCGTTCGGATCATGGAGAAGCACGTTCGTGTCGAGGACATAGATCTTCTTCATCCCTGGGCCCGTTTCGACATGGGGGGGCTGGCGTATTCCCCCTGGTATTCCAACGGCAAAAGCTGGGCGATCTTCGTCATCAGGTAATCCGAGCTCTGCTGATGATCCATCGGGCTGCCATCACCGTTCCGCTCCGGCAGCGCGAACGGCGCGCCGAATGTCATCACGACCTCGGCCCGCCGGGGGACCAGCGTGTGACGGCCGATCACGTTCTGCGTTCCCGTGATGGCGATCGGCACCAGGGGCGCCCCCGAGCGGCGGGCGACGAACCCGGCCCCCGGCTCCGCGCGCAATAGACGGGCGGTGTCGGACCGATGTCCTTCCGGGAAGAGAACGACAGCCGAGCCCTGCTTCAACAATGCGAACGCGCGGCGCAATGCCGTCCGGTCTGCTGAGTGCCGGACCACCGGAAAGGCATGGTAGCCGCGCATCAACCAGGCCCAGCCGCCCTTGAAGAGCTCAGCCTTGGCCATGAACCACACCGGGCGCGGCGTCCAGCCGCCGATGATCGCGGGATCGACCGCCCCGACATGGTTGGAAACGATGAGGACGGGCCCGCTGACCGGCACGTTCGACGTGCCCCGCAGGTGGAATTTTGAGCCGAGGATGACGCGGGTTAGGAGCCGTGCAAGACGCGTGAGGAAGGAATAGCTCAAAGCGATCAGTGCTTCGGCAAATGGGCCATCACCTCATCGAACACTTGATGGACCGACTTGCCCTCAGTCGCGACGATTATAGCATCGCTTGCGGCGCGTAACGGCGCGACTTCCCGTTCCAGGTCGGCCCGGTCGCGCGCCTCGATTTCCTGTTCGAGCACCGCGTCGGGGGTCGCGCTTCCACGCGCCCGGTCCAGCTCCCGTCGGCGGCGGGCGACCCGTTCCGCGGCCGGGGCGGTAAAGAAGAACTTGACCTCGGCGTCGGGAAAGATCACCGTCCCGATGTCGCGGCCCAACACGACCGCATCGCCCCTCGCCGACCGGCGCTGGGATTCGACCAGCAGCCGGCGCACGTCGGGAAGCTGCGCGATCTGCGAGAGCTCCATGGCGATGGCCGGGTCGTGCGCCTCCCGGCTCACATCACGGCCGTCGATCGTGAGCAGCGGGGAGCCGCGACCAGCGCTCGGTGAGGTGTTGATGTCGATGTGAAGCTCGCCCACCATCTGGACCAGCGCCGCGACGTCACTCGCACCGATCCCGCGCCGGCGGGCTTCGACGGTGACCGCCCGATAGAACAGGCCGGTGTCGACAAGGGCGAACCCCAGCCTCTCCGCCACCATGCGGCCGACCGTCGTCTTTCCGGATCCCGCCGGACCGTCGATGGCGACGATCACGGCAAATTCACCGCCGCCTTGAGGCTGAGAACTTCATCAACGCGCAGGGCGCGCACGGTTCCCTCCTCGAGATCGCCAAGCTGGAGCCCATCGATGCGAACCCGCTGCAGGTCCAGCACGGGATGCCCCAGCATCTGCCAGAGCCGCCGGACTTCGCGCTTGCGGCCTTCGCGCAGCACCATCGTCACCTGGCTCTCCTCGGGCGTGGTTTCGCGCACTCGAACCTCGGCCGGCTGAAACTGCTCCCCTCTGATGACCATTCCTTGGGAAAGCCGGCGCAGGGCATCGTCACCCGGCCGGCCCTGGATCACGACCCGATATTCCTTTTCGACATGGTAACGCGGGTGCATCAGCCGTCCGGCCAGCTCTCCGTCGTCGGTGAGCAACACGAGGCCGCGGCTATTGAGGTCCAGCCGGCCAACCGGGAAGACGCGGCCGGCTCCGCTGGGCAGGTGATCGGCCACCGTCTGGCGGCCGCGGTCGTCACCGATGCTGGTCAACACCCCGATCGGTTTGTTCATCATCAAGTAGGTCGACTCCGACACCGGTTCGATCGCCCGGCCGCCAATCGTCACCCGATCGACGCCGGCTGTCACCTGCTGGCCGGCGACCGCCGGGACCCCGTTCACCAAGACCTGCCCGGAGACGATCAGCTGGTCGGCCTTGCGACGGGCCGCCACGCCGGCGCGCGCTAGGAACTGGTTGAGCCGGATTGGGGTGGTGGCGGCAGCTCGTCGAGACTGCTGAGCCCCAGGATCTGGAGGAACTTCATCGTGGTGCCAAACAGGCGCGGCGTTCCGGGGGTCTCGAGGCGCCCGGTTTCCTGAATCAGGCCTTTCTCCTCGAGACTCTCCAGCACGGCCTCGCAGTTCACGCCGCGAATCTCCTCGATCCGCGCTCGCGTCAGGGGCTGGCGGTAGGCGATGATCGCCAGCGTCTCGTAGGCGGCCGGCGAGAGCCGCGACGGATATTCGGGACGCAGCACTCGCCGGACAACGTCGGCTTGCGCCGGATCGGTGACGAGCTGCAGCTGGTCCTGATGTCGCTGCAAAAACAGTCCGCGGCCCGCCAGGGATTCACCCAGCGCGCTCGCCGCCGCTTCGACATCCGGCAGAGGCGACTGCAGAATGTCCTGTAGCTCGAGCACGGTGACCGGCCGGTTCAGCGTGAAGAGCACCGCCTCGAGCGCGGCGGCCAGTCCGGTCGTGTCCCGTACGTCGATCGCGCCGCTCAATTCTCCTTCCTCTCCTGGGCGTGCACAGTAATTTCAGCGAACGCGGAGGGCTGCGCCACGCGAGCCTCACCGATTCTAATCAGCTCCAGCAGCGCGAGGAACGTCACTACCGCCTCCAATCGCGTTCGCGCGTGCTGGAAGACGGCTGAAAAGTTCAGCTGCGGTTGGTGGGCGAGCATCTGCCGAAGGTGGTCGAGCTTGTCAGCCAGTGACACATGTTCGAGTTCGAAGGTCACCTGATCCGCGGCAGGGAGCCGGTCCAGCACCTGCTGGAACGCGGACGCGAGCGCGTCCAGGCTGACCTGCACGCGGGCCTGGGGAATCACCTCGGGCTCCAGGAGGCCGGCGAACGTAAACCGTCCGCTGGCGTGGCGGCGCATCAGGGATTCGGCCAGCTCCTTGAAACGCTTGTACTCCTCCAGCCGTCCCTTGATGGCGTCTTCCCAGGCCTGCAGGTCCTCCTCCGCCTCAGCGCCCATGGCGTCCGGCATCAGGCCGGCGGCTTTGAGCTGGACCAGGCGCGCGCCGATCACGAGGAATGCGGCCAGCCGGTCGAGAGGCGGCCGCTCCTGGTCGATCGCTCGCAGATAGTCGTCGGTCAGACTCGCGAGCGCGATGCTCTTGAGGTCGACCTCCGCCCGCTGGGCGAGCGTGAGCAGCAACTCGATCGGTCCATCGAAGGCCGCCGTCCGCACCACGTAAACCGGATCGCGCTCGAGCTCGGTGGTCACCTCGGGCATCAATTTCGCCCGTCCGCGCGCTTCAAGTGGCGGGTCACCTCAAGGGTCGGGTCCGCGATGTGATGCTCCGCCACGACGGCGGCAAGCTCATGCGCGCCGAGTGTGTGCAGCGTTTCGGCGCCGATCCGGGCGTGGTCCCGGTAGATTTCGAATCGCCGGGCGAATGCCGGCCGGGCTGCAAGCATGGACTGCAGTATGCGTGGTAAGGCCGCCTGGAGAAAGACGGTCAGGCTGCGGTCGACCACGGAGAAGCGGGCGCCAGCCTTGCCCACGTCATGCAGCAGGGCTGCCTGCTGCAAGAGCCGGCTTGGCTGCCCCTCGAGTCGGGTTACGGTGTCGAGCACGTCAAGCCCATGGCGCTGGTCGTTGATGGGCAGCTGCGCAAAGAGCGGGGCGAGTTCGGGGCCCAGCACCCTGGCGGCGGTTGCGCGCTCCGCGGGAGTCACCCGGGCCGACGCGTGCCGCCAGAATTGGCCGACCCGGTGCAGGGCCGATGCGGTCAATCGTCCCCGTCCGTGAGCGGCAGGCCCCAGCGCAGCTTGCGCCGGAGCAGGTCGAAGAAGTTTCGGCCGCCATCGAACTGCACGAGCTCAACGCGCAAGCCCGACGCGACCTGGACCTCGGCTCCTGGCTGCAGCTGCGCATTCTGTTGCCCGTCGCACGTCAGGATGGCGGCGGCCTTGGGGAGCCGGATCACGATCCGGGATTGCTCCGGCAAGACGATCGGACGGTTGAAAAGGCTATGCGGGTTGAGCGGCATGTACACGAGCGCCCCAACATCAGGATGGAGAATGGGTCCGCCCAGCGACAGGCCGTAGCCGGTCGATCCTGTCGGCGTCGAGACGATGACGCCATCGGCATCGAACTGTCCGGCAGGCTGGCCATCCACTGACACAACGATCCGGATCAGGTTGATCTCGATGCCCTTGTGAACCACGGCGTCATTCAGCGCATGAAAGACGCGATCGCCGACCCGCGCCTCGAGCAAGGCCCGCCGCTGGAGCGTGAAGTCCCCGGCGGCCCAGCGATCGAGCGCTTTTCCCTCTTCGCCCAGCTGGACCTGGGTGAGGAACCCGAGCCGACCGGCGTTGATGCCGAGCACGGGAATGTGAGCGGCCGCCGCCTGCTGGGCGGTCCAGAGCAGGGTGCCGTCGCCGCCGATGCTGACGATCAAGCGGGTGCCGTCAAGGGTATCGACCAGGGCGCCCGGGCGCTCCTCCGCCGTCGCGCAGTAGGTCCAGACCCGAAAACCGCGCTGCTCGAGCCGGCGGCGGGCTTCCAGCACCGGCGGGCCGCCGATGTCGATGCGGGGATGACAGACGATGCCGACGGCCTCAGCCATTCCGCCTCAGATACAACAGGAATTCGCGGTTACCCTTGGCGCCCTGGATTGGGGAAGACATCTGGCCTGCCACCAGGTATCCAAGCCCCCGGGCAAAATCGCTGATCGCTTCGAGGACTTGCTGATGCTGCGCCGGATTCCGAACCACGCCACCCTTCCCCACCGCGCCCTTGCCGACCTCGAACTGTGGTTTGACCAGGGCGATGACGTCGCCCGGCGGGCTGAGCAGATCGCGGACCCGCGGGAGCACCAGCCGCAAGGAGATGAACGAGACGTCGATGACGGCGAGGTCGGCCGGGGATGGTAGCCGATCGAGGCCGCGGATGTTGACCCGCTCCAGGACGGTCACGCGAGGGTCCTGGCGCAGGCTCCAGGCCAGCTGTCCATAGCCGACGTCGACCGCGATCACCCGCTCCGCACCGCGCTGCAGGAGGACGTCCGTGAAGCCGCCGGTCGAGGCACCGACATCCAGGACTCGACGGCCGCGTGGATCGATGGCGAAGGTGTCGAGCGCCGCCGCCAGCTTCTCCCCGCCACGGCTGACATAAACCCTGGCGCCGGTGAGCTCGATCGCCTGGTCGGCCGCGACCATCTGGTCCGGTCGCTCGCTCAGCATCCCCGCGACTCGCACCAGCCCGGCTCGGACCAGCGCCTGCGCCCGTTCCCGGGAGGAGGCCAGGCCGCGCTCGACGAGGGCCTGGTCAAGGCGCCGGCGTTCCGCCACCATCATCGCCACAGCCCAAGCCCGATCACGACACCGAGGAGTGCGCCGGCAATGACCTCGATCGGCGTGTGGCCCAGCAGCTCGCGGAGCCGGACCTGATGGATGCCGCGATGGGCAATGAACAGGTCGTCAAGCAGCCGGTTGAGGATCATCGCCTGCTGGCCAGCCGCCCGTCGAACCCCGGTCGCGTCGTACATCACAACGGAACTGAAGATCAGCGCCAGGGCAAACAGTGGCGACTCGACGCCCTGGAGCCGCCCGATGATGGTGGTGAGTGACACGACCAGCGCGCTGTGCGAGCTCGGCATTCCGCCGGCGGTCGCCAGCCGGCGCACACTCAGCCGGCGCAAGAGTACCGAGTCGATGATCACCTTGCTGGCCTGGGCGATCACCCATGCCACCAGCGGCACGACAAAGTACGGGTTCCGAAGCAGGCTCACGGGCCGGGTGGCCGCTCACCGGCCGGAGCCAGCTCATTGAGCCGGCGCTCGGCCTCGTCAAGAAGTCGCGCGCATCGTCGAGCCAGCGCCAGTCCCCGCTCGAACGTGCGGACCGATTCGGCGAGATCCTCCTGGTCTTTCCCCAGCAGCTGGACCGTCCGTTCCAGCTCGGCAGCGGCGGTTTCATAATCCATCCGCGCCACAGCCTCGTCGATCGTCATGAGGCCCCCGGGGTCGCGGCCTCGTCGGGGTGTCGTCGCAGGGCCTCATCCGCGGCGATCCGGCCGAGAATGCCGTTGACGAACTTGCCGGAGTCCGGCCCCCCGAACGTCTTGGCCAGCTCGATGGATTCATTGATGGCCGCCTTGAGCGGCACGCTCGGCAGATAGCGGATCTCGAACGCCGCGATCCGCAGCAGGGTGCGCTCGACTTTGGCCATTTGATCGAGGCCCCAGTTGCGGGATGCATCGCGCAGGTGGGCGTCGATCTCCGCCTGATGCTCGCGCACCCCCAGGATCAGCGTCCGGGCGAAGTCGGCGACCTCGGTGTCGGCGCGCGATTCCGCGACATGGTACTGCAGCGATCGCTCCACATCGCCGCCATCGCCCTCGAGCTCGAAGAGAACCTTGAGGGCAAGCTCTCGGGCCAGATGGCGCCGGCCCATTAGCGCCGCGCCCCGGCGATGAGGCGTCGCACTACGCGTCCTCGGGGAACCTCACGTCGCCGACAAAGACGTTGACCTGCCGCACCTCGAGGCCGAGCATCTTGTCGATCGCGTCCGCGACCTGGCGTTGAACCTCAGCCGCCACCGTCGGGACATGGGCGGAGTGTTCGACGACTACGAACAGTTCCAGGTTCAGCACGTCGTTGCCCATATCGACGCGCACGCCCTTGTAGGAGTTACTGGCGGGCAGCACTCGGTGCCCGTCCCGAGCCCGGGCCGGATACATTCCCACGATGCCCTGCACCTGGCTCGCGGTCAGGGAGGCGATGTGGGCGATCACCTCGTTCGCCACCTTGACGGAACCGAGCGGCCGATCGGGCACTAGACGCGCTCCACGTAGGCGCCCGTCCGGGTGTCGACCCGGATCACGTCGCCTTCGTTGACGAAGAAGGGCACGTTGAGGGTCAGCCCGGTCTCGACCGTGGCCGGTTTGCCGCCACCGGCGGCCGTATCACCCTTGAAGCCTGGTGAAGTCTGGGTCACTTTGAGATCAACCGTGGTCGGGAGTTCGACCCCGAGCGCCCGCCCCTCGTACATGAGAACTTCGATCGAGCTGTTCTCCTTCAGATACTTCAGGGTATCGCCCAGCTGGTCATCGCTGAGTGGTAGCTGGTCGTAACTGGCGAGATCCATGAAGAAGTGGCTGTCACCATCGCTGTAAAGGTACTGCATGGGCACCTTTTCGATACGAGCCCGGGCGAAGCGGTCCTTGTCGCGAAACTTCTGGTCGATGATCGAGCCGCTGCGGACGTTGCGGAGTTTGGTGCGAAAGAAAGTGTCGCCCCGGGCATTCTGGCCCTGCTGAAACTCGACCACGATCCAGAGCTCCCCTTCCCACTCGATCGTCATCCCGTTGCGGAAATCGCTGGGGTTCACCATGTCCGGCAAGGGATTGTACCCCGTGGTGGAGTATTTCCCTCCCCCGCTTGCGGGGGAGGGCCAGGGTGGGGGCCTCAGCTCGGATGGCGCCGGGCTTCGATCTGCGAGAAGATCGCGTTGCGGAGCTGCTGCGGACGGGGCACCATGCTGAGTACCTCGGCGCTGTCCCGCCCGGCGGATTCGAGCTCGATGTCGCCAAACCCCCAGGTCCGGCCCCAGATGCCCTGGAAGGTGGTGAGGTCCTGGATCCGATCGATGGCGATCGACCGGGAGAACCTGGAAATGATCCCCTCGTTCAGGATGACCCGTTGGTCCGTGAGCACGTATTCATGCGCCCGCCATCCCCAGTAATAGAGGTTGAGGACGACCAGCCCCGCGAGCAGGACCCCGAGCATCAGCAAGATGCGCAGCTCGCCGGGGATGGGGAGCAAGACGAGGATCACCAGGGATACGGCAATGGCCAGGACGGTCGTCACGGTTGGGCGCACCAGGACCACCCAGTGCCGAGCTGAGCTGACCAGGATCCGTTCGCCGGGGAGCAGGTCGTGCGCGTTCATGGTGGCTGGGTAAAGAGGATGATCAGGGTCCCGATGACCAGGAACGGGCCGTAGGGAACCGCCTCTCTCAATCCGCGGATCCGAGTGATGAGCAGAATTATCGCCACAAACCCGCCCAGAAACACGCCGTAAAGCAGGGCGTGGACCATCCGCAGACTCGAGAGGCCGGTCGCCATCCCGATGAACACGGCGAGTTTGACGTCGCCAAACCCGAACGCCTCCGTGCCAAACACGAATTGCCCTCCAAGGTAGAGCAGCAAGAAAACGCCGCCGGCGATCAACGCGGCGACGGGGGCGGTCCGCCAATCGGGCCACGGCCAGGTGGCGTAGGGGGTCCAGGGTGTCACAAAGGCCAGCGCCAAGGCGATCACCCAAGTGGGAAACATCACCAGGTCGAGGATGTAGCGCGTCTTCAGGTCGAAGGCCAGAACCTGCACCAGGATGGCGACGTAGACGGAATCGATGAATAACAGCGGCTGGAGGCCGAGCTGCAGGGCGAACAGAAAGAACAGCAGAGCGCCGAGACCCGGCATGAGCAGGGTCTCCGGGCGTGACTGCTCGAACTCGATCTCCTCGATCCGCGCAAGCCAGCGTGACAGGTAGTTCAGGCCGGCGCCGATCACGCCGCCGGTAAGCGCCCACGCCAGCGCCAGGGGGAGGTGGCTCACGAAGTGAGGCGTCCCAGGACGGCTCGCTCCAACGCCGCCCGCATCTCGGCTTCCGGCGCCGGCTGGCCCGTCCAGATCTCGAAGGCAGCGAGCCCCTGGAAGAGCAGCATGGACAGCCCATTGATCGCGTGAGCGCCACGGTCGCGCGCGCCCCGGACCAGTGGGGTGATGGGCGGCTGATAGATGAGATCGAAGACGAAGTGACTGGGCAGGAGCCACTCGATCGGAAAGGGCACCGCCTGGCCATCGTTTCCCACCGGGGTCGCGTTCACGATCAGCTCGACTTTGCGCACGAGTAAGGACAGCGACCCCAGCGGCGATGGACCGCCGCTGCTGATGTCGAGGTCACGACACAGTGCGCGGGCCTCATCGAGGTCGCGGCTCACCACCCATATCTTGTCGGCGGCCTCGCGCAGCGCGTCGACGGACGCCCGGGCGGAGCCGCCGGCGCCCAGCACCAGCGCGGTGCGACCTTTCGCCTGGAAGCCGGCCTCTTCGAGGGCCAGGGTGAAGGCCGAGCGATCGGTGTTCCAGCCGATCAGGGCACCGGCCCGATGGCTGATCGTGTCGACGGCCCGGACTACCTGGGCCTCCGGGCCCAGACCGTCCAACAGCCGGCTGATCGCAACGGTATGCGGCATCGTCACCGCGGCGCCCAGAACCCTGGTATCCGCGCGCATGTGCGCCACCGCATCGGTCAGTTCGGTCGGCTTGACCACTCGCGCCTCGCATCTCGCATCGATGCCGGCTGCCACGAACCCCGCATCGTAAAGGGTGGCGGCCAGCTCGCCGCCCTCTTCCCCACCGACCAGCAGAAGCCGGGAGCCGGCAACGCCCCCGCCCCTCCGGCGGGGAGGGTCGGGAAGGGGATTACTCGAGGCCGTACTGCTTGAGGAGGCGGCCGAACTCTTCGTTGGTTTTGGCGTAGTGGTTGTGACCCTGCTTGTCGGAGAGGTAGAAGAAGTAGCCGGTTGTCGCCGGCTGGAGAGCGGCATCGATGGCCTTGATGCCGGGGTTCGCGATGGGTCCTGGTGGGAGTCCGGTATGTAAATAGGTGTTGTACGGGGACTGAATCATGCGGTCCTCTTTGGTGACCGATGACTGCCAGACCCCCTTGGCGTACAGGACTGTGGCATCAATGTCCAGCGCCCAGCCGGCCGACAGCCGATTGTAAATGACGCTGGCCACCAGCGGCCGATCGTCGTCGAACAGCGCCTCGCGCTCGATCATCGAGGCGATCGTGACGACCTGGAGCGCATTGAGCTTGCGCTGGCCTGCCTGCCCTTTGCGCGTGTCATTCCAGCGCTTGCCGAACTGGTCGAGCTGCAGGGTGATCAGCTGCTTGGCCGTCCCATTCCGCGGGATGAGGTAGGTGTCGGGGAACAGGAATCCCTCGAGCGACGCCCCTGGCGGAAGGTCCTTGAGGAAGTCCTGGTTAAACTGGCCCACCACCGCCTGCGCTATGTAGTCGCTGCCCTTGATCACGCCCCCCTGATCGAGCAGCGCGGCAGTCTTCTTGATCGTGTAGCCCTCCGGAACGGTGACGAAGATTTCCTCGGGGACGGCTGTTTGCAACGCCTGCAGGATCTGGATCATGTCGAGGTTCCGACTGATTTCGTAAGCGCCCGCCTGGACGTTGCGGTCAAGGTGCTTGTAGCGGGCGTAGAGGTCGAAAACGGTCACCGAGTCGATCAGTCCGGCGCGATGGAGAGTATCGGCGACCTCATGAAAGCTGGCGCCCGGTGGCACGACGAACCGTACTTTGGCATTTCCGGGATTGGCGGGCGTGTGCAGCTGATGGTCGACCCAGTTGTAGGCGAGCACGCTCGGGATACCCAGCGCCGCCGGCAGCAGAAAGAGTATGACCACAAACCATTGCACGCAGCCCAGCGCACGGCTGCGCCGCCGCGGCGCGGGTGCGCTCATGGGTTGTCGGACTGGGTCAGTCAGCGCTCCGGGCCGCCGTCTTCATCGATCTCCTCGTCCTCTTCGAATTCCTCGAGCTGCTCGACCACCCGGTCGTGTTCGTCATCGTCCAGGGTTACGAGCGATTCGCCCTCGCGGCGCAGGATCAGCACCCGGTCCTCGTCGGCCTCCGCCTGGAGGACGTAGTAGGTTTCACCCTCGATCTCCACGACGTCGTGAACGACGTAGCTTTCCTCTTCGCCGGTCTTCTCATTGACCAGCTCGATGGTTTGAATCTCGCCGTTCGCTTCGGGAATCTCTGGCATTCAGCCTCCTGGCCCCCGCCCGCGTTGGTAGTCGAGGTACCCCTGCAACAATAACGTGGCGGCCATCCGATCAACCTCTTGCCGCCGTTTGCTCCGCCGTTTGCCCTGCTCGATCAGATAACGTTCGGCGGCCACCGTTGTCAGGCGCTCGTCCCAGTATGCCACCGGGCGCCCGGTCGCCTGCTCGACGCGCGCGCCAAATGCCTGGGCGTCCTGGGCCGCGGCTTCGAGGCGGCCGTTCATCATGCGTGGGAGGCCGATCACGATCGCGTCAACGCCGTGGCGGGCCACGAGATCCACGAGCGCCGCGAGATCCTCCGCCTCCGAGCGTCGCGAGAGCACGCTCAGTGGCTGGGCGATCGTCCCTGATGGATCACTCAGCGCAAGCCCGAGCCGGACACTGCCCGGATCGATCGCGAGGATCCTCAAGAGCTCGGGCTGCCGGAGACCTCCTGGATCTTGAGTGAGATGCGCGAGCTGAACAGCGGCAGCCAGGGCAGGCCGAACGGTGACTGGGTGACCCGGGCGTCGACGACGTTCGGCAGCGACTGCAGGAAGGCGTGCGCCTTCGAGGGACTCATGCCCTTCAGATGTCCTCGGATGTTGCTCTCCAGGAAGACCGGTATAGAAAAGCCCGACGCGTGACCATTCAGGGTGACGTGCCCATCGGTTGTCGCATCGATGGCGTCGTAGGTGAGCTTGACGTCGCTGGTCAGCTGGGCTCCGGATTGGAGCTTGTGCTGGAGGCCGGACTTCAGCATTTGCTTGACAGTCTTCTCGTCGAAGGCAACGCCGTTACCTTCGACCTTAATGGCGATGTTGAAGCCTGAGACTTCCTCGCCGACGTTGTGGTCTGGTTTGGCCGTAGCCTGCACCCCGTTCCCTACCATCACGAGCGTCTGGCCCTGTGCCTTGGTCTTCAGTTGGTCCGTAATCCGCGGCACGGCGTCCTTTGCGTAAACGTCTCTGGGGCCGTCGATGTCAGACTGCTGAATCACCGTCGCCGTCCGTGGATCGGCACCTCCGCTCGTTGCTTGCGCGTTATCTACGCTGAGGTTGAAATCGCGATTTCGATCGATGGTTGTAATGGTGTGGGCACCCGTGTTGCCGTCGGGGCCGGCGGTCACAGCCTTGACTGGGACAGTTGCCGAGCCGCGAGGGGATGCAACGGTACCCGCCTTGTTCGTTGTGTAGCGTTTGCCGTCTGTCGTGCTGACGCTAGTCCCGGTCGGAATCGTGGTCGTACCTGAGTCGCATAGGAATACACAGTTCTCCGTGAAGGTCACTTCGCCGACGGATGGCTGGGCGGGAATCGACTTCGAACCCGTTGCCGTACCCGGCAGGCTCTGCAATTCACTCGCGTTAACCGCCTGGGTGACGAAGTGGTCGGGCGACCCCGCCGCGGTGCCGGGTGCTCCGAGCAACGTCACGTCGGCCTTGATCGCTGTCCCCGACACGGACAGGGTCGCGGTTGCGCTGGGCAGATACAGGATGCCGACGAGCAGGGCGAGGATCGCCAGCGCTCCGGCGCCGATCAGGTAAGGCCGGTAACTGTTGAAGGAGGGACCCGGCCGTGGCGACTTCGGAGGTGCGGGCGCCTTTTTCGGGGGCGCCGAGACCACCGACGCCTGGCGTGGGCGGTCGAGCGTCGCGACGCCGCCGGGACCGCCGACTCGAGCGCCGGCCTCGGCACTGGCCGGAGCCGTCGTGGACGGTGCGGCACCTGGCGCGGGCGGCTCATCGACCAGCGCAGGCTGGTGAATCTCAGTCCCGGTGTCATAGGCCGCCAGGCTCGGATAGGCCGTGACGCCGGCTTCCAACGACATCGCCTGGAGGCGGGGATCGCCGCTCACCAGGTTGACCCGCTTGCCATAGCTGTCGGCATAGCGCTTCAGCAGCCGGAAGCTCATTGGACTCTGGAGGGCGCGCGCCCGATCCGGGACCACGAAGGTAACCTCATCCTCGAGACTGAGATCACGGAGGCGATCGACGAGGTCGGTGATCTCCTCGTCAGCTTCGACGTAGAGCAGTTTGGCCAGAGTCTTCACAGTTTTAACACGTCGCAGCCTTTCATACCCGAAACGTCACCGATAGTCGAGTCGTTACGCTGTCAGGTTTTCTGGCCCGACCGTCAGACTTTCATCGCCTTCAGCACCTTCCGCATCAGCCCGAAAAGGGGGGCCTGATCCTCAGATTGCTGCTGAATGGCGTGGAAAGCCAGCCCCATCGGCGTGATGTCCTGCTGGTCGAGCAGCAACCCGGTGGAGTCGTAGATGCCTCGAATATCGACCGGGCGAAGGACGTTGACGCCCGGGGGGCGGCCGAACGGAAGTTTGTCCGCCCAGGGAAAGCTTCGAAGCTGCTCCTTGACCTCCGGCAGGGCGCTGCCGCCCCCGGCCAGATAGATCGCCGTCGGGAGCCGATCCCCCTTCGCCATCTCCTGGAGCGTGATCGCCACGCCCTCGACCAGCACCTCGGCATCCCGGGCCAGTACGGCGTGCACCTTGTCGGCCTGCTCCGGCGGGAGCTCCCCCTTGGAATGGCGAAGCTTGACGGCTTCCGCTTCCGTAAAGGAGATGCCGAAGCGGGTCGCCAGCTTCTTGGTGAAGACGCGCCCGCCGATCGGGAACATTCGGGTGCCCTCGATGCCGCCATTGCGGATCAGGGCGATGTCGGTGGTGCCGCCGCCGATGTCGATGAAGATTCCCCCGAAGTCGTAGACCTCGTCGGTGGCGGCGCAGCGCGCCATGGCATAAGGCTCGGCGACCGTGGCCAGCAGCTCGAGATCCAGCTCGGTCGCAATCGTCTGCAGGGCGCCCACGTGGGTCAGCGGCGCAAATGTATTGAAGACGGTGATCACCATCTGCTTGCCCTGGAAGTCGATCGGGTTGTTGACCACAAAGCCGTCGATTCGGACGCTCGTGATCGCCGAGTTGATCAACTTGACGCTGACGTCGGCAACGCCCAGTTCGAGGCTCATCGCATGCCGGGCCTCGCGAAGGGCGCGTTTCTGCACCAGTTGAAGGGTCTGGATCAATTCGACCTCGTTGATCTTGAGGTTGGGGTCGGCGCGCGGCACCGTGACCGACGTGCTGAACCCCTTGACCTGTTCGCCGGCGATGCCGATCACCGCCTGGCCGGGGATGACGTCGCACATGTCCTCCGCCTGGGACATCGCCTTATCGCAGCTGTCGATGATCCCCTGGATATCGGATGGGACCCCGCCCTGCATGTCGGCAAATTCCTGCCGCTGTCGCGAGGCCCCCAGCACGACGCCGTTACGCCCCTCCCGCTTGACGACCAGCGCCTTGATGTACTCGGTGCCGATGTCCAGGGCGGTGTAGTAGTTCTCGTAGTCGGCGCCTCGCCGCAAGCGCTTGATCCGGTCTT
>VBEE01000063.1 GCA_005881715.1 Chloroflexota bacterium | reverse complement strand
CGCCTTCGACCGGGTGCTGCCCGAGTTCGCAGCGAACATCTCCTCGAAGCGCCGAGTGCCGTACGGTGCACTGCTCCTCATGATCGTGCCGGCGATTCTGATAAGTCTCGCCTGGTCCTTTGCACCAAGCATCCAGACCTGGTTTCTCTGGGCGACTGGCGTGATCGCGATCACCTTCCTGGGGACTTCGATCGCCGGGGCTATCCTGCCCTGGCGGCGCCCTGACATCTTCCAGAACTCGCCGATCGCTCGTTACAAGATCGTCGGCGTCCCGGTCATCACCATCACAGGTCTGGTCAGCGCGGCCTTCCTGCTCTTTATGCTGGCCGAGTGGTCCTTCAGTGCCATCTACGGTACCCAGCTAGTTGACGTGACCGGGTCCAAGGTTCACATATCCAACCCGTCCACACTCGTTTATTTCGCAGGCACCTACCTCTTGGCGATCGCCATCTATGTAGCTGCGCGAGTGATCCGCAAGAATCAGGGCATCGACCTGGCCCGGATTCACCGAGAGATCCCGGTTGAGTAGTTCTTCGACGTTCTGAGCGGAGCGGCGCGCGCATGACTCAACTACCGAGCCGTGCGCGCGCCATCGTGATCGGCGGCGGAATTACCGGCACCAGCGTCGCCTACCATCTGGCGCAGGCCGGCTGGCGAGATACGGTGCTGCTGGAGAAAGCCGAGCTGACCAGCGGCTCGACCTGTCATGCGGCCGGGCTGGTCACCCAGTTCAACCCCTCACCCACCATGATGCGGTTCCGTCGTTACAGCATCGAGCTCTATCGCCGGCTGGGCATCTTTGAGACCGTCGGTAGCCTTCGCTTTGCCTCCAGTCGCGAGCAACTGTTGGAGCAGCAGCGTGGCGTGAGCCGCGCCCGAGCGATAGGGCTCGACGTCGAAGTCGTTTCGCCTGAGCAAGCCGCGCGGCTGATGCCGGCGATCAGTAAAGACTCGTTGTTTGGTGCGGTCTGGGTGCCGGGGGACGGGGCCATCGATCCGCATACGGCCACCTTCGCCCTGGCGAAGGCCGCCCGCGACCTCGGAGTCAAGGTGCTGACCGGGACGCGGGTGACCGGGATCGAGCTGTCCTCGGCCGGCGCCGTCCGGGCGGTCCGGACGGAGACCGGGCGGATCGAGGCCGAGGTGGTGGTGATCGCATGTGGCATCTGGGCCCCGCAGGTGGCGGCGATGGCCGGAGCATTCGTCGTCTCCACCCCGGTCGATCACCAGCACGCCGCGCTGCAGGCGGTCGAGGGCGCCGAGCTGCCGCCAGAGATGCCCTGCTTCCGCGACCCAGACAACCTCATCTATGGGAAGGCCGAGGCGGGCGGCGTGGTGCTGGGCGGCTACGAGCTGGACCCAAACGCGCGATGGATCGACGGCGTTCCCTGGGAGCACGCCGGAACTTCTCTGCCGCCTGACCAGCATCGGTTCGAGCCCCTGCTCGCGGGGGCGGCGCGGCGGTTTCCCTTCATCAGCGAGGCCGGGATCGTGAAGCTCGTCTGTCATCCGGACGCCATGACCCCCGACGCGAATCCCCTGCTGGGTCCGGTGCCGGGCGTACGTGGGCTCTTCATGGCGGCCGGGCTGTCGTTGAACGGGTTTGGCGGCGCCGGCGGAATCGGGAAATCGCTGGCTGAGCTGATCACCGCGGGAGACAGCGAGCTCGACCTCTATGCCTACCGGCCCTGGCGCTTCGGCCCGGTCCATCGCGACCATCGTTATGTGGCCGAGCTGGCGAGAGAGGCGTACCGCTATTACTACTTCCTCCGCTATCCGTACGACGCCGACGAGTGGGGCCGGCCGCGCCGGACGAGCGCCCTGCACCACCGGGTCCAGGACCTGGGCGCGGTCTTCGGACAAAAACATGGCTGGGAACGGCCCGAGCACTTCGAGCCGGACAGGCCCTGGCGGCGGGCAGGCGCAGACCAGCGGCGCTTCGGCTGGACCCGTCCGCCATGGTTCGAGCTGCAGGCAGAGGAGCATCGCGCGTTCCGCGAACGGGTCGGGATCATCGACATGACATCGTTCGGGAAGGTCGAGCTAGACGGTCCGGGCGCGCTCCCGCTGCTCGAACGTGTCACGGGCAACCTGATCGCCAGGCCGGTTGGGAGTGTCGTCTACACCCAGCTGCTCGACCGCCGCGGCGGAATCGCGGGGGACGTCACGATCACCCGGCTCGGCCCGCATCGCTTCAGGCTGATCACCGGTGCCGGATATGTGAACAGCGACCTGGGGTGGCTGCGCCTGGAGCAACGCGAGGAGGATGGGCGGGTTGATTTGCGCGAGACAACGGAGGATCTATGCGTCGTCGGAATCTGGGGCCCGCATGCCCGTGCGGTGCTGGAGGGCGTCACCGACGACGACGTGTCGGAGGGAGGTTTCCCGTTCATGCAGGCACGCGACATCCGGATCGCGGGATTCGCTGTCTTCGCCCAGCGCGTGACCTACGTCGGCGAGCTGGGGTGGGAGTTCTATCTCGATCCCCGCGTCGCGGTGCAGGTGTGGGATCGCTTGATGGCCGCCGGGGAAACGTTTGGCATTCGGCCGGGTGGCTACCGAGCGCTGGACTCGCTTCGGATGGAGAAGGGTTACCGGTACTACGGCTCCGACCTCACCCTCCTCGACAATCCGCTGGAGGCCGGGCTCGGGTTCTGCGTCCGGTTCGACAAGGGCGAATTCAATGGACGGGAGGCGCTCCTGGCGGCGAAGGCTGCTGGCATCACGCGGCGTTTGCGCACCCTGCTGGTCGGCGACCACGAGTACGCGACCATCTATGGCGGAGAGGCGGTCTATGCCGATGGTTCGATCGTCGGCCGGGTCCGCAGCTGCGCGTATGGATTCACCGTCCGGCGCAACATCGCATACAGCTATCTGCCGGTCGGACTGGGGCCCGGAGCGCAGGTCGAGGTGGAGTTATTCGGCCGGCGCGTGCCGGCCGAGGTCAGCACTGACGCCGTGCTGAAGCGCGAGCAACTGGTCGGCCATGACGCAAAGCCTGTCGCGAGCTGAGGCCGCGGCCGGACGCGTCTCGCTGTGGCGAGGCAAGGACGTCAAGATCTCTCCGCTGTCGGGCGGGTTGACCAACGAGAACTACCTGGTCGAAGCCGGCCGCGAGCGGTACGTGATGCGGATCCCCGGGACGTCGACGGAATTGCTGTCGATCGACCGGGTCAATGAGGTCTATAACGCCAGGGCGGCGGCCAGCACCGGCATCGGACCGGCCGTTCTGGAGCATGTCCCGCAGCTTGACGTCATGGTTCTCGAGTTCATCCCCGGTCCGACGATGTCGGCCGAGACCCTGCAGTCGGAGCGGATGGTGCGGCGAATGGCCGAGTCGTTCAAGCGCCTGCACGCCGCGTCTCCCTTCCTGAAGGCGTTCGACATGTTCCGGCTGATCGAGGCCTACCTCCAGATCGTCGAGGAGCACCAGGTCCGGATCCCCGCCGATTACCGGCAGCGGCTGCCCCTGCTGGCGGAAATCGAGCGGGCGGTCCGGGTTGGGGCGCTCCCCAACGTGTCCTGTCACAATGACCTGCTCTGCGAGAACTTCATCGACGACGGGCAGTGCTTGCGGATCGTCGATTACGAGCTCAGCGGGAACAATGATGCGTGCTTCGACCTGGGCAACACGGCGCAGGAGGCGAGCCTCGACGATGAGTTGCGAGCGGTCCTGTGCGAGGCGTACTTTGGCCGGCTGGACCGGCAGCAACTCGCCCGGATGAACCTCTTTGCCCTCATGTCCGACGTCGGCTGGACGCTCTGGGGAGCCATCCAGGCCAAGATCTCGACGCTGGATTTCGATTTCACTGACTACTACACGACGCGATGGAATCGGGCGCTTACGGTCATGGAGTCGGATCGCGTTGCAGCCTGGTTGCGGGAGGCGCGAGGTGCGGGCCCTTGACAGAGTTCGTATCTCAGAAGAGACTTTCGGCGTATACCAAACGGCGCCGCTCAACTGTGGAAGGAGGATGAGATTCGTTGGCCGTGCTTGACAGTGTCCTGAAGGCGTATCAGTCGCCGACCCGCATGGTGCATGCCATCGGGGCGCTCTCCGCCCTTGGCCAGGAGGCCGCAGCATTGAACATCAAGCGCCCGCTGGTCGTCACCGACCAGGGAATCGTGAAAGCCGGGCTGCTCGACGAGGCGCTCAAGCCGCTGCGCGCCGCTGGTCTCGACCCGGTCTCCTACGACCAGGTGCGCGCCAACCCCGGCATCGCGCTCGTCGACGCCGGCGCCCGCTACTACCAGTCGGAACGCTGTGACGGCCTGGTGGCGATCGGCGGCGGCAGCTCGATTGACGCCGCGAAGGGGATCGGCGTGGTCGTCGTCCATGGCGGCAGCATCGCGCAGTACGAATGGGGCAAAGACCCGATCCACTCCCGCATCCCACCACTGGTGGCGGTCCCCACCACCGCCGGCACCGGCAGCGAAGTCACGCTCTGGGCGGTGATCACGGACCCTGACCGAAAGGTGAAATTCAATGTCGGCGGCACGCCCAACATCGCGTCCTGGGTGGCGCTGGTCGATCCCGCGCTCAGCGTCAATCTCCCGGCCGGCGTCACGGCCGGAACCGGCATGGACGCGCTGACCCACGCGATCGAGTGTTACACCATGGCCTATCACCAGCCCTTCACCGATGCGGTGGCGCTGCTGGCGATGGAGTACTGTGGCCGCTACCTGCGGGTCGCATACGCGCAGGGCCACAACCTCGAGGCGCGGTACCACATGAGCATGGGGGCGATGCTGGCCGGCCTCGCCTATGGCACGGATTCCGCCGGCGCGGCCCATGCGATGAGCCAGACCGCGGGCGGCGTGCACGACGCGCCGCATGGGGCGCTGACTGGCCGTCTGCTCGCCCCGGTGATGGAGTACAACTACGCCGGCGAGCCCGAGCGCTTCGCCCGGATCGGCCAGGCGCTGGGGCTCGAGGTCGCCAACAAACCGGTCTGGAAGGCGGCCGAGGTCGGGGTCGAATACGTCTACCAGCTAACCGAGGACCTCGATATCCCCTCGCTCAACCAGCTCGGCTTTTCCGAGGAGGAGATTCCCATGCTCGCCGAGAAGGCCGCGGCCGACTCGCAAAGCATCGGCAATCCGCGGGACGTCGATGCCAAGAATTACGAGAGGATCTACGCCCGCGCCTTCGAGGCGGGCCGCCACCGCAAGGTCGCCCGGGCGCTGGCCCACGCCGGCTGACGGTATGTGGACCAACACGCTCAAGCCGTACGACATCCTCTCTGCCGAGCAGGTTCAGCAGATCGACGACCACGCCATGCTGATCCTGCAGGAGATCGGCGTCGACTTCTTGCACCCCAGAGCCCTCGACCTCTTCCGGGGCGCCGGATTGAAGATCGAAGAGAATCGGGTTCGCTTCGAACGCGCCTTCATCGAGGAACAGATCAGGAAAGTCCCGGCGACCTTCGAGGTGCAGGCGCGGAACCCGAAAAATTCAGTCGTCATCGGCGGCAACCACATGGTCAACGCGCCCGTCTACGGCCCGCCCTTCATCACCGACCTGGATCGCGGCCGGCGGGGCGCCACCATCGAGGACTTCACGAACTTCGACAAGATGGCGCAGGCGACGCCGCAGATCCACTGTGCCGGCGGCACCATCGTCGAACCGGAGGATCTTCCGCTGGAAACCCGCCACCTGGACATGGTCTACTCGCACATCCGCTGGACCGACATGCCCTACATGGGCAGCGTCATCTCAGAGGAGGGCGCGCGCGACTCCATCGAGATGTCGTCGATCCTGTTCGGCGGCCGGGAGAACATCGAGAAGACGCCCGCCCTGCTCGCCCTGGTCAATGTCAACAGTCCGCTGCGATATGACGACCGGATGCTCGGCGCTCTGCTCGAGTACGCGGCCGCCAATCAGCCCGTGATCGCGACCCCATTTCTGATGGCCGGCGCGATGTCGCCCATGGGCCTGGCCGGCACCCTGGCCCAGCAAACCGCCGAGGCGCTGGCCGGCATCGCGCTCATCCAGCTCGTCCGCGCCGGAGCACCGTGCATCTACGGGTCGTTCCTGACGAACATCGACATGCAGTCCGGCAGTCCTGCCTTCGGCACCCCGGAGTCAGCGATGGGCATCCTGGCCAGCGCCCAGATGGCCAGGCATTACAAGCTGCCATTCCGGGGCGGAGGGGCGCTGACCTCGTCGAAGGGCCCGGACGCGCAGGCGGCCTACGAATCGCTGATGTGCATGTGGCCGACGGTACTCGGCGGCGTGCACTTTGTCCTGCACGCAGCCGGCTGGCTGGAATCCGCGCTACTGGCCTCGTACGAAAAATTCATCATCGATGTTGAGGCGCTCCGGATGTTCGAGTGGATCCTGAGTCGGGGCATCCCCTTCGATGACGAAGGGTTCGCCATGGACGGCATCCGCGAGGTCGGCCCGGGTGGGCATCATCTCGGCTCCGAGCACACCATGCGGCACTACCGGACCGGCTTCTACCGACCCTGGATCTCCTCCACCGAGAACTTCGACCGCTGGCAGCGGAACGGCTCGCGGACCGCCGATCGGGTGGCGAATGAGAAATGGAAGCAGCTGCTCAAGGACTACGCCGACCCCGGCATCGATTCGGGGGTGGATGAACAGCTCCAGGCGTTCATCGAGGTCCGCAAGGACGCCATCCTGCATGCCCGGGTCTGAACGCCTGCCGGACCAGGCCCGGGTGGTCATCATCGGCGCCGGGATCGTCGGCTGTAGCGCGGCCTATCACCTCACCCGGCTCGGCTGGCGCGATGTCGTCGTGATCGACCAGGGACCGCTGTTCCGCGCGGGGGGTTCGACCTCGCACGCGCCGGGGCTGGTGTTTCAGAACAATGTCGCGCGCACCACCTGCCGGTTCGCGATCGACACGGTGGAGACCTACCGCAACCTCCAGCTCGACGGCGAGCCCGTCTACTGGGAGGTGGGCAGCCTCGAGGTGGCCGCAACTCCGGAACGGTGGGAGGAGCTCAAACGCAAGCATGGCCACGCGACCTCCTGGGGGCTCAAGACCCGTCTGATCGGCCCCGATGAAATCAGCCGCCTGGTGCCGATCATGCGCACCGATCACCTGCACGGCGCGATTCATGTACCGAGCGATGGGACCGTGAGGGCGGTCCAGGCATCGGAAGCCCTGGCCCGTGTGGCTGAGGAGGCGGGAGCTCGATTTCTTGCCCGCACGCGCCTGACCGGCATCGACGTCAAGCAGGGGCGCGTCACCGCCGTGGAGACGGATCGGGGCCGCATCGTAACGGAGCACGTCCTCAGCGCCGCCGGCATCTGGGGCCCGGTCATCGGCCGCATGGCCGGCGTGCCAATCCCCCTTCAGCCACTGCAGCACCTGGTCGGCATCACCGATCCCCTGCCCGAGCTGTCGGGCGAGACCGGCTGGCAATCCATGCCCATCGTTCGCCATCAGGATCACTCGATGTATTTCCGCCAGGATTACCGCCGCTACGTGATCGGTGCTTACCGGCACGAACCCGTCCTGGTTGATCCTCAGGAGCTTCGCTCGAGCTGGGACGACGGCCTGATGCCGTCCTGCGCGCCGTTCCGCGACGACCTCTTCGCCCCCTCGATGGCTTATGCGTCGGAGCTCTACCCCCCGCTCGAGTCGGCGGAGCTGGTGGAGAAGATCAACGGCATGTTCTCGTTCACGCCGGACGGGCATTCCCTGATCGGCGAGTCGCTCGATGTGCGCGGCTTCTGGGCTTGCGAGGCCGTCTGGATCACCCACGGCGTGGGGGCGGCCCGCGCCGTGGCCGAGTTGATGGTGGAGGGTGTCCCGGATCTCGACCTTCGCGAAGAAGATCTCAACCGGTTCTACCCACATGCGTTCACCCGCTCGTATCTGCGCGCCCGTGGAGCCCAGAACTATCGCGAGGTGTACGACATCATCCACCCGTTGCAGCCGATGGAAACGCCGCGCAAACTCCGCCTGACGCCCTTTTACGAGCGGGAGCAGGCGCTGGGCGCGATGTTCCTCGAGGGGGCAGGCTGGGAGCGGCCCCAGTGGTATGAGGGCAATAGCCCCCCACCCCGACCCTCCCCCACAAGGGGGGAGGGAGATTTCGTACCGAACTTCCCCACAAGGGGGGAGGGAGATTCGGCGAGGGCTATCCCAGGCCGTTCCGAATGGGCGGCCCGGTTCTGGTCACCGATCCAGGCTGCCGAGCATCGAGCGGCGCGCGAGCGCGTCGTGCTCTTCGACGCGACGCCCTTTAAGAAGATCGAGGTGTCGGGGCCGGGGGCGCTTACCTATCTGCAGCGGATGGCGGCAAACCAGATGGACCACCCGGCCGGCAAGGTGACGTACACCGCGATGCTCAACGAGCGCGGCGGCATCATGACCGACCTGACAGTCACCCGCGTGGACGACGACCGGTTCTGGGTCGTCACCGGGGGCGGCGTTGGGATGCACGACCTCGCCTGGATGCGTCGCCACCTGCCCGACGATTCCAGTGTCCACCTGAAAGACCTGACCTCGGGCTGGTGCTGCATCGGCGTCTGGGGCCCCCGGGCACGCGATCTCGTGCAGCCGTTGAGCCAGGAGGACGTTTCGAACGCGGCGTTTCCCTATCTCACCGCCCGCTCGCTAACGATTGGCAGCGTTCCCACCTATGCGATTCGGATTTCATATGTCGGTGAGCTGGGCTGGGAGCTCTATACGCCGACGGAATACGGGTTGCGTCTCTGGGACATCCTGTGGAAGGCGGGTGAGGCGCTCGGGGTGGCAGCGCTCGGGGGTGGGGCCTTCGACTCGCTCCGGCTGGAGAAGGGATATCGGTTATGGGGCGCCGACATCCACAGCGAGCACAACCCCTATGAGGCAGGCCTGGGCTTTGCCGTCCGTCTCAACAAAGGCGCCTTCATCGGTCGTGACGCGCTGCTGCGGATCAAGGAACAGGGCATCACTCGGAAGCTGGCATGCATGACGTTCGATGACCCGGCGGTCGCGGTGCTCGGAAAAGAACCAATCTTCCAGTCACCCTCCCCCGCTGGGGGAGGACACGGTGGAGGCGTGCTTGGTTACGTGACCAGCGCGAATTTCGGTTACACGGTGGGAAAGAGCATCATCTATGGTTACCTGCCACTGGACGGCGCCGAGGAGGGGTCGAGCGTCGAGGTCCAGTACTTCGGCCGGCGCTACCCGGCCAGCGTCGTCAAGGAGCCGTTGTACGACGCGCAGATGACAAGGCTCAAAGAGCTGCCGGTGCTGGCAGGCTCGGGAGGAGCACGATGAAGGTTGTCGAAAAAACCCCGGCGCTGAAGATGTTCGTGGGTGGCCGCTGGGTCGACTCCGAGAGCCAGGCCACCTTCGAAGCGGTAAGCCCCGCGACCGGCGAGGTGATCGCCACGCTGCCGAAAGGCACCCGGGCTGATGCGGCGCTCGCCGTCGAGGCGGCGCATCGGGGGCGGGCGGCCATGGCCGGGCTCGGCGCCTTCGAGCGGGCGGCCCTGCTGCACCGGGTGGCCGACGTCATGGACCGGCGGCGCGAGGAGCTGGCCCGATGGCTGAGCCTCGATCAGGGGAAGCCGTACAAGGCGGAAGCGCTGGGAGAAGTCGGGGAAGCCGTCGAGTATTTCCGGATCGCCGCCGAAGACATCAAACGACTGGAGACCAATGTCATCCCGTCGATGGCGCGCAACAAGCTCGTGTTTACGCTGAGGGTTCCCCGCGGCGTGTACGGTGTGATCACCCCCTGGAACTGGCCGCTGACGATGGCCACGGAGCTCATCGCCCCGGCACTCGCCGGTGGCAATAGCGTGGTCTGGGCACCGGCCACCTCGACGTCGGCCATCAGCGTGAAGTTGATGGAGTGCCTGACGGAGGCGGACCTCCCGGCGGGCGCCCTGAATCTGGTCACAGGCCCCGGCTCGGTGGTGGGCGATGAGATCGCCGGCCATCCGCTGGTCGCCGGCGTGGGCTTCGTCGGCTCGACCGAAACCGGCCGATCGGTCGCCCGGCGGGCTGCCGGCAAGCATGTGATGCTGGAGCTGGGCGGCAACGGCCCCATCGTGATCTTCGATGATGCGGACCTCGGCCGGGCCGCGGAAGGAACGATCACCGGCTGCTTCCTGTGCGCCGGGCAGAGTTGCACGGCTGGGGAGCGCATCCTGGTTCAGCGCGGGATTCAGGACGCGTTCCTGGCGCGACTGACGGCGGCAATGACCACGATCAGGCTGGGCGATCCGTTCGACGACGGCACCACGATGGGTCCGCTCAACAACGAAGGCGTCGCCCAGAAGATGGACGAGCATGTGCGAGACGCGGTCGACCGCGGCGCGACCGTGGTCCAGGGCGGGCGGCGGGCCGATGGATATCCAACCCGCCTTTATTACGAAGCCACGGTGCTGCGCAACGTGTCGCCGGCGATGCGGGTCAGCCGCGAGGAGACGTTTGGCCCGATCGCTCCCTTGATTCCGTTCGCTGACGAGACGGACGCCCTTGCCATCGCGAATGACTCACCCTACGGCCTGCTGGGCTCCGTCTACACCCGGGATATCGATCGCGCGCTGCGCTTCGCCCAGCGGCTCGAGACCGGCTGGGTCAACGTGAACGAGTCATCCAACTACTGGGAGGCGCACATCCCCTTCGGCGGCCGCGCGGGCAAGGAGAGCGGGATCGGCCGGGTGGGCGGCCACCGGGCGATCGAGCAGATGACGGATCTGAAGACCATCATCGTCGACGTGCAGGAGGCCTGAGCTGGCGGCTAACGTCAACGTCCCCGTCAGCGACGTCATCGCCGAGGCGCAGCGGATTGCGGCGGCCGCGCAACAGGCCAACGTTCCGGTCAAGCTGGTGGGCGGCGCGGCCGTCAACCTGCATTCGCCCAGCGCCCGACAACCGCCACTGAAGCGCCGATATGGGGACCTCGACTTCGTCGCGGCTTCGAAACAGCAGCCATCCGTGCAGCGGCTGTTCGAGTCGCTTGGCTACCAGGGCGACCGCCGATTCAACACCCTCAACGGGCACCAGCGACTGCTCTATCTCGACAGTCTGAACGGTCGACAGATCGACATCTTCATCGACCGGATGAAGATGTGTCATGTCATCGAACTGGGAGGCCGTCTCAGCCACGACGGTCCGACGCTCACCCCGGCCGATCTTTTGCTCAGTAAGCTGCAGGTCTACGAGGTCAACATGAAGGACCTCGTCGATACCATCGCGCTGCTGCTCGATCATCCCATCGCCGACCACGACGACGACGCGATGAACGCGGCCTATCTCGCCCGACTCACCTCTGAAGACTGGGGTCTGTACCGAACGCTGCAGATCAACATCGAGCGCGTCCGCGGTGCCGCCACCGAGCTCGCCGTGGACGCCGGCCGCGTCAATCAACGCCTTGATCAGCTGTGGGAGCGGATCGAGATGCAGCCGAAGTCACTCAAGTGGAAGTTGCGGGCGAGGATCGGCGACCGGATCAGCTGGTACGAGTTACCGGAGGAGGTTCGCCAGCCGTACCAGCGGGACTAGAACCTAACCCGTTATTGACAGCCGTCCGCGACATCTCTAGTGTGAACGGCAGGTAGGCGGCATCGTTCATCCGTGAAGGGGACCCACATGGCCACGATCAAGCATCCCGTCGAAGATACGATCCGGGTTTTGTTCATCGAGGACGATCCGGCGGTTGCCGAGATGTACAAGCTCAAGCTTGAACTCGATGGCTATCAGGTGAAGGTGGTCTCGAACGACGACCAGGTGATGCAGGAGGCGGCTGCGCTTCGGCCGGACATGATCTTCCTCGACCTGCGGTTGGGTGAAGAGCTCGGCTTTGCCACGTTGCAACGCATTCGCGCCACAGACGGTACTCGGAATCTTCCGGTGATCATCCTGTCGAGCCGTGCGGTGAACGAGATGGCCGGTCGCGGCTTCAAGGCTGATGTGATGGATTACGTGGTGCGAGCCGACCCCGGTCCAAGTGGTTTGACCTGGAACATCGACGACTGGGCCCGGATGGCGGCGAGCTAGGAAAGCGCCACCGGGCGATCACGCGACCCGCTGTCGCTTGTCGACGTACATCGAGCGGTCGGCAGCCGCCAGCAATCCGTCTGCGGTGGTGGCATCCGCGGGAAACGAGGCCGTGCCGATCGATACCGAGATAGCGCCGGCCGGGTCGTCCGCATCGCGCAGCGTGCCACCAACCCGGCGCGCGAGCGACACCGCGCCTACCTGATCCATTCCCGGCATCAGGAGGACGAACTCATCGCCGCCCCACCGGGTGACGACGTCCGTTTCGCGCAGGTGAGCGGTAAGGACCGACGCCACGCGCTTCAGCACGGCGTCGCCGGCCGCGTGACCGCGGGCGTCATTCACCTGCTTGAGCCCATCAACGTCGAGCATGATCACGGAGAACGGCTCGGGGAGTGCGGCACCCAGCCGGACTTCGAGCGCCTGTTCGAAGGCGCGTCGATTCGAAAGCCCGGTCAGTGGGTCGGTCCGGGCCGTGGCGGCCAGGCGCTCGATCAGCCGCGCGTTGGAGATCGAGACGGCAGCCTGGTTCGCCAGGATGGTCAGCAACCGCAGGTGATCGCCGTTGTACTGATGCAGGCCGACCTTGACGTTGACGATGACCCCGATCAGGTGGTCCTCGAAGATGACCGGGACGGCGAGCATGGACTCGTCGGTTTCGGTGGTGCTCGGGATGTGGACCGCCTTCGGATGGCGCTCCGTGTCGCCAACCAGCGCCCCCTGTTTGGTTTCGGCTACCCAGCCGGTGATTCCCTGGCCGACCTCGATGGCTAGCGTTTCGGCGGTGACACCGTCGTACTCCGACCGCCGGGTATCGCTGAAATAAACCGGCCTCAGCGTTTGCCCGTCGTCTTCGAGCAGGTAGATGCGGCACTGGTCGTAGGGCAGCAGGGTCGTGATCGCCTGGCCGATGGTCTCGGAGATCTCCGGAACGCTGCCGATATTGGCGAGGCGCGCGCCGAGCTGCTGGATGGCGTCGAGATGCTGGGTCCAGGAGTGGGCCTCCGGCAGTCGCTTGTCCTCGTGGGCGGCACTGTGGGCGGTGCCGCTGACGGTGGCCTCCCCGGACGCGATCACCGCGAGCAGCGCCTCCGCCACCCGCGGGTCGAATTGCTGGCCGGCCTGCGCGGCAATTTCGTTGAGGATCCAGTCGCGCGGCCTGGCACGCCGGTACGGCCGGTCGCTCGACATCGCCTGAAAGGCATCGCAGGCATGGATGATGCGAGCCTCGATCGGGATCTGGTCGGCCTTGAGCCCATCCGGATAGCCGTGGCCGTCCCATCGCTCGTGCTCCGCGCGGACGATCGGGCGGATGCGGCTGAGGAAGGGCACTGAGGCGACGATGCGCTCGCCGATCACCGGGTGCTCCCGCATAATGGCCGTCTCCTCCTCGTCGAGCGCGCCCGGCTTGTTGAGAACGTAGCCCGGGATCCCGATCTTCCCGATGTCGTGCAGCAGCGCTCCGTACTCGAGGAAGCGCAGGGCTTCATCCTCCAGCCCCAGGCGGTGGCCCACCGCCCGGGCCAGCGCGGCGGTCTCTCGCGAGTGCGCCTCGGTGTGGCGATCCTTCGCGTCCAGCGCCGCCGCCAGCGCCTCGATGGTGGACAGATAGCTGTTTTCGAGCTCCATGCGCCGCCGCTCGGCGAGCTGATTTTCTTTGCTCAGCGCCCTGCGACCGATGGCCGGAATGTAGGCACAAATCACCATGGACACCGCCAGCAACACGAAGGAGCGCGCATAGAGGCCATCCCACCCCTGTAGCACGAGCGGCAGCCCGGCCGCGAAAACGCAGGCCACCAGGGTCCCGGCGGCGATGCGGAACTCGAGAATCGCGGCAACGAACACGACGATGACGAGGAATAGCACGGAGAGGTGTGAGCGCGTCCCGCCTGTCGCAAAGAGACCGACCGTCAGCATGCCGATGCTGCCGAAAACGACGGGAATGAAACGCCTTCCCCGGACTTGCCCCCAGGGCAGGAACCAGCAGAGGACCCCGGCGAGGTATGCAAGGCCGGTCACGACCCACTCCGTGGTGAAGTTCACGTGCAGGTCGTTTCCGATGAAGTCGGTGGCCATCACGATGCTGGCCAGTCCCCAGAAGGAGATGGCGGCGACCCTGAGCGTCGCACGATGCAACGGCAGCGGGACCTGCGCGGGTGGCATGCTGGCGAATACAACGCGAGCTCGACGGCCTTCCGTCGTCGGGTTCCGGGCCCCCGATACGATGGGGCCGGCATGTTCTGGACGTTCGTGGATGAGTCCCAGGTGGCCGATGGGCAGGTCACCATCCGGGGGCCGCAGGGTCATCACCTTGCGCGGGTCCTGCGCCTCCGTCGCGGCGAGCGCGGGGTCGCGGTTGCGGGCGGCCGGCAATATGAGCTCGAGCTGGTTGAGGTCGAAGGCGGTCGGGTCGTCGGCCGGATCGTCGGCGACCGGCCCGTTCAAGGAGAGGCGCGCACGTCGGTCGCGCTGCTGCAGGCGGTATTGCCGAACCCCGACTTCGATGCCGTCGTCGAAGGTGGGACCGCCGTGGGGATCCGCCGCTTCGTCGCCGTGCGGGCCGCGCGCTCGGTCGGCCGCCCGCCGGCAGCCCGCCTGACGCGCTGGCAGGCGATCGCCAGATCGGCCGCCGAGCAGAGCCGTCGCGGCGAGGTGCCGGACGTTATCGGACCGATGTCGCTGCCGGACGCCCTCGAACAGGTGGCCGGGACCCGGCTCGTGGTGCTCGAGCCCACGGCAACCATGCCGTTGCTCGATGCGCTCGACGGCTCGCTTGCCTACGCGATGGCGGTCGGGCCCGAAGGGGGATGGACCGACGATGAACTGTCGGCATTGCGTGAGCACGGTGGCGTCGCCGTCAACCTCGGCCCGCGGATCCTGCGGGCCCGACTGGCGCCGATCGTGGCCGCTGCTATCCTCGTCCAACAGCGATGAACGTGTCGATCGAAACGCTGGGATGCAAGGTGAATTTTGCCGAGATGGCCGAGCTCGGCGACGGGCTGGCGCGGGCTGGCTTCTCGGTAACGGACTCAGCCGACAACCCCGACGTCTGCGTGATCAATAGTTGCACCGTCACCGCCCAGGCGGACCGCAAGCTCCGCACCCTGGTGCACGGACTGCGCCGTCGTCATCCGCAGGCCCATCTCATCCTGACCGGCTGTCACGTTGACAATCCGCATCCGCGCGTTTCGGCCGTGCCCAGCGTGGACGTGGCTTTTCCCAACGCACGAAAGAATGAGATCTTCGACTACATTTCGGCAAACTTCGCCCCGGTGGCGGCTCATGGCTCGACGACGTTCGCCCGCTCCCGCTTCTTCCTCAAGGTGCAGGATGGCTGCAACCATCGCTGCACCTACTGCATCGTGTGGCGCACCCGTGGGGCCTCGCGCAGCGAGGCGGAAACTAGCCTCATCGAGCGCGCGCGCCGGGCGGTCTTCGATGGATATGGGGAGATCGTGCTCACCGGGGTCGATCTCGGCGCCTTTGGGCGCGAGCGGGGGGAGTCGCTGGCGTCGTTCCTGCGGCGACTGCTCGAGGCGATCGCTCCCGCCCGACTGCGGCTCAGTTCGATCAATGCGAATGACTTCACGCCGGAGCTGGTGGAGCTCGCCGGCGCCCCACGTTTTTGCCGTCATCTCCACATTCCGCTCCAATCCGGCAGCGACCGGGTGCTGAAGCGGATGGGCCGCCTCTACCGCAGGCGCGATTATCTGAACCTGGTGGCCGCGTTGCGCAGCCAATCCCCCGAGCTGGCGGTGACCGCCGACGTGATCGTCGGCTTCCCAGGGGAAACCGATGCCGATTTTGCGGATACCGAGAATATCGCGGCGGAGGCCGGCCTCAGCGGCATGCACGTCTTTCGCTACTCACCGAGAGCGGGAACGGCCGCCCCCCGGCTCGGCCTGCCCGTGGACGACCCGGTCAGCAAAGAACGCAGCCACCGGCTGCAGACGCAGGCTGAGGCCCAGCGCCGGGCGTACGAGGCGCGCTTCGTCGACCGGGAACTGGAAGTGATCTGGGACCGGCGCTATCCGACCCGGATGCGTGGCCTGAGTGACAACTACATCACGGTGTACGCGCCCGCGCGCGGTCAGACGCTGGGCGCGCTCGCAACCATCCGACCGGTGGCCAGCTGCGGGGACGGTCTCCTCGGCGCGTAAGCTGTGCCGGTGGCTGAGGACTGCCTGTTCTGCAAGATCTTCGCGCGGGAGATTCCCGCGAAAGAAGTCTTCCGCGAGGACGACATCGTCGCCTTCGAGGACATCCGGCCGGTGGCGCCAACCCACGTGCTCGTCATCCCGAAAGTGCACATTCCCTCCATCCACGATCTCACCCGCGACCAGGCCCCGATGCTGGCGCGGATGATGGAGGTGGCGAACCGCATCGCCGACGAGCGCAAAGTGGATCGCGATGGCTATCGACTCGTCTTCAACAAGGGACCGCAGGCCGGCCAGAGCGTCTATCACCTCCACCTCCATCTCCTCGGCGGGCGCGCCATGGCCTGGCCTCCCGGGTAAACTCCTTCACCGCCCGAGCGGCGTAGACGGCTGCAACGCGGTCGTAAACCCTCCGTGGCAAGCCCGTCACAGCGGCATGGCTGAACAGCCACGCGTGAAACAGGCGCCGTAATCGGCGGGCGATAGGGTGGGCGCAGATGCGCCTTACACCCTGGCGTGCCCGGCGGCCGAAGGATGCGAACTCCGGCCTCGATAAAGAGAGGCTGGAGGAACGGCTGGCCAAGCTCGTTGGTGGCCCAGTCGCTGGAGCCACGCCTGTGCCCGCCCCGGCGGTGGAGGCCATCGTGCCCGACCCTGGCAAACCAGCCGAGGTGGGCGTCGTGCTGGATGCCGTCGCGCTCCCCGTAAAGTCGCAGAAGCGCGGCGATGATGGTGACACCGCGACCAGCGAACGGAATCGTCGCCGGCGCCGGAAGGCCGGCTTTCTGCTCTTCTTCGCCGGGTTGATCGCGGTTTTCTTCATGGTGCGCGCCATTCCCGCTGACTGGGAAATCGGTCCGTTCCGGATCGACGCCAGCGGCAGCGCCGGCGATCCGGAAGCGAGCCTGTACTTCGCGGATGATCCGCACGCTCCCTTCTGGCTGCTGGTCCCAACGTTCAACCTTCCGCCACGGTTCTTTGCGGCGCGACCGAAGCCGTCTTCGCAGCCCGTCGCCCTTGGGCCGACCGCGACCGCAACGCCATCGCCGTCCGGCACCGCCACCCCCACCGCCTCGCCGAGCGGAACCCCCTCGCCGTCGGCCAGCGCATCACCGTCGGGAAGCCCGAGCCCTTCGCCCTCGACGTCCCCCACAGCAAGCCCAACGCCGACAGCGACCCCGACTCCTACGCCGACGCCCACGCCCACGCCAACCCCGACGCCCACGCCGACGCCGACGCCGACCCCGACCCCTACCCCGACGCCCACGCCCCCGCCCGCGCCCTTCGCATTCGCGCCGACGCCGACCGAGAACGTGACCATCAACGTCAACAACTCAACGAAGTGCAAGCTCGGCACGGTCACCGCAACGGGGACCTTCCGGATGCAGGCTGGTGGACCCGGCGGCACCGTGCAGTACCACTGGACCCGCAAGGACCTCAACGGGACGGCTGTCAGCGTGACCTACAGCATCGTCATCGCGGCGGGCGACACCGCGGCCCACAGCGTCGTGACCGATAGCTGGACACCTGCCTCAGCCGGCACCGAACAGCTGGTCTTTACGATCCCGGGCTTCGCGGTCACGCCGCAGTCCTGGACCTGCCGGACCTAGGCTACGGCGCGCTCGACGTAGCGGACGACGTTGGCCGGTCCGGTGCGCTTGGCGATCAGGAGCGCCTCGTCGGCCCGCTCCAGCAAGGTCTGCGGGGTTGACCCATCCTCGGGGAAGACCGCGACCCCGATGCTGAAGGACACCTCGACGTCCGTGCCACGCAGGGTCTGACCCATCGACCGGTAGATGTCCTGGATCCGCTGCGCAACGATCAGCGCGCCGGCACCGTCTGCATCCGACAGCAGCAGGACGAATTCGTCGCCACCGAATCGGAACGGCTCGTCGCCGACGCGCACAGCAAAGCGAAGCAGGTTTGCCACCTCCTTGAGCAACTCGTTGCCGACGCCGTGCCCGAGCCGATCGTTGACGGCTTTGAAGCCGTCCACGTCCATCATCATCAGCGCCATCCGCCGGCCGGTTCGGGCGGCCGGTCCCAGCCAGGTGGGGAGCTGCTCGTGAAGCGCTCGCAGGTTGTGCAGACCGGTCAGCTCGTCGACGCGGCTCATCCGCATCAGCCGCCGGCGTTCCTGTTCCCAGTTGTTGGTCAGCAGGGCGGCGTAGCCGTACATCAAGAGATGGGTGATTCCATTGATGACGAGGTTGCTCCCCTCGATGCCGCTGACGCCCACGCTCACGATCGCAACGCTGGTGGCCACCGCCAGGGCCAGCAAGCGCGGCAGCAGAATGGCGCCGCACAGAACGATCAGGAAGTACAGGAGTCGCAGGTCAAGGTCATGGCCAAGAAATCGCTCAAGGTAGGCGACCGCCGCCACCGCCGCCATCATGACGGCCAGGCCGAGGATCCGGCGGATTCCGAGCGTTTCTTTCGGGAACAGGGGCCGCGTCAGCTTCAAGGCTGCCTAGGTAACGCGCGGTTGCGGCCTTAATTGCTTCCGCGGCCTGGGCTCGAGGCCCGGCCAACAAGCGCGCCGCGCACCACCCAGACCGCCACCAGCAGAGCGACGCCGATCACCAGGGCGGCCACCGGATGCGCGCAGCCCGTGACCGCCCAGGGGAGCGCCAGGGCCAGCCCGCTCAGGGCTTCGCGGATCGGCACGCCCCGCCCGATCGGAATATCGCAGGCACGGCAACGGCCCCGCTGGGCCAGGTAGCTGATCACCGGGACGAGCTCGTCGGCGCTCAGCCGGTGGCCGCAGGTGCGGCAGTGCGAAGGCGGCCAGAGCAGTGACTCTCCCCGGGGGAGGCGATCGTAAACGACCTCGGTAAAGCTGCCCAGGGCGGCCCCGAGCGGAAGCAAGAAGGCCGCACCCAGCAGGTTGCACAGGATGTCAAGCAATCAATCACGCCTCCGGGCCAGCCGGCCGACTCGCACCCTCTGATCATCGATGCCTACCTCCAGGTCTTGCTGGAGCAGGCAGCGTCCGACCTCATCCTGTCGGCCGGCGCGCCGCCGACCATGCGCAAGGACGGTGCCCTGGTCCCAATCGCCCGCGATCCACTTCGCCCTGACCAGATCGAGGAGATGGCCCGGGAAGTGGCGTCGCCCGAGCGGTGGGCCCGCTTCCAGGGACAGGGCGATCTCGACTTCTCCTTCAACTGGAAAGGGCAGGCGCGCTTCCGGATCAACGCCTTCAGGCAGCGCGGATCCGTTGGCCTGGCGTTGCGGCTGATTCCCTACCAGATTCCGAACTTCGACCAGCTCGGCGTGCCCATGGTGGTGCGCGGCCTGACCCGGCTGGGCCAGGGTCTGATCCTGGTGACCGGTCCGACCGGCTCGGGCAAGTCCTCCACCCTGGCGGCGATGGTGAACGACATCGTGGCGACCAGGCCGTGCCACGTGATCACCATCGAGGACCCGATCGAGTACGTCTACCGGCACCAGCGCAGTATTGTCGAGCAACGTGAGGTCGGCGCGGATGTCGCCTCCTTCGCGGACGGCTTGAGGGCGGCCCTTCGCCAGACGCCCGACGTGCTCCTCATCGGCGAGATGCGGGACCTCGAGACCATCTCGGCGGCGATCACGATCGCCGAAACCGGTCACCTGGTACTGGCTACCCTGCATACCAATGACACGGCCCAGGCCGTCGACCGCGTGGTGGACGTCTTCCCCGCCGAGCAGCAGCAGCAGGTCCGGGTCCAGCTTTCGAACACGCTGACGGCCGTCATCTACCAGCAATTACTGCCCCGCCGTGACGGCCCCGGCCGAGTCGCCGCCTTCGAGGTGCTGCTCAACACCATCGCCGTCCAGAACCTGATCAAGGAAGGCAAGACGCGCCAGCTGCGCAATGTGCTCGAGACGGGGGTCAAGGACGGCATGAACACGATGGAGCGAAGCCTGGGCGAACTGGTCAAAGCCGGCCTCGTGGATTTTGGCGCGGCCGCCGCCCGGGCACAGCACCCAGAGGAGTTGCGTCGCCTCGCCGCTTAGCCGCAGGTTTGCCCCGCTTGACGCGTTTGCTCCGGTTGGACACCCATGAAGCCGGCGCTGTCGACGAGCGAGGCGGCACGCTGGCTGGGGATCAGTAAGTCGACGCTGATCCGCGCGGTGAACCGGGGTGACATTCAGCCCGCGTTCCGCACTCCCGGCCGGCATCTGCGCTTCACCCCGGAGGCGCTCACCGAGATCCGCCGCCGGCTGGAAGGGCCGGTCCGCGAGGCGGTCGCGTGAGCGCCGTGGAGCGCCAGCCCGCCGGACGGTTTGGGCTTCGCCAGGAAAAGCGCCTTGGTGAGCTCCTGCTTGAGAGCGGGCTGCTGACCGCGGAACAGCTGGAGGCGGCCCTGGCTGAGCAAAAGCGACAGCGCCGCCCATTGGGACAGATCCTGCTCGCGCAGGGGCTCGTCGACGAAAAGGCGCTGGCCGGTGTGCTCAGCCTGCATTTCAATGTCCCGCAAGTCGATTTCAGCCGGACGCGGATCGAGAGCCAGGCGCTCGCGCTGATCTCCGAGTCGTACGCCCGCGAACACATCATCCTGCCCATTCGGGTGGACAAGGACGAGCTTGAACTCGCAACGGTCGACCCGGGTGACCTGGCACTGTTCGCCGAGCTGAAGGTGCTGACCCGGAAGCGCATCAAGCCCGTGCTGGGCGTGCGATCGCAGATCGAGCACGCGATCACCCAGGCTTACAAACTTCGAACCGGGGTCGACCGCAACGTCCGCTCCTTCGAGGAGACACGCCGGCCCACCGTGGCGACCCGACGGCTGGCGGAGGTCAAGCAAGACGCGCCGGTGGTGCAAATCGTCGACTTGATCATCGCCCAGGGCGCGGAGGAGCGAGCATCGGACATTCACATCGAGCCGCAGCAGGATCACCTGCGAGTGCGCTTTCGGATTGACGGCGTGCTGCACGATGCGACCCGGCTGCCGGCGACCCTGGCCGCGCCGATCGCCTCGCGCGTGAAGCTGCTGGCCAACCTCGACATCGTCGACCGGCGCCACAGCCAGGACGGACAGATTCAGACGACGGTCGACGGCCGGCCGCTCGATATCCGCGTGGGAACCATCGAGACCATCTGGGGCGAAAAGGTCGTGCTGCGCCTCCTGGAGCGGTCGCGCTCCATCCTTGGTCTCGACACGCTGGGCTTTTCACGGGCGTCGTTGCTGACCTTCCGCGCGCTGGTCCGATCGCCCTACGGCATGATCCTGGTCACCGGCCCGACGGGGAGCGGAAAGACGACCACGCTCTACGCGGCCCTCAACGAGCTCAATCGGATGGAACAGAACATCATGACCATCGAGGATCCGGTCGAGTACACATTCGAGGGCGTGAACCAGATCCAGATCAACCGCCTGGCGGGGATCACGTTCGCGAATGGGCTTCGCGCCATCCTTCGCCAGGACCCGGACGCCATCCTCGTCGGCGAAATCCGGGATAAAGAGACGGCCGAGATCTCGGTGCAGTCGGCGCTCACCGGGCACCTGGTCCTGTCATCGCTGCACGCGACCGATGCGGTCGGTGCGATCTACCGATTCCTGGAGATGGGCATCGAATCGTTCATGGTGACCTCGGCGGTAACTGGCGTCCTGGCGCAGCGCCTGGTCCGGCGGATCTGCCCCGAGTGCAGCGTGTTGTACGAGCCTCCAACCGAGGAGCTGGAGTTCTACCGAGCGATGGGCGGCGCGGGCCAGATCTTCCACCGCGGAAACGGCTGCGCCTTTTGCGCGCACACCGGCTTCCACGGTCGCATCGGCGTTTTCGAGGTTCTCCGCATGAGCGACACCATCAAGCGGGAACTGGTGCGTGATGCGCCACCCGAGGCGTTGCGCGAGCGCGCGATCGCCGAAGGCATGACGACGCTGCGCTCCTCGGGCCTGGCGAAGATCGATGAGGGCCTGACCACGATCGCCGAGGTGATGCGTTCCGTGCACCTGAGCGAGGCCGACGATGCCTAGCTACGCGTACCGGGCTTACACGGAAGCCGGGCAGCGGCGCGACGGACGAATCGAGGCCGAAGGCAGTTCGGCCGCCGAGCAGGCTCTGTGGCTGGAGGGCCTCAAGATCGTCGAACTCAACCCGGCGCCGCCGAAGAAAACGATGGCGGATTACTTTCCATCCCTCTATCAGATCTCCCGCGCGGACATCATTCTCTTCACGCGCCAGCTGGCGACCTTTGTCGGCGCCGGGGTGCCGATGAGTCGGGCACTCGGAACCATCGCGCAGGAAACGGCGTCACCCCTGTTCAAGCGGGTGATCCTGGCGGTGCTCGACGACCTCGAGCGTGGCCAGAATCTTTCGGAGGCGCTGGCCAAGCACCCCAAGGTGTTCCCCGCCCTCTACATCGACCTGGTACGCGTGGCGGAGCTCACCGGTAACCTCGAGGCGACGCTGACCGAGCTGGCGGGATATCTGCGGCGGGACCTGAACACGGCGCGCCGGGTTCAAGCCGCCATGATCTACCCCGCCGTCATCCTGGTGGTCGCGACCGGGGTTGTCATCATTCTTGTTTTCTTCGCGCTACCCGCTTTTGTTCGGATCTTCGCGGAGTTCCGGGTGGAGCTGCCGTTATCAACCCGGATCCTGATCGGCATTGTCAATTTCACCCGCCAGTGGGCACTGATCATCGCCGCGGTGATCATCACGATCGCGGGCGCCATGGTCCTCGCGCTGCGAACGTCACGCGGGATCTACGCCAAAGACCAGCTCTCGATCAAGGCGCCGATCCTGGGGCCGATCGTCCTGTCGGCCGTGCTCAATCGCTTTGCCCGGACACTGGCGATGGTGTTGAAGGCCGGCGTGCCGTTGGGACAGACCTTCGAGGCCGTCATCGCCAGCACCGGCAACAGGGTCTTCCAGAAAGGACTGGCCACCGTGAAGGAGCAGATGACGAGTGGTGAGGGGTTTGCCGGACCGCTGATTCGGACGCGCCTGTTTCCGCCCATGCTGACCCAGATGGTTCGCGTCGGCGAGGAGACGGGAACGCTGGATACCTACCTGGAACAAGCCGCCGAGTTCTACGAGGAGGAGCTGGAGTATCGAATCCGGGCGATGACGTCGCTGATCGAGCCCGTGATGACCGTGGCGGTCGGCGTCATCGTCGGCTTCATCGCCGTCTCGCTGATCTCGGCGATGTACGGCCTGGTGGGAGCCCTGAAATGACCGTCAAGCGCGGCTTCAGCTTGATCGAAACCACGGTTGCCATGGCGCTCCTGGCCGTTATTGTCGTCACCGTGCTCGGCGGGTTCTCGGCAACCACACTGGCCGCGACCCGCCATCAGCAGGAGACCACGCTCGACCGCATGACCCGCTCCGATGCCGAGTACATCAAGAGCCAGCCCTACCTGGCGGCAGCCAACTACGCGCATCTCTCCCTGGGCGGCTATTCATTCAGCACGCAGGTCCTGCACTACAACAAGAACTTGAACCCGAACTTCGCCGCGGGCAATGCCGACACGGGCTTGCAGGAAATCATCCTGACGGTCAGCGGGCCAAATGGCATTCGGGAGCAACTCGATTTCCTCAAGGAGTTGCCATGAAGCGCCGGCAGCGTGGTTTCACGCTGGTCGAGGCCATGGTTGGCGTGGCCATCTTTACCGTGCTCACGCTGGCGATGGCCGGCACGTTCCTCGTGGGCTATCGGGCGATCAGCAACGAGGCGCGAGTGATCGCCGCCGATACCGCCGTTAGCGGCGCCAGCATCTGGCTGACTCGAGACCTCAACAGCGCGACGTCAACCGCCGGCTGCCCGTGCACGATTCAGGTGGGTGGGCCAATGACGCTGACCTACGGGGTCCCGCCTGTGACGGTTGTGTACATCGTGGATGCCGGCCGGAACTTGATCCGAACCGTCAATGGGAGTCCGCAGGTCGTCGCCCGCGGCATGACGAGCGTGACCGTCAGCTGGGCCGGCTGCTACGGCACCGTCACCATCCAGCCATCCGCCACAGGAGCGTCGGCCGTGGTGCTCAACGTGAGCAACCGCCCGGGCGGGTGCATCTGATGTTCGGGCATCGCCATCGCCAGCGCGGACAGGCGCTTCTCATCGTGTTGGCGTTTGTCGCCGCCTTCCTGCTCATCCTCTGGGCAGGCCTGACGCTGGCCAGCAGCGCCTTCCTCGGCTTGGGAACCGTAAACGCAGACACGCGATCGACATATGCCCTCGATGCCGGGCTGGCTTACGCCATGCAGGTCATCGACGAGAAGAATGGCAACGGCTGCAACGCCCCCAAGACCAGCGGGCTCACACTGAACTACCCGAGCGGCGCGATTACCGTCAACGTAGGGATCCAGAAGGGCAACCCCTGCCACGGCAATGGGGCCACCTGGAACGTGACCATCACCGCGACCGGTACCAGCCGCACGTTAACGGCACTGGTCACCCAGGTTGGTCCGTCATCTGTCGTCACCTGGGAAAGCATCCAGTGACTCGTCTCTGCGCGATCGACCTCGGCGCTCGGGAACTGAAGCTGCTGGAGGTCGACGGCCGCCGCCTCATCAATCATGCTGAGGTCCTGCTCCCGGAAGGTGCCCTGGCGGATGGGATGCCGACTCGACTATTGACAGCGGCCGTGCGGGGCGCGCTGGAAGCTGGGACCTTCACCTCGACCCGTGCCCGGGTGGCGATTGGAGAAACCGGGACCGCCTTCCGCGATTTCCGATTGCCCGCCCTTCGTCAGAGCGAGCTCAGCCGTGCGGTCGTGTTCGAAGGCCGCCGGCAGGTGCCGATGGCCGCCGCCGACGTCTACTTCGCCTGGCACGCGGTTCGTGATCCGAATGGCTATGCCGTGTATCTGGTGGCCGCGAGGCGAGAGATGATCGACGCCCTGGTTGCGGCGATTGGCGCGGCCGGGCTGCAGGTCGAGCACATGGACTTGAAACCGCTGGCGCTGGCGCGCGGGATCGGCGTCTCCGACGGCCTCGTGCTCGAGTGGGGGGCGGCGGAGGCCACCCTGGTGCTCGTGGTGCAGGGTCGACCGCGAGGGTCGACCGCGATTCTTTCGCACCTTCCTCCTCGACGCCCCGGCCGACGACATTGACGCTCAGCTTGACGAGCTGGCGCTTTCCCTGAACGCGCTCGTCAAGTTCATGCGGGGGACCGCCTCAGACGTTCCGATCACGCCGGCGACGCCCCTCTTTCTCGCCGGGCGTTTCAGCTTCCTCCCCGACGGACCCCAGCGCGCCGAGGAGCGCTTCGAGTTCAGGGTTAGCCAGCCGGCGCCGCGGTTCAGCGTGCCGCCCGGTTTTCCCTGGCAGGCCCACATTGCCGGGATCGGGCTGATCCAGCAGAACCAGTGGCAGAGCCGGCTCAGTCCGTCGCAGGGAGGTGACATCCGTGTCGCGGCCTGATCACGCCCCTCGCGTCGCTGTCGACTTCGCGCCACCACGTCGGCCAGGCCGCACTCGGCCCCTGGTGGCGCTCGTGCTCACCGTCCTGAGCCTGGGGGCTGTGACGGTCGCCGTTTCCCAACTGCTACTCCGCTGAGCGAACTTTCACGAATCTCGCAAGAAAGGGGCCGTAATCTCGACGGAGACTAAGGAGGTAATACGACAATCATGCTTCTCTCCATACTCAAAGATGCGCGCCGCCGCTCGCATCGCGGCCAGGAAGGCTTCACCCTTGTCGAGCTGCTCGTGGTCATCGCGATCCTCGGCATCCTGGCAGCGATCGTTCTCTTCAACATCTCGGGTGTCAACGCCAATGCGGCGTGCAACGGGATGAAGACCGATGGCGCGACCATTCAGGGCGCCGCCGACCTGTACTGGAATACCTACGGCGTCTACCCGGTTGGCACCGTGACGCCAGCCAGCTTGCCAGGCGCCAGCGACGTGGCCAGCCCGGCCGCGGCCACCACGATCAACCAGCAGGAGCTGCTGATGGCCAACCTGTTGCACAGCTCGACCAACAACTGGAACGCCGCGGCTCCGATTCCGACCGGCACCGAGCTCTTTACCTACAAGGCCGCTCCGCCGCAGGGAACCGTGCACGGCACGATCCAGGGCAACGCAACCTGCATCTACAACTAGCCGTCCGCTGATTCATCCAATGGCTCGGCCGGCCTTCGGGCCGGCCGAACTGTTTAGGCGATCTTCGCTTCTTCGCCCTGGGTGCCGGCGATCCGCTGCGGCAGAGAGGAAGTGGCGAAAGCGGCGGTGAGCCGCGGGTCCCACTGGGCGCCGGAACCGGCAGCCAGGATCTCGAGCGCCCTGGCAACGGTGTGTCTCGGCCGGTAGGGCCGGTCGGTGATCATCGCGTGGAAGGCGTCGGCGACGGCGACGATGCGGGCCATCATCGGGATCGCGGGGCCCTGCAGCTTATCGGGGTAACCGGTGCCGTCCCAGCGTTCGTGGTGATGCCGGATGGCCGGCGCCAGCACGGAGGCGGGCCGGAAGGGGCCGGCGATTTCCGCGCCCAGGATGGTGTGCTGCTTGATCTGCGCAAACTCCTCGGGTGTCAGGCCGCCCTGCTTGTTCAGCAGCTCCTCGGACAACCCGATCTGGCCGATGTCATGGAGCAAACCGGCGTGAAAGGCGACCTCCTGGTCCTCGGCGTCGAGGCCGATCAGCCGCGCCAGCGCCTGCGCCGTGAGCGCGACGCTGTCGTCGAAGGGCGCCTTGGACTCGGTCGGGTTCTCCCGCTTGACCAGTTCGCGCAGGCTCTCCTGCGTGCTGCGGAGGTCGCGCCGCAGTTCCTTGAGCCGCAGCAGCGCGCGCACGCGCACCTGGAGATCACGCATCGGGATCGGCTTCACGATCAGGTCATCGCCGCCTGCTTCCACCATCTTCGAGCGCTCAGGTCGAGGATCGAAGCCGGTCATCATCAGCACCGGGATCTCGGCGGTCGCCGGGTCGGCCTTCAGCTGTTTGCAGGCGTCGTGCCCGTTCATGACCGGCATCTCGACGTCCATCAAGATCAGGTCCGGCATGAGCCGCCGGGCCGCGCGGACGGCCTCCTCACCATTGGTGGCGGCCTCCGTCCAGAAGCCGAGCGTCGAGAGCTGGCCACAGAGCAGGTCGCGGTTCGCACCGCTGTCATCCGTGACCAGGATGGTCCGGCGTTCCGGCATCGGTCCGGAGGGCGGGGCGTCCACGGCTATAAGACGTAGGAAGCAAGACCTTCCTTCGTTGCAGGGTGCAGTGAAACGTCGCGTCACACAACCGTCGGTGCCGCTCGCCCTGAAGCTGCCTCATCTCCTGTCGGTGGAAGAGGTGGCGGCGGCCATCCGCAGGCACCCGGAGGTAGTTCGGCGCCAGGCGCGGAGCGGCCGGCTGCCGGCCGAGAAGATCGGCCGGGTGTGGTTCTTTCGCCCGGAGCGGCTGGCCGAGGCGGGGTTCACCCAGTTTCTGCCCACGATGACGCCAAGCGAGGCTCCCGCCACACCGGCGACGGATTCGCCGACAGAAAGCCTGGTACGCGCCTTGGGAGAAGCCGGACTCGAGGCGCTCCGGCGCCCCGAGCAGGACGCGATCTTCGAAGTTGTCGGCCGGCGTCTGGCGGACGCCGGATTCTCGACATTTGTCTTTTTGCTTGCGGACGATAGGGGATTGCGCTGCGCATTTCGACGGGTCACGGAGCCCGACACCGATTTCGAAAAGGTGGCGGGACAGCCAGCCGTCGGCACGATCATCCCCTTCGACCGGGCCCCTGTCCTCCAGGGCGTCTGTACCTCGCTCCGGCCGCACTACATCGCTGACGCTGACGAGCTGGTCGGTCGCATGGCTGTGGCGATCCCCACGGTCGCGGCCAACGCCCGTCGGGTGAGCGAGCTGCTCCACATGAGCACGATGATTGCGGCCCCGTTGGTGGTTGGCGACAGGGCGATCGGCGCCATCGTGGTCGTCGGCCCTCGATTGCGCCAGGCCGATCTGCCGGCCGTCATGGCCTTCGCCAACCAGACGGCCGCGGCGCTCGAGGCCGCGCGGCTCCTCGACGAGTCGCGCAAGACGGAGGAGGCCGCCGTGCTGGCCCTTGCCGGGGCTATCGAGCTGCGCGACGCCCTGCATAGCCGCGCCGGAGAACACGCGGAGCTGGCTGAGCGGTTCGCCGAGCACCTCGGGCTCGACCCGACGCGCCGGCGACGAGTGCGCTACGCGGCGCTCCTGCAGGACCTGGGCAAGTTGAGTTTGCCGGACAGCATCATCAAGAAGCGGGGCCGCCTCGACTCCGAGGAGCGGGCGCTGATGATGACGCATCCGGGCGTCGCGGCGGACCTGCTCGGACGATTCGCCCCACTCGCCGACCTGGCGCCGTTGGTGCGAGCGCACCACGAATGGTTCAACGGTGAAGGATACCCCGACGGGCTCAAGGGCGAGGCGATTTCGGCGGAGACCCGGATCATCTCGATCGTCAATGCTTTCTTCAACGTCACCTACGATCTCCCGATCAAAACGGAAACCACGGTGGACGAAGGCTTGCAAGAGCTCACCCGATTTGCGGGCATCAACCTCGACCCGGCGCTCACCGAGTCATTTACGGCGATGTGCCGCGAGGCGGCCTCCAGTAAGGCGCCCTGGTATCAGCGGATGCTCGACTCGCTTATGAGGTCCCAACCGCCCAGCGTGCCGGCTGGCCCAAGAGACATCCTCAGCGTCGCCGATTCGCGCGAGCTGCGCATCATCTATCGCATCGCGCAGGAGACCAACGCGGTGCTCGACCTCGATACCCTGCTGACCCGAATCGTGAATATCATCCGCGACGTGATGGGCTATTACATGGTGTCGATCCTCCTGCCCGGGAACAAGAGGGATGAGCTCCGCGTCGGGGCGCACAGCGGCTATTCGATTGACATCACCGGGCTGACGATTCCCACCGCGCAGGGCATCACGGGCTGGGTCTTCACGCATGGCGTTCCCCAGATCATCGCCGACGTGAAGACCGAGCCGCGGTACATCGGACTCGATGAGAAGGTTTACTCGGAACTGGCCTTCCCACTGATCAGCCGCGGTCGCGTCGTCGGCGTGCTCAACGCGGAGAGCCAGCACGTCGACGCCTTCTCCGAGGCGGATGTCGGGTTGATGTCGGCGGTTGGGTCACAGCTCGCCTCGTACCTCGAGGTGGCGCAGTTACACGACACGCTGAAACGCGAAGCGAGCCACGATCCGCTGACGCGGCTCAATAACCGGCGGCTTTTCCTGGAGCGGATCCAGCAGGAGGTGATTCGCGCGGGTGGGGCAGATGAGAGCTTTTCGATTGTCTTCCTCGATGTCAACGAGCTCAAGCGAATCAACGACACTTACGGTCACCTGGCGGGCGACGCCCTCCTTCGCGAGGTATCCAATGCCCTGATGGACGCGGTTCGCGGCGAGGACGTCGTGGCCCGCTACGGCGGCGATGAATTCGTTGTTCTCCTGCCCCAGCGTATCTCGGATGGCATCGCACGGCACCGCTTCATGGCCGGCCGCGAGCTGCTGCAGATCCCCGGCGTCAGCCTCGGGGTCGCCACGTTTCCCCGCGACGGCGCCACCGCCGAGGAGCTGCTAGCTTCGGCCGACGCCACGCTCTACCAGGAAAAGCGAAAGGCCGGTTAAGCCCTACCCGAAGACCTGCTGCAGGTCGTAAAGCTCGCGAGGGACCTTTCGGGTTTCGGCGATGACGTCGCGAAGCGGGACCACGGAGATCTGCCCATCCTGCCGAATCGGAATCACCCCGGCCTCTTTGTCGGCCAAGAGATCCGTGGCGGCCACGCCCAGACGCGTGGCCCAGATCCGATCGACCGGCGACGGCGACCCACCACGCTGCAGGTGCCCCAGGACGGTCACCCGTGTCTCGAAGCCAGTCGCCTCCTCGATCCGGTTGCTCAGCGCGTCGCCCACCCCTTGTTTCGCCAGCCGTACGTGACCGAACGCGTCGCGCTTCTCCGCGGTGGCCGCCACCGCCATCGCCGGCTCGAGCGCACCCATCCGCACCCCCTCCGCCACCACGATGATGCTGAAGTCTTTCCCCTCGGCGCGCCGCCGGTGCAGGTGCGCGACCACCGCCTCAAGCTTCGTCTCGAACTCCGGAATGATGATCATGTCGGCACCGCCCGCCAGGCCACCGACCATCGCCACCCAGCCCGTGTCCCGGCCCATCACTTCAACGACCATGACGCGGTGATGGGCCGAAGCGGTGGTGTGCAATCGATCGAGAGCCTCCACCACGACGCCAACCGCGGTATCGAAGCCGATGCAGAACTGGGTCGCCGAGAGGTCGTTGTCGATCGTCTTCGGCACCCCAACGACCGGATAGCCGGCATCGCTCATCGCGGCCGCAACCGACAGCGTGTCGTCGCCGCCGATCGCCACCAGACCATCCACCTGACTGGCCCGAAGCAGCCTGATCGCCTGATCGATGCCGCCGGGATCCTTGAGGGGATTGGTGCGGGAGGTGCCCAGGATCGTTCCCCCCAGGGGAAGGATGCCGCGAACCGAGGCAGTGGTCAGCTCTTCGAGGTCACCAGCGCCCTGCACGCCGGCCCATCCGTTCTTGATCCCGGTGACCTGGAACCCGCGTTGAAAGGCGCGACGGGCCACGCCGCGAATGGCGGCATTGAGGCCGGGCGCGTCTCCCCCACCAGTCAGAACGCCGATGCGCACGACGCTTAGTTTAAGACCCGCTCAGTGCGAATCCCGGCGACCCGAGGTCAGATTCAGAATGAGCATGAGGCCGCCCAGCACAACGATCAGGGCGCCGACGGCCATCCCCGCGGTCTGGTTGAACTGGTAGCCGCCGATGCCGATCACCCCTTCGAAGAACGCGGCGCCCAGCAGGAAGAGGACCCCCGCGATCCCCACCAGGCGGGTCCCGGCGCGGAGGTTGCCCGGCCGACCGGCGGTCAGGCCGTAGAGGATCATGCCAACACCGATCGCCCCGGGGAACACCAGGGCCCAGGCGTAGGCCCAGCTTTCAAAGTGGTCCGTCGAGTTCTGGTAGAGGAGGATCAGCCCTGACACCGCGATGATGCTGCCGGTGATCGCCAGCCCCTCGCTCACGGCGCCGCGGGCTGCCAGCCCCACGACGATGAGCAGCACGCCAGGGGCGATCACAAAGAAGGGCCAGCCGTAGTGGCCGATGTCGATCCGAACGAACTGGCCGATCAGCAGGATCGCCCCGATCAGGACCAGCAACCCGCCAAGAATGGTCGACTGACGCCGTGGCCGAACCGGCGTCTGACTAGCGGCGGGCGCCTGCGCGACCGGGGCGCTTGGCGGCAGTCCCTCGGCCATGCCCCAACTTTACGCCCGCTACCGGCGCCGTCAATGGGCGCGACCGTTTGGCTCGCACTGTCGACGACGGACAGAAATCGTTCATGACGCATTCCGGGCAGCGGGGTGCCCGGGCGACGCAGACCCGGCGGCCGTGCAGGATCAGCCGCAGGCTGAAGCCGGTCCACTCGGAAGCCGGGATCAGCTTGGTCACGTCCGCTTCAATCCTGACGGGATCTGTGCTCTTGGTCAGGCGAAGCCGCCGGGTGAGCCGGGTGACGTGGGTGTCGACGGCGAATCCCGGGATGCCGAACGCCACACCAAGCACAACGTTGGCGGTCTTCCTGCCGACGCCGGGCAAGGTGACCAGATCCTCGATCCGGGGCGGCACCTCACCGCCAAACTTCTCCACCAGGGCCGCACTGCAGGCGATGATGGTTTTTGCCTTGACGTGGAAAAACCCGGTGGGCTTGATCATGGCCTCCACCGCCTGGGGATTGGCATGCGCCAGCGCGGCGGCATCGGGATACCTGGCGAATAACGCCGGCGTCACGGAATTGACCGATCGATCGGTGGTCTGCGCCGACAGGATGGTCGCGATCAGCATCTGGAACGCGTTGCGGTGTTCGAGCTCGGAGGCGGCCGGGTAGATGGCCTTCAGCCGGTCGACAGCGAGGCGCGCGCGGTCTTTGGCTCTTAGCCCTGCCATAAGGCTCAAGCGTAACGGTCGGGTAACGAAGGGCGGCGCAAAGTTGGAGTGATCGACCCGTTACTGCGATGTGGGCTCGCCTTCGACCAATGGCGGCCGCGCCTCGATCCACAGCCTGCGCTGGTATATCAGTGTCGGTTTCCTGATGGTCGGGGTCGGCCCCCTGATCTTCTTTGGCGCCCAGCGCCTCTCCGCGCTGTTCGGCACCCAGAACGAGAGCATCCAGCAGAAGCACGAGCCCATGGCGGAAAGTCTCGCCCAGGCGATCTATGGCTATCTCCTGGATCAGACCTCGGCCTTGCAGAGCACAGCTTCGCAAATCGCGTCGGATAACGACTCCAGTATCGCCCGCCTGAACGACGCCGGCTTCAACGCGACGCACCTGAACCAGGAGCTCGCCGCCGCGCACTCTGCTCAGCCGGCGATGCTGCAGCTCTACGTCGGCAACCTGGCCGGGCGTGCGGTGGCCGCGGCGCCGCCAGCCGGCGTCGGGGTCGATTACAGCGTCTGGAACTACGTCAAAGACGTGCTCAACACCCGGCGAATCGGACCCAAATACTCGGACGTGATTCGTTCTCGCGGCGACGCCAGCGTCGCCGCCGTCGTGATCGCGGTTCCAATCCTCGACGCCCAGCGCAACCTCATCGGGTTTCTCGCTGGAACGGTGGACCTCTCCGAAGTCCAGCGCCTGTCCAACTACAGCCGGATTGGTGCATCCGGCCAGGCTGTCGTGGTCGACCGACGCGGTCGCGTCATCGCTCATCCCCGCGAGGACTGGCGAGTGGAGGCAAAAGACCTATCGTCCTCCGCGATCTTTCAGCAGTCGCTCGGGCAGGAAACCGGCGTCAGTTGGTACACCGACCTCGATGGCAACGTCCCGCGAGCCGCCGGGTATGCCACGGTGCCAGTGGTCGCATGGAAGGTCTGGGTCTCGCAGCCTGTTGCCGAGCTGCGAACGGAGTTGACGCCGTTGATCGTGAGTACCGTCGAGTGGCTGCTGGTAGCGATCGTCCTGGCCCTGGTGTTGGGCTTCCTGGCGGCCGCCTGGATCACCCGGCCGGTGGACGAGCTGACCCGTGCCGCGGGCCGCATCGCCCAGGGTGATTTCGTCACGCCGGTCACGGTTCGCGAGCGCTTCGCCGCCAAGGAGTTGCGGGCGCTAGCGCACACGTTCAATCAGATGGTCCGCCAGCTCAGTGGCGCCTATCTGACGCTCGAGGACAAGGTCTCCCAACGAACGTCCGAACTGCAGGCAGCCAACCAGGAACTTGCCCGAGCCAACAAGCTGAAGTCGGAGTTCCTGGCCAACGTCTCGCACGAGCTCCGCACCCCGCTGTCCGCCATCATCGGCTTCTCGCAGATCCTTCTCGACGGGATCGACGGGCAAATGAGCGAGGAACAGCAGCAGGATATTTTGCAAGTGAACAAGAGCGGACAGTCGCTCCTCGCGCTGATCAACCAGATTCTCGATCTGAGCAAGATCGAGGCCGGCAAGATGGAGCTGACGCTGGAGCGCGTCGAGCTGCCGGGGCTGATCACGTCGATCCTGGAGAGCATCAGCCCGCTCGCCCAGGAAAAGGGGCTTCGCATCGAAACCCGATTCGCGCCCGGCTTGCCGGCGGTCGAGGGCGATGCCGCCCGCCTCAAGCAGGTCCTGATCAACCTGCTGTCCAACGCCGTCAAATTCACGGAGCGCGGTCACATCGAAGTCATCGCTCAGCCATCGGGCCGCATGGTCCGGATCGCCGTCAAGGACACCGGCATCGGGATCTCGGCTGATTCGCAGCGGGTGATCTTCGAAGAGTTCGTCCAGGGAGACGGGAGCAGCACCCGACGGCACGGCGGCACCGGGCTGGGCCTGAGCATCGTCCGCAAGCTGGTCGAGATGCACGGTGGCGCGATCACGGTCAGCAGCGAACCAGGCAAGGGCAGTATCTTCACCTTCACCGTGCCAGCCTGGGCCACCGGCCAGGGCGCCGTGACCTCGCTTCAGCGCCGGCCGCTCCGCCGTCCCAATCAGGGCCTGCCGGGCACCGCGATCCTGGTGGTGGACGACGACCCGAGCGTCCGGCAGCTGATTTCCCGGCACCTGGAACAGGAGGGCTGGAAGACGGTGCAAGCCTCCAACGCCACCGATGCATTGCAACTGGCGCGTGAAAGCCGGCCGATGTTGATCACGCTGGACATCATGATGCCGGACGCCTCCGGCTGGTGGGTGCTCGAGAAGTTGAAGGAAGATCCGGAGACGGCGGGCATCCCGGTGCTGGTGGTCACCATCGTGGAGGATCAGCGGCTGGTCTTTGCGCTCGGCGCGTCCGACTACCTGGGCAAGCCCTACGACCGCGGCGCCTTGATCGCCAAGATCCACCGGCTGCTGCCCCAGCTCGATGGCAAGCGGGTGCTGGTCGTCGACGATGATCCCGAGGCCCGCGCCATGCTGACCAAGATCCTCAAAGAGGAGCACGCCACCGTCGTTCCTGCGGCGAGCGGTGATGAGGCGATGGCTCTGGTCACCCAATCACCGCCCGATCTCGTGCTGCTCGACTTGATGATGCCCGGGATGAGTGGCTTCGAGATGGTGGCGCGGATGCGGGCCCTGCCGGCAGCGACCAACATCCCGGTGATGATCGTCAGCGCAAAAGAGCTGACCGCGGAAGACGTGCTGACGCTGAATGGTCACATTCAACGATTCGTGGCGAAGGGATCGATCGAACCGGAGGGCCTGACCAATGCGGTTCGCCAGCTGCTTGGTCAGAGTAAAACGCAAGGAGCTGCCGCATGAGTCAACTGATCCTCGTGGTTGAAGACGACCCGACGATGCAAAAGATGGCGCTCAAAATCCTGCGCTCACGCGGCTTTATCTGTGAGTCCGCGCCAAACGGCCGAGCCGCGGTAGCGATGGCTGCCGCGCTCAAGCCGGGCTTGATCCTGATGGATCTTTCGCTGCCGGAGATGAACGGCTGGGAGGCCACTCGAGCGCTCAAAGCCGACCCCGCGCTGGCGCAGATCCCGGTGGTTGCCATCACCGCCCACGCGATGGTCGGGGATCGAGAGACGGCGATCGCCGCCGGCTGCGCCGAGTGCCTCACCAAGCCCTACGAGCTCGACGAGCTGATCGCCGTGGCCGACCACTACGTCGGACCGGCTGAACCGCAGGCAAAGATCGCCTAGAAAAAGAAACGGCCGGGCGCGGGCCCGGCCGTTCTCGCGAGTCGCCTACTTCGACGATGTCGTATGCGTGACTGCGTTTAGGGCATCGACCTGACCGGCGCCGTACCACGAGTTGTGGCCCGTGCCGCCGGTGCAGACCTGCGGCGCACCGTTGCTGACGCTGACAAATGCAGCATAGCCCGGCGGCAGCGCGGATGGGCACGGCTGCGGATCCGCAGTCTGGCTTAGATAGGCCTGCACCGCGCC
>VBEE01000109.1 GCA_005881715.1 Chloroflexota bacterium | reverse complement strand
TTGAAGGCAGGCGCTCCTTCCAGGCTCGCGAGCATGGGCCATTTCTGTGTCAGCGCCGTCGGGACAGCAAGGTCGGCGGGCTCATTGCGTCCCTGTGCTCCCGCGACGGTCATGGGAAAGATTCCGGGGACGGCGGCGTCAGCGGTAATCCGGAGTGTTCCGTCGGTTCCGTTGATTTCCCACAGGAACCCGGTACCGCCAGCCACGGCCTCGCGGATATGAATGCTGGCGGTCGCCCCGGACGTAAGGGTGCCGATCACCGCGATCTGGTCGGCCGCCGTTTTCACGACCCGCCGCCCGGTTTCTTCGATCGTGATCAGCGGCCGGCGAAGATCCGACACGGCTGACAGCTCGGCGAACTCGCCCAGTACGTAATTCAGAATGTCCAGGCTGTGGCCGACGGGGATCGTGAGCAGGTTGGCGCCGTTTGCTTTGTCGAGCATGTAGGCGTTGGGCTGTCCCACGGCGTCGCCCGGAATCGACAGCCCGACCATGGTCGTTGAGAGGACCTCACCGACGTATCCGTCGCTGAGCAGCTGTCGGACGAACGCAATCGCCGGGGCCTGGCGAGCCTGCAACCCGACGACGGTGCGCACCCCGTGCTCGGCGGCGAGCGCGGCCATCGCTCGCGTGTCCTCGAGGTCGCGGCCGAGCGGCCACTCGCAGTAGACGGCCTTGCCGGCGGCAAGTGCGGCGGAGACGAGCGCTCGATGGTGCGGGACCTTGACCGTAACGGCGACCAGGTCGATGTCTGGTTGGGTCACCAGCTGCTCGTGGTCAGAGAACACCGCACTGACCCCGAACGCTTCGCCTGCCGCGCGCGCGGATTCCGCGTTGTGGGCGCTGAGTGCCCGGATCTCGTAGCTCGGCAGCGCGCGCAGCGCCGGGATGTGGGCGGTGGCGGCCCAGCCCCGGACGGGGCTGACTCCGATGATGCCGACGCCCAGCGTCGCCATTCAGAAACCGAGCACCTCGTCGACCAACACCACAGTGATCCGCCCCGGGGTGATCTCCCGGTTGATAACGAGAACCTTGTTCACCGCGCTGCGTACGCCGTACGCAGCCTGGGCGCGGGCGTCTTCGAGCCGATACGCATATTCGTTGATGCGGAGAAGACCTTCCTCGAGGTCGGACACGATCTTCTGCGTCCCGACGACGAAAATGACTCGTCCGGCGCCGCTGGCATAAGGCCCCAGCTGGCTGCCGCTCATGGACGCCGCGAGCAGCGACCCGGTCTCCGTGACCGCATGGACGCTCCCGAGCATGATTTCCGGCGCCGCGCCCAGGCGGCGAATCTCGTTGGCCTCGGTCTCGCGATCCATGCTCCAGATCCGCGGGCGGAGGGCCGCGTAACGACCGGACTTTTCGATCTCGTAGGTGATACCCAGCACGTCGAGCGTTTGTGAGGCCCCCTGGTGGACCGGGGAGGCATCAGGGATGAGTTCCAGCACAATCCGCTTTGCCGCGGCGGCGTCCGGCGCCCGGAAGACCGTGATTCCATTCGCCTCGAGGGCGGCCATGGTTCTTTCCACTCGGAGGTCGTCCGCCCTTGTGCCCCACCGCCGGGTCAGCGATCCATCCGGATCGACTTCGACTTCTTTGATCATCCGCGATCTCCTTTACGGTAATCGATATACTTGCAACTACAACGAGTTTAGCTCAGGATAATTGCATATGCAAGTACCTTCGAAAGCGGACGCCGGTGCACGTTTCGATCGAATCGTGGCCAGGGAGGTGCCGGGCAGGCGTGGCTTGCAGGCCTGGGACGCACTGCTCCGGGCCCACGCCACACTTTTGCGCCAGCTTGAGACCGATCTCGAAAGCAAGACCGGTCTGGCCCTGGCCGACTTCGACGTGCTAGCTCAGCTGGCCATTGCTGGAGGTTCGCTGCGGATGACAGAGCTGGCGGACCACGCCCTCATCTCGCGCTCCGGCATGACTCGGCGCGTCACCCGGCTCGTTCACGAAGGCCTGGTGCGTCGCGCCCACGCCGATGCCGACGGGCGGGGTGTCGTGGTCCGGTTGACAAAGTCCGGATTAGAGCGTCTGACCGTCGCCGCTCCGGTCCACATGCGCGGAGTTTCCGATCTATTCCTTACGAAGCTGGACGACCAGGAGCTCGCCGTTCTCGAGAGCGCCCTCGCCAAGGTCACCCTCGACTGCACCTTTGGCTGAGGCCGCGCCGGTCGGGTTACCTGACTGTCAGTAGGCTCCGTGCTGGGTCAGCGCGTCTTATGCCGCGGAACCCGGATGGTCACCTCGGTGCCCTGCCCCGACGCGCTGTTGATCAGAATGACGCCACCGACCGAAGCGGCTCGCTCGCGCATTGAGTGCAAGCCCAGGTGACCGGGGTAGGATTTCCCGGCGTCGAAGCCTCGGCCATCGTCGCGCACACGCAGCACGAGCTCCGCTCCACTCTCCTCAAGCGTGATGACGACGGCCCGGGCGCCGGCGTGCTTTGCAATGTTGTTGAGCGCCTCCTGCCCAACTCGGTACAGCGCCTCTTTGATTGCTGGAGCCGCCTCCGGCTCGTCTGTGGCGTTCACAACGATGGAAAGCTGGTGCCGGGCTCGAACCGCGGCAACTTGCCTTTGGAGCGCGGCCACCAGTCCTTCCTGCCTGAGAAATTCCGGCCGCAGCTCGAAGATCAAGGCTCGCATCTCGGCGAGTCCGGCCTCGGCCAGGGCATGCGCGTCCCGAAGGATTGCCTCGAGCCGGGTCGGGTCGGCCGCGCCGATGCGCTGGGCGGTTGCGATGTCGAGAACGATCGCATAGAGGGCCTGCGACACCGAGTCGTGAAGGTCGCGAGCCAGACGTTGCCGCTCCTGCACCGCCCGGAGCTCGGCTCCCTGTAGTGCAATGGCCAGCTGGTTGGCACCGACCCGGACGAGCAACCGGTCGTAACTAGACGGAAAATCGGCCCGTCGCATCCCGGCCACCACAATGCCCGACGTCGGCCCGGGGGGCCCGATCGATGCCGGCGCCAAGCCCACCGCGACGCCCGTCGAGCTGATGGGGGCGGGGAACGCAAAGCCGTTCGATAACGGGAAAGCGCGCAGCCCAGCGCCAATGTCCGATGGCGACAGGTCGCTGGCGCGAGGATCGATGCTGAGGGCTTCGATCAGCGATCCGGATTCACCCGCGGCGGGCAGTCGCGCGTAGACGAAGTCGACGCGCAGTGTCCGGAGGAGCGCGTCCGTGAAACTCTCGACGATGACTTGCGGCGATTGGCCGAGCCAGATGGCGGGGAGGGCGGTCAGGGCAACGAGGTCACGCAGATTGCGACGGAGTTCGGCGGGATCGTCCACCCAGCGATTGGCGGGCGCCGTGCTGTCTGCCCTCAGCTGGTTAGCCTGCGGGCCCTCAGTTCCGCGCCGTTGGCTCCCGGCCGCGGAGTTCCACGAGAAGCTGGTCGGGCGGGACAAAGAATGGATTCTCATGGAGAGTCCCGCCGATGATCGCCATCGGATGAGTTCGGAGGATATCCATGACCAAGCCAGCGCTGAACTGCGTGAGATCGTAGCAGCACACGAGTGGATCGGCATGGCTGGCCGCGAGGTAGTTGACCCGGGCCTCGTACTCCACCAGGTCATCGACACCCGGACGATCCTGGAGGGCCCATTCCACCGTCGCCACGAGTCGTGTCAGCGGGAAGCCCTCGGTTAGCCCGGCGCTTAGCCGCTCGTCGAGCAGGGTGAGCATCGCATCTGGAACGAAATGGCCGCCCCGAAGGTACGCTTCTTCCCAGACCCGCAGCTCCAGCTGCTGGCTTACCTCCGCCGCCGTGGTGTCGATCCCCACGGCCTCGAGCCGGCGAATGTGTTCCTCCCGCAGTTTGGGGTCGACGATATGCAGCGCCCGCTCGTGGCGATCGAATCCCTCCTTAATGAAAGGGAGCAGAACGGTATAGAACTCATCCGGGCTGCGGAAGAATGCGCAGACATGACGGTAGCTCTGCAGTGGCGAGCCAGCGAGTCGAACCTCAGCCAATACCTGTGCCATCGCCCCCTCCTTGCGGCCATCCTACCGTGCGCAATCGCATTCGTCCACTCCCAGCATCCGCAAACCGTCGCCGTGCCGCAGATCGAATGTCACATCTGGGGCCTGGGCGGTGCGTATATTCGTAGAAGCCCATGAAACGCGTCCTTGGCGCCGCCCTCGCCGCCACTCTTCTGTCGGCCTGCGCCGGGCTCAGCGCCCCGGGCGCCACCAAAGCCGAGACGCCCCAGCAGAGCCTGGCCGCCACCGGCAAGGCGATGGGCCAGCTGAAGTCCGCAAAGTTCGACGTGGCCGCGACCGTCCAGGTGACGCTGCCCCAATCGCTGGTCGACCAGCTCAAGGCGAAGGGCGGAGCCCAGGCGGGCGCCCTGTCCAGCAACATGACCGCCACGCTCAAGATCAGCGGTGCCGCGCAGAAGCCCGACCAGCTGCAAGCCAACGTCAGCGCCAGGCTGGGCGGCCTCACTATCGAGACCCAGGTGGTGGCGGTCGGCGGCACGCTCTACTCCACGGACCCGATGACTTCGAAGTGGGAGGTCCTCAAGCGGCCCGAGCCCACCGCTCATAAGAGTTCGCCCGGCACGCTGTCATATCAGGCCATCCTCGACACGGCGAAGTCGATCACGGAGGTCACCGACTCCAGCGCGACACTGAACGGTGCCACCGTCGAGCACTACCGGGTCGTGCCCGACCTGGTCAAACTTTTCGCGCAGATCTCAGGGAGCCATGCATCGAGTAACTCAGCCGCGACGGCGGCCCTCCAGACCGTGCTGCAGAACGCCAGCCTGACGGCCGACGTCTGGACCGGGACCAACGACCACCTGATCCACCGGCTCAGCTACGACGCCGACGTTAGCGCCGATCTTCACAATCTGGCCGGCGCTTTCGGAAGCACCGCGACGGCGAAGGTACCCGCATTTAATCTGCCTGTGGGCTCGGTCGCGCACGTGACGGCCCATGTCGTCATCGACCTTCACGACTTCAACACCCAACTCAAGATCCAGGCGCCGACCGTCGCCGGCTGAGCTCAAGTCGGGCCGCTACTTTCTCGAATGGACTGCCCGATCCTCGTTAGATCCTGCGGCGTGCGCTGAAACTGAGCCTCGTTGCTGATAGGCCGGCCCTCGTATGGATCTCCTGCGTAGCGTGGATAGAGATGCATATGTAGATGCGGTATCGAGTTGCCGTGAATCTGATAGTTCATCTTGCGCGGGTTGAAGAGGCGCGCCAGCGCGCGCGCCGCCCTCATCGAGTCCTCCCAGAACGCGAGTCGCTCGGCCTCTCCTAACTCAAAGGGCTCCGTGACGTGGCGCTTGGCCACGACGCAAGCGTAGCCAGGAAGCGGCGCCTCGATGCCGCCGGTCACCCATGTGGTTGGGAACTCCGCCAGCACGTCGAGCGGGTAGCCACGGGCGCAGATCGGACAGTCAGCCAACGTACCGTGTTTTCGGGATGACGACCGGAGTGTAGCTCCATGCGCACCCTCCGTAACCTTTGCGGGTGTCCACCGTCGTAGATAGCAGACATGAGTCGATCCGGGAGCCGAACGTCAGCGCGGCTCGGCCTGGCCGCTCTCCTGCTTGCGGTCGCCGCCAGCGGCTGCTCTGCCAGCAATCCGACACCAAAGACACCGAAACCGGCGATTCTGCCCGCGTCGGCGCGGATCGTGCGGACGGTCGACTTCGTGCTCCCACCGGTGCCGCTCCCCCCGTCCGCGAAACCCGACGCGGGCCAGCAGGCGGTTGTCTTCCTTAACGCCAGTACGGGTTTCGTGGCCTCCGGAGGCCAGCCTATGGGCACCGACCAGGGAGGCGTCTACCTGCCCGACCCCGGTGGAATTGAACGAACTGGAGACGGCGGCAAAACCTGGACGACGGCCTGGACGGCACCCGGCGCGTTGCTCACCTGGATCGGATTCGCCGGCCCCATCACGGGTTTCGCTGCCGGCATTCAATTCGAGACGTCGTCAGGTACGAGTTCGACCAGCCGGCCGCTCCTCTTGCGCACCACCAACGCCGGCATCACCTGGACTGCCATGACGCCTCGCATGACCGCCTCGCTTGCCCAATCCTGGGGGGTCCTGCATTTCGTCTTTGCGAGCCCGACACTCGGGATCGGGGTCATCGACCCGGACGCCCAGCCGGCCGGCGCGGGCTCCGTGATGATCCGCACGACCGATGGCGGCCAGGACTGGTCGCAGGTCACGCTCCAAAACTGGACCCCGACCGGTGGCCTGACATTTCGGACTCCGAGCGAGGCCTTCGCCACCGGCTACCTACCCGGTCCCTCGACCGCTGGCCAGCTGTGGACCAGCCCTGATGCGGGCCACTCGTGGCACGTCGTTCCCGGTACGCGGGTTCCGTTTCTTCTCTACGCGGTTGACTTCCCCGATCGCCTCCATGGTTTAGCGGCGGGCGGCCACTATTCGAAGTACGAGGAGCGGCCGTGGCGCGGTCTGCTCGCCAGCAACGACGGCGGCCGCACCTGGTCGATTCGCTACCAGTCACCCGATGGCGACCGGAGCAATCCCCTTACCCGCCTTCATTTCGTCGACGCAAACCACGGCTGGGCGGCGATCGGCGGCTGCACCGAAGGACAGAACGGGCCGTGCGCAGGCGCCGTGATGCTGACCGGCGACGGCGGACGGTCCTGGCATACGAGCGGCCATTTAGCACTTCAGTTGAGCCCGATCAGCCCGACTGAAGCCTGGGCGATCGATGCACCACGGCAGGCACTCGGGTCCTTTGGCACAGCACGGATGGCGGTACCAGCTGGCAAGCCGTGGTGCGGCCCGGCGCAACCGGGATCAGCCTGATCGGTTCCCAGGGCTGGCTGCTGGCGGTGACGCCGATCGGCCGCTGGACCAGTATGGACGGCGGACAGACCTGGCAGCCGTTCAACCCGCCGATGCTCGGGTCAGAGGAATCGGGGAACGCGACGCCGACCGTCGTCGTCGAACCCCCCGGCCTGGTCCTGGTTGCGGATGGACCGGCGGTTCAGGTCAGTCAGGACGGCGGGCGCGGGTGGACCACGGTAACGCTGCCCACCGAGGATCCGACAAACAATGCAGTAGCCATGGCCTTCAGCGATAGCCGCCACGGGGTGGCCATCGTCGGAAATCAGCTGTGTTTCAAGCCGCAGCCCGGCGTTCCCGCCGGCTCGGCGACGGTGCTGACAACTGGCGACGGCGGCCTTA
>VBEE01000124.1:1420-1985 GCA_005881715.1 Chloroflexota bacterium | reverse complement strand
TTCAGCCGCATGATGCACGCCGCTCGCGCCCGAGTGATCGCGATCGAGCCGGTGGCGGCGATGCGGGCCGAGCTCGCCAGCGCGGTCCCCGGCGTCGCCGTGCTAGACGGAACCGCGGCAGCCATCCCGTGCGCGGATGCGTCTGCCGACGCGGTCACGGCGGCACAGGCGTTTCACTGGTTTAGCGGCGCGTCGGCGCTGAGCGAGATCCACCGCGTGTTACGCCCCGCCGGCGGACTGGGATTGATCTGGAACCGGCGCGACACGCGCGATCTTCTGCAGGCCGCGATCGACGCGATCATCCGCCCGTATCGTGGTCGGGCGCCCACCCACGAACGGGATCAATGGCGCGAGCCGATGATGGCGAGCGCGCTGTTCCAGCCCGCCGGCGCGCAACAGTTTCGCCACGAGCAGACGGTCGACCGCGACGGCCTGGTGGATCGCGTTCTGTCGATCAGCTTCATCGCGACCTTGCCCGACGACGAGCGCACAGCCGTCGGCGACCAGGTCAGAAAGCTGGTGAATCAGCCGCCGATCAGGCTGCCTTACCTGACTGACGTCTTTT
>VBEE01000124.1:0-1390 GCA_005881715.1 Chloroflexota bacterium | reverse complement strand
ATCGTCTCGATCAGCTCGGCGGTCCGCGTTCCAGATTGAAGGCGATCGATCAACGAGCCCTCGACTCCGGCCCAGCCCGTCAGGTGGGTACGTAGCTCGGCAAGGGTCGGCTCGTAGTCGTCGGGGACCAGCCCCACATCGTCGAGATTCAACTCCTCCAGCTGGTTGAGGAGCCGGTCCGTCAGGCGTCGCGGCTCAGCGAGCCTGGCAAGCCGGCGCTCCTGCTCGAAGCGCTCGGCCTCGCGGATTTCGTGATTGGCGGTCGCCAGTGGTCCCACGGCGCATCCTCCCCTTCAGGTGAAGTTCTCCTGCGAGATGAAAATATCCTCTGGCACGCGGAGCGTCAATATGGAGATAGGGCCCGCAATCGGCGGCGCAAAATATCAGCTCGTGCCGGGCGAGAACGTCCAGCGGGTGGGGGAGCCGGTGAAATCGGACTCGGTGAGGCCAAAAGCCCAGGCCGGTCGGACCCGAAAGCAGGCGTTCGACGGCGAGCTGAAGAACTCGATCGAGTACTCGGTTCCGTACTTTTCATTGGTTTTTGAGACGAAGGCGGCGATCGCCGCAGGGTGGTCGATCAACTCGGCCTCACCCTCGATCACCACCGGCTCGTACGCGTTGTCGGTGGTGATGGCGCACTGGGGTCGACCGGCGAGGTTGCGCGCTTTGCGCGATGCCCGGCTCGAACTGAACCAGAGCGCGTCATCGACCCAGACGCCCCAGACCGGCATGACGTGCGGCCGGCCGTCAGCTCCGACGGTCGCCACCCAGTAGTCGTGCGACCGTTCGAGACGCTCGCGCGCCCACGACCAGGGCAGCAGTCCGGTGCCCTGGCCGGCGTCGAGGAGACCGTAGCCGGGCATGTATGGCCGGCTGGCAATCGGCTCGGTCACTACGACCAGTGGAGCTGACTGCGCTCGGACCAGTATTGATCACGCGGTTCGACGAGCTTCTCAAAAGTTTCCAGCTCGTGCCCGGTCAGGCGTGTCTGCAGCGCCCTCACATTACTCAACATCTGGTCACGGGTGACGGCGCCGGACAGGACGACGTCCGCCCAGGGCTTCGCCAGCGCCGCCGCGATCGCTTGCGTATCGCGATCGGCCAGCCGGCCGTTGGCCAACGCCTCTTTGATGATGACGCCCCACCCCGCATTGTGCGCGTCGTTCAGTGCCGGAGCGGCGGAAGACTCCAGCACGTTCCAGGTGGCCTGCACGCACTGGAACGGGTTGCCGCCGTCCACCTCCACCGCCAGCGCCCGCCGGATGACCTCGGCCTGCCGCGGGCCGCTGACCGACAGTCCGATCACCAGCCCGGTCGCGCGCAGGTGGTTCAACTCGTTCAGCACGTCACGGTCCTCGAGTACCCCACTCTCGAGGGTGGCCGAGTGGAT
>VBEE01000123.1 GCA_005881715.1 Chloroflexota bacterium | reverse complement strand
CACCGTGACGTCATTCGGCGACAGCCCGCGCTGTTGAAGCCATGACGAGAGGAACCGCTCGGCGAAGCCGTACGAGCGCGCCGCATCGAAGTAGCGGATGCCGGCGTCGTAGGCGGCGCTCAGCAGCTCGTGCGCGCGCCGCTCCAACGCTTCCACGCTCCGGTCCTGACCCAGGTCGTGATCGCGGCCGAGCGTGATGTAGCCGGGCCGGCCAACGGCGGCGAGCCCGAAACCGATGGGGGTCACGGAGAGTCCGGTTCGGCCGAGCGGCCGGCGCTCCATCGATGTCGTGGCGGCTGCTAGGGCTCCCTGAGGATCCGTGCTTTCTCCTGCTCGAACTCGGCCTCCGACAAGACGCCGGAAGATCGCAGCTCGCCAATCTGCCGCAACCTCTCGTACCGATCAGGCATGGTCGCTGGCGGGGCAACCACGGCGAGCTTGGGAATTGTCGCACGCTGCGCGGCGTCAACCATCGTCGAGATATCCGCC
>VBEE01000039.1 GCA_005881715.1 Chloroflexota bacterium | reverse complement strand
TCCGTCGTCGCCTGGTTGAAATGGCGTTGCAAGCTGTCGGGCGGCGCCGCGGCCGAGCGGGTTGGGATCGCGCGCCAGCTCGAGCAGTTGCCGAAGACCGGAGAAGCGTTTGCCCGCGGCGACGTCGGCTATCAGCACGTCGCGATGATCGCCAGGACTGCCGACCATCTGGGCGCCGGTGCCGTAAGGCCGAGTCGGCCCTGCTGCAGGCAGCGAAGACCCACGACCCCGGCCAGTTCGCCGGTATCACAAAAGACTTTGAGCACCGGATCGACGCCGAAGGCGCGCTGGCGGAGGCCAACCGGGCGTACGAGCGGCGCTATCTGCACCTGGGCGAGCCGATGGACGGGTTGATCCGGCTGGATGGCCCTGCTCGATGCCGAGGGCGGCGCGACCCTGCGGACGGCGCTGAACGCCTTCATGCTGCCGGGCAAAGAGGACGATCGGACGCCGGGCCAGCGACGCGCTGACGCCCTGATCGAAGTCTGCCGACAGCGTGGCCGACCGTCGGCGGACGGCGCTGGTCCACGTCCGCAGCTCATCATCACGGCGAGCGTCGACACCCTGGCGGGAATTCCGGGAGCGCCGGCGGCGCGGCTCGATTCGGGTGCAATGGTTCCGTCGGCCACGGTGCAGCGGCTCGCCTGCGATTCCGCCATCACGCGCGTCACCGCGCTGGGCGAGCTCGACCAGGAGGTCAGCCGCGCCAGCCGCAGCATCCCGGCAGCCACCCGTCGGGCGCTGGCCGCGCGCGACCGGCACTGCGTCTTCGCCGGCTGCGACCGGTCGCCGGTGTGGTGCGACGGCCATCACCTCGTGTTCTGGACTCGCGGAGGGCCGACCACGCTGCCCAACCTCGCACTGGTCTGCAGGCCGCACCATCGCAAGGTGCATGAAGAGGGCTGGACGTTGGAACGGCGAAAGGACGGGCGCTGGGGGGCGATCCCGCCGCCGCGTCGCGTCATCCCGAGCGCGCGATCGGCATGAGCGATCAGGATGTCTGGGCGAGCGGCGTTTGCCCGGGGCTGGCTAGTCCGACTGATGCCCGGGATTGACGGTGCGCTTGCGCTCCAGGTAGGCGATCAGGCCAAAGAGCAGCGTCAGTCCGAGCAGGAGTCCGCCGAGGGCGTCCGAGACCCAGTGCCAGCCCAGGTAGACGACACCGAATCCGACAAGCAAAACCACCAGCACCAACACCGGACTGAGCCGGGAACTGTCGCGGCCGAACAGCTCCCAGCGCTCCGCCAGGTAGAGCACGAGCCCATAAACGATCGTTGCCCGCAGCACGTGACCGCTGGGGAACGCGTAGGCGCCCACGTCGTGGCTCAACGAGGGGAGGCCGTGGGGGAAGCGCTGGAACGCCCTGCCCGGCTCCACCGCGGGGACGACGCTCTTGAGCAGGATCTCGAGGCCGGACGCGATCAGGACGAGGACCGCCGGTAGCACGGCGAGCAGCCGCAGACCGCGGAAGAGCGCGACGCCGAGCAGCACCGCGATCGTAAACGTCACCTCGATACTGCCCAGGTAAGAAAACAACCCCAGGCCGATGTCCTGCGCGCTGCTGCCTCGCCCCTGCAGGTAGCGCGTCAGCCGCAGATTCGCCCCGTCAAAGGCCCCCATGCTGACCAGCACCGTGATCAGCGCAAACGCCGCGAAGAAGGCGCCGGCCGTGATCATCAGGCGGCGGCTCAACGCCGGCCAGCGGGGTCGCCTCAGCGCTGGCACTTGCGGCAATACACGGTGCCGCGGCCGGCCAGGCGTGTCCCCTGCAACGGCGTCCCGCATCTCAGGCAGGGCTCCCCGCTCCGCCCGTAGACGAGCAGCTTCTCCTGGTTGCTGCCCCGCAGCCCAAAACCATCGACATAATCGATGATCGACGAGCCTCGTGCCGCAATGCTGTTCTCAAGTACGTCTTGAATCGCTGCATAGAGGGACCGCCGTTCACGGAGGGTGAGCTGGTGAGTCCATCGGCTAGGACGGATTCCCGCCCGAAAACATGCCTCGTCGGCGTAGATGTTGCCGACGCCCGCCAGGAAGGACTGGTCCAGCAATGCCGATTTCACCGGCCGGCGGCGCGCATGGATCAGCCTCTCAAACTCGTCCACAGTTAGGTCGCCATGGATTGGCTCGGGACCGAGCCGGGCCGGAAAGGCGCGGGCGGCGATGATCTCCGGCTGCGTTCCCAGCAGCAGCCGGCCAAACTGGCGCTGGTCGTCGTAGCGGAGTTCGAGGCCGCTGTCGAGCAGCAGGCGCACGTGTGTGTGCTTGACCGGCGCTTCCTCGGGCTCCCAGAGGCGCAAATGACCGGTCATCCCCAGATGCACGATCAGCCGTTCGGCACCGGCACCGTTGGGGCTCGCGGCCTCATGCCGCCGGGCTGCCGCGTGCCCCTGGGCTGCATCCTGCAACGGCATCACGATGTACTTGCCGCGCCGCGTGACGGACGTGATGGTCCGGCCACGCAAGCGCTGCACGAATTGGCGGGCTGTCGGATATCGAATCAGCCGACCAAGCACAAGCTGATCCCGAGTAACCTGCAGCGACTCGACGCGACGCCCGCTCAGCTGCGGCCGCAGATCACGAACGACCGTCTCGACTTCAGGCAGTTCGGGCATGCGCCCTCAGGCTTTTGCGGCGACCAGGCGGACGCGTTCCATGTCCTGCCAGTTTGGACCGAGCTTCAGATCGACCTGGAGCGGCACCTTCATCGGATACGCCGTCGCCATCAAGTCGGGGACGACGTCGATGAGTCGTTCACGTTCGCCTGGCGGGACTTCGAAGACGAGCTCGTCGTGGACGGTCAAGATCATCCGGCTCTGCAATCCCTGTTCGCGCAGATATTGCTGCAGCCTGATCATGGCGAGCTTCATGATGTCGGCGGCCGAGCCCTGCACCGGCATGTTGATGGCGATTCGCTCGGCGCCCTGTCGCAACATGCGATTCGGTGATCGAATGTCCTGAATGTAGCGCCGGCGATGCAGCAGGGTCTCGACGTAACCCTGCTCGCGGGCCTGCATCTTGATGCCTTCGAGAAATTCCCGGACCCGGTTATACGCACGGAAGTACGCGTCGATAAAGATGCGGGCTTCTTCCGTCGACATGCCAGTGTCGCGGGCCAGACCGAAATCGCTCAGGCCATAAAAGAGACCGAAGTTCACGACCTTGGCGAGGCGTCGCTGGTTCGCCGTCACCTGGTCCTGAGGGATGGCGAAGACTTCGGCGGCCGTGCGTGCATGGATGTCCTCGCCCCGGGCGAAGGCGTCGACCAGCACCGGGTCGTCAGTCATATGCGCCAGGACACGAAGTTCGATTTGCGAGTAATCAGCCGAGAGCAAGACGTCACCCGGGCGGCCGGGGATGAAGGCGCGCCGGACTTTCTGGCCGACCTCGGTTCGAATTGGAATGTTCTGCAGGTTCGGATCGGACGATGAGAGCCGTCCGGTCGCGGCCACGGTCTGATTGAAGCTGGTGTGCACGCGATGCGTCTTCGCATCGACCAGCAACGGCAGCGCATCCACATACGTGCCTTTGAGCTTGCTCAACTGCCGGAATTCAAGAATTTTCGGCACCACCGGGTGCTGATCGCGCAAGCCTTCCAGGACGTTGGCATCGGTCGAGTAGCCACTCTTGGTCTTGCGTCCGCCCGGCAGGTTCAGGTCTTCGAAGAGAAAGCGCGCGAGTTGCTGCGGCGAGTTGACATTGATCGGCCCGTGCGCCACGTCGGCGATTTCCTGGTCGAGCCGTTGTAATTGCTCGTACAGCTCGCGCGAGACCTGCTGCAAGTAGGGCAGGTCGACGGAAACGCCGGCGAGCTCCATCTCGCCCAGCACTGGAACCAGCGGCATTTCGAGGTCTCGAAAGAGTTCCGCGTTGCCGAGCCGCTCGAGCTCGGACTGAAGCCTGGGCGCCAGCTGCAGCATGACCCGCATACGCTCCCCAAAGAAGGCGGCCGCCCTCGCGACATCGACCTGGTCACAGGTCATCGCCGTCTTGCCGCTGCCGAAGAGCCCCTCGCGGCCCTCGACCGTTCGATGCAACACGTCCGATGCCAGCGCCTCGAGGCTCGGTGATCGCACTCCGGAATTGAGCAGGTAGGCTGCGACCAGCAGGTCCCAGTCAATGCCGGCTAGCTCGATGCCATGCGCTCGCAGCGCCAGGTAGTCAGCCTTCTGGTTGAAGCCCAGCTTCGATGGCTTGGCGCTCTGCAGGCTGGCGGCAAAGCGTTGAAGAACATCACGCGCCTCGAGGCAGCGCTCCTGTTCGTGGGCTACGGGCACATAAAAGACATCGCGTTCACCCAGGCCGACGACGAACGCCGCGATCCGGCCGTGTCGCGGCACATCGTCCAGCGTGATGACCTGGAAGCCGGCCCGGTCGGCCGAAGCAAACGCAGTTACGAGTCGCTCGAGTTCGGCCACCTGGCGGACGACGGTCACGGACTCTCTCGGCGCCGACTCGAGGGGTAGCGTTGACTGCGTTGGTGGGCGCGACGGCTCCTGGCGCGCCGGCCCCGCATCGAGGGCAAGTCTGCCCTGGTCTCTGGGGGGCGGCGCAAAGATCGGCGGGGCGGACATCGCGCTGCCGTCAGTCCAGGTGGTTGGCACGCGGGCCGCCAGACTGCGAAAACCCAGGTCCGACAGGATCGTCCTCGCCGCATCCGGGCGGTACTCCTGCGCCGAACCATGGCTCAGGTCCAACGTGACGCCCTCGACGTCGAGGACGATCGTGGCCATCCGCTTGCTGAGCAACGCCTGCTCCCAGTGTTCGTCGATGAGTTTTTTGATCTTGGGGGGTGTGACCCGTTCCCGGTTCTCGACCAAGCTCTCGACGGAGCCGAACTCCTGGATCAACTTGATCGCCGTTTTCTCGCCGATGCCTCGGATCCCCGGAATATTGTCCGAGACATCGCCGACCAGGCCCTTGAGATCGACGGTCTGGATCGGCTCAAGGCCGTAGCGCTGGCGCACCCGCTCCGGCGTGTAGAGAATCGTCTCGGAGACGCCCCGTTTGCTCGTCAGCACATCAACGTCGTCGTTGACGAGCTGCAGCGCATCGAGGTCGCCGGTGACGATGGTGCTGTGCAGGCCGAGCTCGCGCGCCTGGGTCGCCAGAGTGCCGATGACGTCGTCCGCCTCGACCCCCTGCACCTCGTAGATCGGGATGCCAAAGGCGCGCACGATGTCCCGCGTGAGTGGAAACTGTGGCGAGAGTTCAGGCGGGGTGGGCCGGCGCGTCGCCTTGTACTGCGCGAGTTCCTCGTGCCGAAAGGTCCGGCCGCCGAGGTCAAACGAGGCCAGCACGTAGTCCGGATGCTCCTGCAGGGCCAGCAAGAGCATCGACGTGAACCCGTAGGCGGCGTTGACGACACGGCCCTCCCGATCGGTCAACGAGGGCAGCGCGAAGAAGGCCCGATAGACCAGCGAGTGCCCGTCGATGAGGACCAGCCGGAGCTTTTGCACAGGCTCTGTCACCACCAGAGTTTAGACAGCGTGCGATAACATAGGCTCGAATTCAGGATGGCCAAGTTCGTCGAAATGCAGGTCGACTCCATCCGTGTGCACATGCCCAGCGGACAGCACGTGGTAATTCTTAAAGAGAAAGAGACCGACCGGTATCTACCCATCTGGATCGGCATCTACGAGGCGAATGCCATCGCGCTGAAGATCACCGGGATCACCCCGGAACGGCCGATTACGCACGATTTGCTGGCCAACATCTTGCAGAGCGCTGAAATGCGGCTGAAGAAAATCCAGGTGACGTCGCTGACCAACGAGGTCTTCTTCGCCCGCCTGTTTCTGGCCGTCAACGGCAAGGAAGTCGAGATCGACTCCCGGCCGAGCGACGCCATCGCGCTCGCCGTGCGGATGACCTGTCCCATCCTCGTCTCACAGGACGTCCTCGACAAGGCGGGGGTCTTTCCCGAGAAGGAAGAAGACCAAGATGACAAACTGTCGATCTTCAAAGAATTGATCAACAGCATGGACCTGCCCGATCTCGAAGGGCCGCCCCCACCGGAGAAGAGCTAAGCGCTCAGCTTCCAGTGAGCCGGATCGGGACGCTGGTCTGCAGCACGCGCCCGGATCCGTCGGGAATCACCCAGGTTGCTTCCAGCCGGTAGTCGCCGGCGCGTGGTGCGGACAGGGGGAAGCCGGCGAGGTCATACCAGCCGCCGAAGATCGGGGTGCCGTTCCAACTCTCGACGCCGACCGGATTGAGAGCGACGCCCAGACCGTTGCGGACCAGCGTCAGGGTCAGCCCCTGGTTTGCGCTGTTGAGTGACGTCGACGGCGAGCCGATCAACTGGGCCGTCACCCGCATGCGTCCCGTTGCTGGATAGGACGTGCTGTCCGTGTCCAGGACCAGGCGCCGCGAGCTGTTGGTTGGATCAACGACCGTCGCGCCATTCGTGGCCGATCCCCTGGACTGCGAATCGAACTGCTGCGTAGACGGCGCGGGCGCCGCGAGCGGCGCCACAGCGCCTTTCTGCCCCTGAGCGGGACCGTAGGCTAGTCCGCCGCTGACGGTGCTCGTCGACCCGGTCGCGGTGGGCCCTGCCGGCAGATGCAGGTTCTGGATGCCGACGGCGATCAGCAGCAGGGCCACTGCTGCGCTGCCGATCCATCCGACCGGCGCCCATCGCCACGCCTGGCGCCGCTGAGCCGGGATCGTGAAGCTCCGCGGCGGTGTCTCCATCGGCAAACCACGAATGGCATGGGCCGTCTGCCGCAGGCGATCGAGCCGCGCCTGGCACTCCTGACAACCGGCGACATGCTCGGCGACGCGCGCTTGTGCGCCAGCATCGAGCTCGTTGTCGATCAATGCGGAGAGTTCCTCGAGCGTCGGCTCGGTCGGGACGCGCGGCTCACCCGGCATGGACGTCCTCCCGCGGAAAAAATTCCGGGTGCTGCTGCAGCCGCTCCTGCACCTGCGCCCGTGCCCGGGCAATCCGCGACTTCACGGTTCCGAGTGGCACTCGCAGCACGCCCGCAATCTCGTCGTAGGCCATACCGTTCACGTCCCGAAGCACGATGGCAATCCGCATGTCGTGGTCGAGCGCCTCGATACTTTCGCGAACCAGCCGGTTACGCTCACCGGCTTCGGCGCGTTCCTGCGGGTCGGGGGTGACGATGCCCAGGCCGAAGCTAGAACGTTCGTCATCTGGCATCGTGCCGTATCGCCGGTTGCGCCGAAAGTGGTCATAACAGAGATTCGCGGCGATCTGGAACAGCCACGACTTGAAGGGCGCGTCGCGCAGGGTCCGAATCTTTTCCCAGGCGCGCAGAAAGGCTTCCTGCGAGATGTCGGCGGCGTCCTCTCGCCCGCCGACCATCCGCAGAGCCATGTTGTAGAGCGGGACCTGATATTGCACGATCAACTGGGTAAAGGCCTCCCGATCGCCCCGGCGGGCCCGGCTCACCAGGTCGCGATCGTTGGGATTCTTGTCTTGAGACGGAAACATTTCCAATAAGTTCCCAACGGAGCGTACTCGGATATACTCGCCCCGGGCCGGAGTGTCGGAATGGTAGACGAGGGCGCCTCAAAAGCGCCTGGGCGTAAGTCCGTGTGGGTTCGAGTCCCTCCTCCGGCAGTCCGCCCGATCCGCGCCTGGCTCGTTGCTGGCCGGCCACTGTGAGTTAACTTCCTGTCCCCAACCGATTGACGGCCCCGGCAGCCCCGCCCATACTGCCCCCGGTAGAGGCGAGAACGGAACTTTTGAGCTCGGCCAGCGTCGTACTGAGCTAGATGGGCCCCCAGCGCTGCCGGCTGCCTGCGCGGATCGTCTTGTCGACCCTGCTGGCCGCCCTGGGCCTGAGTATGGCGGCTGTCGGCGCCGAGGCGGCGAGTAACGGGCTCACCCTGGCCGTGCACGTCGGGTACCAGGACGTCGTCAAGCCCGGCGAGTGGACGCCGGTGACGGTCGACGCCCACAACACCGGGGCCGACGTGGACGGCACCCTGGAGGTCCGGGAGTCGCTGAACGCCCAGCCCGGCGTGAACGGATTCACGATCTACCAGCAGCCGATCAGCCTCGCGAGCGGCGCCAGCAAGCGGGTCCGCATCTTCCTGGTCGAGGATACGAGCGGCGCGACAGTCACCGCCCGGGTCATCCAGAACGGCCGCGTCGCCGTCTCACAGGATTCGGTCACCAGCAGCAGCACCTCCACTCTGGTCGGCGTGCTTTCGGACCAGTCAAGCGCGCTCGACGATTTCGCCGCCATCCATCCGGGCGGCATCGCGGCCCGCGTCGTCCATCTCCGCGCAGACGACATCGCCGATTCCGCGATCGCGCTGCGCGCCTTCGACATCCTGGTGATCGATGACTTCGCCACCGACGGCCTGACCGCCCGCCAGCGAGCGGCGATCGCCGACTTCGTCGAGGCCGGTGGCAATCTGCTGCTGGGGACGGGCGCGTCCTGGCACAAGACCCTGGCCGGGCTGCCCGCAGCCATTATTCCGTTGGAGCCGAGAGCCACCCTGAACGTTCACGCGGCGCGCGCGGTCGGCGGGCACAACATCGAAGTCGCGATTGCCGACGCCGTGAGTGGCCGCGCCTGGTTGAGCGAGGGCGCCGTCCCGCTCATCGTCGACCGCGGGGTCGGCGCCGGCACCGTGACGCTGGCGACCTTCGACTGGAACCAGGAGCCGATCGCCGGCTGGAGCGGGACCAAGGACGTGCTGCGGCAGGTCCTGGCTCGCGCCGTCTTTGGAGCTGGGAGCTCGGGCGCCAACTACCCCAATGGCATCGCCTTCGGCGGGCCGAGCCCGGCCTTCGGCTCACAACCGTCGATCGCGTCGAAGAGCAACGCCCTGACCCCGGTGCTTGGCAATCTTCCCGGGCTCAACCTGCCCTCATTGCAGCTCACCGCCGGCCTGGTGTTGCTCTACGTTCTGCTCGTCGGCCCGGTCAACTACCTGGTGCTGGGCGCCCTGCGCCGCCGGGCCCTCGCCTGGGTGACGGTGCCGCTGATCGCGGTGATCGCGGCAACCGGAGCCTACGGTGCGGGCGTGCTCACCAAGGGACGGTCGGTCCAGACCAACCAGGTAGCCATTCTTCACCTGCAGCCGGGCTGGGATCACGCCTACCAGGAGACCTACACCGGCGTCATTCCCCCAAGCCGCGGCGACTACCAGGCGCACATCGAGGGCGACCGGCTGCTCATCAGCCCGATTGCCACGAACAACAACGGCTTTCCGACCAGTTCGAGCAGCAGCATTCGGGTCAACGTGGCGACCAGCGAGGTCACGCTGTCCGGCATGACCGCCTTCTCCCTGGGCGGCTTCGGCACCGAGACGATGACGGCCGCGCCCGCGTTGACCGGCCACCTCCAGCTGGTGAACGGCAAGTACGTCGGCACCATCGAAAACCACTCGAATCTCACCTTTACCGACGCTGTCGTGCTCGCGGGTGACAACTTCCAGACGATCGGAGCCCTGAAGCCCGGCGCAACGGCAGCCATCAACCTGGTACCGAAGGCCACCAATCCGGCTGCACAACCTCTCTATACGCGGATCTACGCGAACAACGGGCAAAGCTTTGGCCCGGGCGCCTATGAGGTCAGCACCAGCGACCGAGACAGCCTGGCCAGGACCCAGATTCTGTCCATCCTGCCCACCGGGGCGAACTTCAAAGGTTTTGTGTCGCTGACCTCGCCGTTGCTGGTGGCCTGGACCCGCGAATCATTTCAGGACATTAGGGTGAACGGCGTCCATCCGCTGACGACGGCGCAATCCGCCGTGGTCCTGTCGCTTCCGGTCGACCAACTTGGTACGGGGCCGTTGCCCGCCGGCGTCCTCAACGGTCGCATCGTGGACGTGGTGGGCGACAGCCAGGGGCAGGGGGTGCCCGGGATGATTCAACTGCAGAACGGCAGCGTGACCTATGAGTTCGCGCCGGTGCTGGCCGCGGGGGCCAGGCTGAGCGGCCTCTCGCTCAACGCGTCAAACCCCTTCGGGCCGACGGTCGGCCCGCCGGGAACCTCGACCCCCGCCAGTCCGAGCGTCACCGGCCAGGTCTGGGACTGGTCGCGATCGGCCTGGACCGACATCGGCTACCAGGACAACGGCGTCACCGCCCTGCCGGACAGTGCCGTCAATCCGGCCAGTGGGCTGATCCGGCTGCGGATCAGCACGACAAACAGCGGCCCGATCGGTGGCAGCCTGACGCTCTCGGGGACGATCAAATGATCAGGGTGCAAGGCTTGACCAAGGTATACGGGTCTCGGACCGCGTTGGACGCCGTCTCGTTCGAGGTGCCGAAAGGCGAGATCTTCGGCTTCGTCGGCCCGAACGGCGCCGGCAAGACGACGACGTTACGGATCCTGGCTGCGCTGCTCGAGCCGACCGGCGGCCGGGCATTCGTGGACGGGGCCGACGTCATCCAGCATCCGGACCTGGTGCACGATCGACTGGGCTATATGCCGGACTTCTTCGGTGTCTACGATCAGCTGACGGCCACCGAATACCTGGATTTCTACGCCGCCTGCTACCGGATTCCGAGAGCCCGGCGTAAGAAAATCGCGGCTGACTTGCTCGAGCTGGTCGGTCTCGCCGACCGGCGTGACCAGTCGGTCGATACATTGTCGCGAGGCTTGAAGCAACGCCTCTGCCTCGCCCGGGCGCTGGTCCACGACCCGGCGGTACTGCTCCTGGATGAGCCGGCCTCGGGTCTCGACCCGCGTGCCCGCGTCGAGATGCGCGAGATCCTGAAAGAGCTTCAACGAATGGGCAAGACGATCGTGATCTCCAGCCATATCCTTCCCGAGCTGACCGAGCTCTGCACCATGGTGGGCATCATCGACCAGGGGCGGATGCGCGCCACCGGGCCGGTGCAGGACGTCATCCGGCAGCTGACGAGCGGGCGCCGGCTGCGCATCATGGTCCTCGGCCAACGCGACGAAGCCGTCGCGACCCTGAAAACCCTGCCGTCGATCCGCACGGTCGACATGATCAACGGGGCGATCGAGGCCGAGTACGAGGGCGATGACGCGACCGCGGCCTCGATTCTCCAGGCGCTGACCGCCGCCTCGATTCGTGTTTCGGGCTTCAGCCAGCTCGACGGCGGCCTCGAGGACGCATTCCTCAAAGCCACCTCGGAGGACGTGGGATGAATCGCGTTGCCATGGCGCTCTGGAACCCGATCGTCGCCAAGGAGTACCGATCCCGCATGCGCACCTGGCGCTCGCCGGTGGCAATGACTGTCTACATCCTGCTGCTCGGGGGGCTTGGCTGGGCGATCTTCTCCTCCATGTCGTCGTCGGCGCGGAGCGGCTTCAACGGTGGCCAGGCTGCGAACTACGGTCAGGCGCTGTTCCTCTTTCTCGTGATCTTTCAAATGGTGCTGCTGGCCTTCATCACCCCCGCCCTGACGGCCGGCGCCATCAGCAGCGAACGCGAGCGGCAAACGATTGATCTGCTCTTTGTCACCAAGCTGCCCTCCTTCTCAATCCTCTGGGGCAAGCTGCTGGCCTCGATGTCATTCGTCCTCTTGCTCTTGCTGCTGTCGGTGCCGATTTTTAGCCTCGTGTTTCTGTTCGGCGGCATCGAGCTCGACCAGGTCGTCGCCGCCTTCATCGTGACGGCGGTCGGCGCCCTGACCCTCGGAGTCATCGGCATCGCCTGCTCGACGGCGTTTCGCCGGACGCTGGCGGCGACGGTCGCGGCATACGGCGCCGCGTTCATCCTGCTCGCCGGCAGCCTTCTGTACGGGTTGCTCTTCCCGACACCGATTGATCCGAACGCCACCAACGCGCCGGCGCCGCCAGCGGTCAGCTACGTCAGTCCGCTCCTGCCGCTGATCACCATCGGCACCAGTCAGCCGGTGACCTGGTACGGCATCGGCTCCGGCTTCTCGTCGGGTGGCGGCGGTGGAATGATGTGCAGTGGCACGCCCGGTGGCGCACAGCAATGCGTTCCCACCAACGCGAACGGCGTCGTGGTCGGCAAGGGGATCGCGTCGCCGATCTATCGCAACCCCCCCCAGGCGACCGGAACCACCATCCCGAGTGGTCTGTTTGCCGGCTGGCAGTACTGGCAGGCGACCGTGACGCTGCAACTGTTGATCAGCCTGGCCGCGCTCGTCTTTAGCGCCGTCCTGATCCCCCCGACCCGGCACCTGCCCTGGGCGCGACGCACCCGGGCAGCCGGGGGAGCGCGATGAGCTCGCTGGAGGCGATCGTCCGGGAGCTCCGGAAGGCCGCCCGCCGGGCGCTCGGCGCCCGGTACGCCGCGCATGCCCTGGTCGGGGCGGTCGCCTGGGTCGCCGCCGTCATGATCCTGGTACGACTGGTGCCCTTCGAGCGACGTGCGGAGCTGGCCGTCCTGGGTATCCCGGTGGCCCTGGCGATCGCGGCGGCCGCCTGGCTGATCCGCCGGCCGAGCGCCGCGCTGCTGATGGCCATGGCCGACATCCGGCTCGGCCTCAAGGAACGTCTCTCCACAGCCTGGGAACGGCGAGCCGAGTCCGGACCGCTGGATGACGCGCAGCGGCACGACGCCGTGCAGCACGCAGCTCGGGCGAGCCTGCCGGCCGCCTTCCCGGTTCGCGTCAACCGCGGTGAGGCCACGCTGGTCGCGATTCTCGCGATCTTTGCGCTCGCGCTGGCGCTGCTGCCCAACCCCATGGACCAGGTGCTCGCCCAGCGCCAGGCGGACCGAGTGAGCCAGGCGCGCGCGGCCAAGGCCGTGGCAGACGCCAAAAAGAAAATCGCCGACAGCGGGAAGCCCTCCCCGAAGGATGCACAGATCCAGAAGATCCTCCAGGATGCCCAGGCAAAGATCCACGAGGCGGACAGCCCGAGAAAGGCGCTCGAGTCGATCACGCCGGCCGAGCAGCAGCTACAGAAACTGGCCGACCCGGGAACGCCCGCGCTGCAAAGCAGCGCTCAGAACCTCGCGAATGCGCTGAGTGGCACCGCGGCGGGGCGCAGCGCGGCCCAGGCGATCAGCACTAACCCGGCAAAGGGTGCCCAGTCGGTGCGCGACCTGGCCTCCCAGCTCCAGAGCCTTTCACCCAAAGACCGCGAGGAGCTGGCCAAGGCGCTGGCGAAGGCGTCGCAGCAGGCGCAGAACAGCCAGATGCGGGATTCCCTGAGTAAGGCGTCGTCCTCGCTGCAGAGCGGGGACGCGGCATCGGCGGCCCAGGCCCTCAACGACGTGGCGAGCCAGCTCGATTCGCTGCAAGAACAGGAGAACACCGACCAGGCCGTCGCCGCGGCGATCAACGGCCTCGAGGCTGCCCGCCAGGGGCTGGCGGCACAGGCCGACCGTGATGCAAACGGACAGGGCGGACAGGCAAACGCCGGGGCAAGCCCCTCCGCCGGCGCGAGCGGCAATGGCAACGGCAATGGCACCGGCAATGGCACCGGAAACGGCAACGGCAATGGGACGGGCAACGGCACCGGCACTGGCGGCACTGGCGGCACTGGCGGCACCGGCGGAACCGGCTCCAACGGTTCGGGAACCGGAAGCGGCTCGGGCGCGGCCAGCACCGAGCGGATCTACGTTCCCGGGCAACCCGTGCCGGGCCAATCAGAGAATGACCCGACGCCGCTTGGTCCGGGACAGGACGTGCCGCTGAGCCCGTACACCCAGGTGATCGAGGCCTACCAGCAGGCGGCCCTCGATGCGACCGACCAGAGCCTCATCCCCGGAAGTGAGCGCGACCTCGTCCGCGAGTATTTCTCGCAACTCGGTGAACCGCGTGCCGCCAAGTAAATCTCGCCAGGGAGGATCATGATCGCCGAAGAACCGCGCGTCGACGCAACCCGGGTGACCGAGCTGGCCCAATCGCTCGAGACCGAGCTGGCGCGTCTCATCGTCGGTCAGAAAGCGCTCCTCCGCGACACGGTCATCGCGCTGACCGCCGGAGGCCACGTCCTGCTCGAAGGCGTCCCGGGGCTTGGCAAGACGGTGCTCGTGCGGTCGCTCGGCCAGACCCTGTCGATGAGTTTCTCACGCATCCAATTCACACCCGACCTGATGCCAGCCGACATCGTCGGCACGAACATCATCGGCGACACCGACGGCCGTCGTGAATTCCATTACCAGGCCGGTCCGATCTTCGCGAACCTGGTCCTGGCCGACGAGATCAACCGCGCCACCCCCAAGACGCAGAGTGCCCTGCTGGAGGCGATGCAGGAGCGCACCGTCACGGTTGGGACGCAGACCCGGCCACTGCCCTCGCCATTTTTCGTCCTTGCCACCCAGAACCCGATCGAGCTGGAGGGGACCTATCCCCTGCCCGAGGCCCAGCTGGACCGGTTCTTCTTCAAGATCCTCGTGCCGTTTCCGAGCGAGGGCGACCTGCTCGAGATCGCGCGGCGGACGACCGGCGACTCAACCCCGCAGTTGAAATCTGTCGCCGACGCCGGCGCCATCCTGACGGCGCGGCGGACCGCCCGCGAGGTGCCGATCGCCGAGCACGTGCTGCGGTACGCGGCCCGGCTGGTCTCCGCCACCCATCCCGACCGGAGCGAGCTCGACAGCGTCCGGCGTTATGTCCGCTGGGGCGCCAGCCCACGCGGGCTGCAGACGCTCGTGCTCGCCGGTAAAGTCCGCGCCCTCCTCGAGGGCCGCTACAACGTCGCCTTCGACGATCTCAACTCGGTCGCGCAACCGGCGCTCCGTCACCGGATTTTCCTGCAGTTCGAGGCGGAGGCCGACGGGATCACTGCCGACCGCATCATCAGCGAAATCCTCGAGCACACCGCCAAGGAACCTGCTAGCAAATAAGATGGCGGCCGCTCTGCTGGAGCCCGCCCTGCTACGCCGCCTCGAGGGGCTGGCGCTGCAGGTCCGCCGTGCCGTCAGCGGGCAGATGGGTGGCGAGCGGCGATCGCGAAAACGCGGTCAGTCCGTTGAGTTCGCCGACTTCCGCAACTACACACCCGGCGACGACTTCCGGCTGATCGACTGGAACGCGTACGCCCGCCTCGATCGGTTCATGTTGCGACTCTTCGTCGCCGAAGAAGAATTGCCTCTAAGCCTGTTCGTCGATCTGAGCGGCTCGATGGACTGGGGGACGCCAAACAAGGCGGTCACCGCCCGCCGGCTGGCCGGCGCGATCGCGTACGTGGCGCTGGCGGCCCTCGACCGGGTGCGGCTGACCGTCTTCGCCGACGGGCCGACCTCTGGCGGCGCCCCCTATCGCGGACGCCGCGCCGCCGCCCAGCTCTTCGCCCGGCTGCAGTCATTCCCCGTCGGCGGGGTCACGAACTACCAACGCCTCGTCTGGCCGATCGCCCGGCAGCGGCCGGGGTTGAGCGTCGTGATCACCGACGGCCTGGGCGATCCGCCGATCGATGGGGCGCTGGTCGCGCTGCAGCGAGCCCAGCAGGAAGGCGCCGTGCTCCAGCTGCTGGCGCCCCAGGAGATCGTGCCGGACTGGTCCGGCGACGCCCGGCTCAAGGATGCCGAGACCGGGCTGGAGCGCGAATTCACCGCAACCCCGCTCACGCAGGGTGCTTACGTGAACGCGCTGGCGCAGCGCACGGCCCAGATCGAGCGCGCCGCAGTCCGGCGTGGCCTGCGCTTCGCGCGGTTATCCACGGATACAGCAATCGATGCGATGGTGCAGGGGACGCTGCGTCGCCTCGGGCTGCTGGGATGACGTTTCTCGCGCCGGCGGCGGCCGCCCTGGCATTGACGATTCCCGCGATCGTCGCGCTGTACTTTCTGAAAATTCGCCGGCCAACCCGGATCGTGCCGGCCCTGCACCTCTGGCCCAACCAGATCCGAGATCGCCAGGCCAATGTGCCCTGGCAACGCTTGCGCCCCAGCTGGCTGCTCTTCCTGCAGCTCCTCGCCGCCGCGGTCCTGGTCGCCGCCGCATTGCAGCCCGCCCTGCCGGCCGGCGCCGCCCTCGCCCGGCACAGCCTCGTGCTGGTCGACGCCTCGGCGTCAATGCAGGCGACCGACCTGTCGCCCTCACGCCTGGGAGAAGCCAGGCGGCAGGTCAATGCCGTCATCGACCAGCTCGGGCCGTCGGACCGGATGACCATCATTGCTGTGGGGCCCACCGCCCGAATCCTGGCCTCGGTCACCGGGGACCGCGACGCGCTGCATCGCGCGGTGAACGAGATCAAGGCGAGTAATGGGCCGGCCGACCTCTCGGCGGCGCTCATCCTGGCCGCCGGCCTGGTGCGGCCCGGCGACGACGCCCGCGCCTACCTGTTCAGCGATGGGATCGTGCAACCGCTGCGCGCCTCGTTCGCTGCCGGGCTGCCTTTTCCTGTCGAGTATCACCGGATCGGCGTATCCGGGGAGAACGTCGGCCTCACGTCGTTGACGGTTCGGACCAGCGCGCAAGCCCGGGCGGCCTACCTGCATGTCCAGAACTTCGGCCAGCAAGCCCGCTCGGTCAGCGTGGAGTGGCGTGCTGACAGCCGTTTGCTCGATATCCGGCCGCTCACGCTGGCCGCCGGCCAGGCGCAGGACCTGGTGCTCCCGGTTCCGGCCGACGCCACATCCGTCACGGCGCGCCTCGGCGGCGGTGACGTGTTCGCGCTCGACGATTCGGCCACGGCGGTGGCGAAAACGCCGCGGGCCTTCCGGGTGTTGCTCGTTACGCCTGGCAACGTATTTCTCGAGCAGGCGCTCCGCCTGCGCGCGGATTTGCAAATTGACGTCGTCGCGCCGGCCGCCTACCGGCCCAGCGCCGCCTACGCGATGACCGTCTTCGATCGGTTCGCACCGCAGACCCTGCCGGACGGGCCCGTGCTGGTTGTGGATCCACCGGCCGGCTCGGCGCTGGCCGGCGGCGCAGCCCTTGGCATCGGGCGGGTTCGTGCTGTGGATGCCGGGGATCAGCTGCTTGCCAACGTGGACCTGCAGGACGTGCACGTCGCCCGCAGCCAGGACCTGCGTGCGTCGACCTTCGGCCGCCCGCTGATCACCAGCCTCCAGACGCCACTGGTTCTGGTTCGCGAGGAGCCCTACCGCCGGGTGCTGTTCGGCTTCGACCTGCACGAATCCGACCTGCCCCTGCGGATCGCGTTCCCGATCCTGACGCAGAACCTGAGCGAGTGGATGCTGCCGCCGAGCGTCCCGAGCCACAGTTTCCACCCCGATGAGCCGGTCACGATCGTGCCGGAGCCGGGCGCAACGACCGTCAGCGTGATCAGGCCGGACGGTAGCCGCCGCCCGATCGCGCCGGGATCGATCGCGACCTTCGGCGACACCGACATCATCGGTGCCTACACCGTCGAGCAGGTGCTCGCGGGACGCGTCCAGCGATCCTGGTTCAGCGTGAATTTATTCTCTGACTCGATCTCGCAGCTGAAACCCCCCGACCGTCTGACTCTCCCGCCGACGCGGACCACCAGTACCCAGGCGACGCATCACGGGCAGCTCGAGATCTGGCCCTGGATCGCCCTCGCCGCGCTCGGCGTCGTGGCGGCCGAGTGGCTGGCCTTCCACCGTGGGCTTTGAACTCACCCGTCCCCTCTTTCTGGGGGCGGGCGTCCTGGCGCTGGCGACCATCGTCGCCATCTGGCGGACTTTTCCACCGCCGCTGCCGCGCGGACGCGGCCGGCTATCGCTTGGCTTGCGGGTGCTGATCGTGCTCTTGCTTACGGCGTCGCTTGCCGGATTCCAGGTCCAGACCACTCCCAGCAACCAGTCCTTGCTGGTCGCCGCGGATCTGTCCGCCAGCGTCCAGAGCGCGCTGGACAACGAGGCGGCGGCGGTCCGGCGCATCCTCCAGCAGCGCCGCGGAGACGATCGCGCCGGCGTCCTCAGCTTCGGCCGCGATTCCCAGGTCGAGGTCAACATCAGTAAGGACCCCCAGTTCGGCGAGTTTCAGAGCCAGCCCAACCCGCACTACACCGACCTGGCAGCCGCGCTCCGGCTGGGCGGTTCCATCCTCCCGGACGACAGCCGTAAGCACATCGTCGTCGTGAGCGATGGGCGGGCCAACCTTGGTGACGCGGTCAGCGAAGCCCGGTTACTGCGGGCCGAGGGGGTGCGCGTCGACACCGTCGCGCTCCCGGTCCCCATCGGGGCCGAGGCCTATGTCGACCGGCTGGATGCCCCTCGAACTCTGACCCAGGGCCAGCAGGCCAATGGCCAGGCACTGATCGTGACCAACACCGCCACGCACGCGACGGTTCGCTGGTACCTCGACCGCACGCTCGTCAACACCATCCAGCGCGACCTTCCAGTTGGGGAGACGATCCTCAAGCAAACCGTCACCCCGGCCGAACCGGGGTTTCACGCGGTGCGCGTGGTGATGGACGCCGTGCGCGACACCTACGCGGAGAACAACCTCGGTGAGGCTTTGATCCAGGTGGTGGGGCCTCCGCGCGTGCTGCTTGTGGAGAACACCCTCGGCGAGGCGGCCAGCCTGGAGGCCGCGCTGCATTCGACCGGCATCGGCACGGCGTCGACAACGCCGGAGCGGCTGCCTCGCTCGGCCGCAGACCTCGCCGCCTACCAGGCGGTGGTGCTGGTGAACATCCCGGCCTCGAGCCTGGGCAGTGACGCGATGACGCTCCTGCAGGCGTCCGTCCGCGATCTCGGCACCGGCCTGGTCGTGATCGGCGGCGCGGAAAGCTACGGGCCCGGCGGGTACGCCGGCACGCCGCTGGAAACCGCCCTGCCGGTGCAGATCCAGCTGCCGCAGGATATGCAGAAGCCGCCGGTCGCGGTCGTGCTCGTGCTGGAGTCCTCGGAGAGTGGCCAGGGCGACCAGATCGTGCGCGGGGCGGCCGAGGCGGTCGTCGACCAGCTCACGCCGAAAGACAAGATCGCCATCTCCAACGGCACCATGGGCCCCTTCGTCGTCGCACTGGGTCCCCTTACGGACAAGGCGGCCGTGAAACGGCAGATCGAGGCCATGAGCCTGGGCGATCCGCCAAGCTATGCCCCGGACTTGACGGCTGCCGACCAGGCGCTCAGCCACACCACGGCGGCCATCAAGCATGTGATCTTTCTGGGCGATGGCGACGCGCCGGACAATTACCAGCCGATCGTGACCGCGATGCACGCCCACGGCATTACCGTCACGACGGTCGCGATCGGTGCGAATGGCGCTGACGCGGCCATGCTGCAGCAAATGGCCGCGTGGGGCCACGGCCGCTTCTATCAGAGCAACAGCCTCTCCGACATCCCGCAGATCTTCATCAAGGAGACTCGCGAGGCGCTCAAGCCCTGGATCGTCGAGGGTCGCATCGCGCCACAGCTATCCTCGCTGGCCGATGTGATCCCCGGGGTGCCGCTCGACAGTTTTCCGACGATTACTGGCTATGTCGCGACCACACCGCGGGCGGCCGCCGACGTCGTCCTCAAGAGTCCGCAGGGCGATCCCCTGCTGGCCACCTGGCAGTATGGGCTGGGCCGCGTGATGGCCTGGACGAGCGATGCACAGGGCCGATGGACTGCTGGCTTACTGGCGTGGCCGTCAGCGAACCGGTTCTTTGGCGACATCGTGCACGCGAGCCTGCCGCAACCGGGCGACCCGGCCCTGCAGGTGGAGACCCGCGTCCAGGGCGATCACACCCACCTGCTGGTGACGGCGCCGCCCACCTCGGGCGCGACCGTCACCGTGAGCGCCGTAACTCCGGACCTGGCCGACGCTGCCCTGACCCTCTCGCCCACCGGCGCGGGACGCTTCGAAGGCGATCTCGCCACGGACCAGGTGGGGAGTTACCTGCTGCACATCACGCAGTCCGCCGGCGGCGTGGTCCGACACACGACGACCACCGGGCTGGTCGTCCCCTTCTCGCCCGAGTACCGCGACCTCGGCACCAACACGGCGACCCTGAAGGCGATCGCGCAGGCTGGCGGAGGCATCGTCCTCGCTGATCTCGGGCAGGCATTCCGTCTGCCGGTGCCGAGCGTGAAGGCGGCTCTGCCGATCAGCGAGATCCTGCTGGTGCTGGCGATCCTGCTCTTCCCGATCGACGTCGCCCTCCGCCGGCTGATCTTCCGGTTGGAGGACCTGCCCGCCTGGCGCAGCGCGATGCAACGCGCCCCGGTGCCGGCGGTGCCGGCCGAAGCCACCGTGAAGCGGCTACGTGATCGCGTCGAAGGCGTGCGGGCCATGCGGGCCGCCCAGCCGCGGCCACCCAAGAAACCGCCCGAGGATCCGACGGGCGACCTGCTGGCGCGGCGGCGCCGGCACTGACTCTTAGCCCACGCTTATGGGGAAGCGCTTAAACTAGCCAGCGATGTTCGGGAGCGTCGGCGGCCTCCTCCTCACGCTGATCAACATCTTCATCCTGGTGCTGATCGTGCGCGCGATCTTCTCCTGGTTTCCCGGCATGCTCTACAGCCAGGCCGGGCGGATCATCGTGATGGCCACCGAATGGTACCTGGCCCCGATTCGCCGCGTGATCCCACCGGCCGGCGGTCTCGATATCTCATTCCTGGTCGGCATCATCATCCTCTACGCGCTGGCGATCTTCATCGGGTCAGGCGACATCGTCCGGGCGCTGTTCGCCATCGTCGGCTACGCGCTGATTTTCATCATCATCCTGCTCCTGGTCCGTGTGTTCTTCGGCTTCTTTCGGATGGATCCGTGGCACCCCATCACGCAGATGGTGATGCAGAGTACCGAGCCGTTTGCCCGCCCGTTTCGGGGATGGTTTCCGCGACGGCCCGGGCAGTTCGACTGGGCGCCGGTGGCCGCCTTCGTGGTCGTGCTCGTCGCCTACGTGGTCGTCTCGAACCTGGGCCGGCTCGTGCTCGGCTAGGCTAGGCGGCTGGTTCCGCGGCCGGGGGGCGCTTTCTCCGTTCGCCGCGCCGGTAGATGAGTTCCAGAAACTGTTCCTTGCTGATCTCTCCCTTCCGGATGAGGGACTGAATGCTGCCCTGAAGGCGCTCACGGTCGGCGGCCGTAATGGTCTTCGCGGTGTAGATCAGGATCGGGATCTGAGCCGCCACGGGATCCTTGCGCAGAGCCGAAACGACCTCGAAGCCATCAACCCCGGGCATCATCAGGTCGAGAATGATCAGGTCCGGCTTGCGGGAGAGGCCGAGCTTGATCCCGGCCGCGCCATCGCGAGCGACCAGCACGTTGATGTTCAGCGGCTTGAGCATGGCCTCGACCAGCCGGGTGTTCCGGGAATCGTCATCGACCACCAGGACGCTGGCTGGCATTTTGCTCGCTCGTCTCCGATCCGCGAGAAGCTCGTATTTGACCATCATCTGCATCAATTGCTGGCGGTTGATGGGCTTGCTCAAGAAGTCGTATCGACCGATGCTCAGGCCCTGCGGCTCCTGGTCGTTCCTGGCCAGCAGCACGACCGGAATGTCTTTCGTTCGTGCCTCACCAGCGAGCTGGTCGATGAGATCCTGTCCCCCCGTCGGTGCGAGCTCCGCATCGATCATCATGGCGAGCGGCTGGAGCCGGGCAGCCATTCTCAGGGCCTCCTCGCCATCACCCGCGAACTCGATCTGGTAGCCATCTCGACGAAGGAACGATTCGACGCGCTCACGCAGGGGTAGATCGGTGGCGGCCACCAGTACGGTCGCCCCTGCGGAGTGCGGGGGTTCGGTGGGCGGTGAGATCTCGACGGTTTGCGCCGGCGGGCTCTCGTCGTTCGGACCGGTCGAGAGCTGGCGGACGTAATCGGCCAGGTGAGCACCGCTCTCTTTGATGTGCTGCAGAAACTCTTGCCGCTCGTCCCCGGTGGCGCGGTTTCCCGCCTCATCGAGCAGGACTTCGGCGAAGCCGGTGATGGCGTTGAGTTGTGAGGCGAGGTGATGACTCTGTTCAGCCGTGAGGCTGACGAGACCGGCGGCGCCACGAAGCGTTTTGACGGCGTCCTGGAGCTGCCAAACTTGCGCCTTCCACTGCTTCTCGCGATCCAGGCTGAGGTTGAGCGTGCCGCGTACGTGCCCGATCTCCGTGATCAACCGCTGGTTGTCGGCAGCCAGGGCGTCCCGCCTGGCGTTCCATTCAGCCGCAAGCTTCGTCGTCTGCTCGGTGACGTGGCCGTTCAACGCCTCAAGCTGTTTACCCTGCTCCTGGAGGTCGGCCAGTCGTGTTTCATATGACTTTTGGTTTGCCTTCAGCGCCACATTGTCGGCGCGGAGGGCGTCCTCCTCCTTACGAAGCCGCTCCGCCTCCTTAGTCAAGCGCGCTCGTTCGGCGGTCCACTGCTGCTGAGCGCCGCGCAAGGCCTCGAGCTTCTCCTGCTGACCAGCCTGCTCCCGAGCCATCCCCTGGTAAAGCGTCGCGAGCTGAGCCAGGAACTCCTGGCCCCGCGCCAGGACATTCTCGAAGGAGGGCGGCCCCGCCGGCTCGGCTGTCACGGCAGTACAACGGCGCGGCATCGCGGCGCTGGCGGAAGCGGGCTCAGCCGGATGACAAAAACCTTGGTGACGGCCTAAATGTTGCCCTGCTGCCCCGCCGCTAGGCGCCGGCGGGCGACCCGACGAGCGTCCGCGGCTGCCGGCCGCCGTTGAGCTGCCGTTCGGGTGCCCGCCGTCGGATGACCTCCAGCCGCCAGACGGGGCGCGCGAAGAGCGTGTCGATCTCTCGTTGCGCCCGATCGCCGGCGAGTCCGCCGCCCTGCACCCGGAATTTCTCCCCCAGGTCCATGTCGACCACCTGGTCCGCGCGCTGCAGATGGAGTACGACGCGATCTGGCCCGGCGCAGCGGCCAAGGATCTCCTGCAAGGTCTCCATCTGCACCGGGGTGGCGTCGCCGGGTACGTCGAGATGGACCACCTGGTTGCGGACCCAGCTCTCGTGGCCGGCGTCATCGAAGGCGAGGATCTCATCGGCGATCACCTTGGCCGCCTCGGCGCGCTCCTCATCGTCACCCGGGGCCGCCCGCGCATCGACCTTTCCCCGGACGATCACTACCGTATCCGAGAGCAGCAGCTGGCGGCGCTCTTCGAACACTCTGGGAAAGACGATAACCTCGATGGTGGCGGTCAGGTCTTCGAGCTGCACGAACGCCATTGCCTTGCCAGCCTTCGTGACCACCGGGCGGACCGCCTTGATCACCCCGCCGATGCGAACTTCAAAGTCCTCCATCTCGGGCGTCACCTGGTTCGCATAGGTGTCGACTTTCAAATGCAGCTCCTGCTCGATCCGCCGCAACGGATGATCGGAGAGATAGAGCCCGAGGAGTTCCTTTTCGCCGCGAAGCCGCTCGTCATCGGGCATGGGCAGCATCGCGGAGATCAACCCGGCGGCGGGGTCGTCCATTTCGTCGGCGTCCGGCAACATCCCGAATAACGAGGTCTGGCCACTCTCCCGCTCGCTGATGATCTGGCCTGCCCGGTCCGTCACGCGATCGATGCTGGCCAGCAGCCGGCCGCGCTCGCCCAGGCTGTCGGTCGCGCCGGAACGGATCAGGCTCTCCAGCACGCGCTTGTTCAGCTCCCGCGGATCGACGCGCACCGTCAGATCGAGTAATGACTTGAACGGGCCCTTCGCCCGCCGTTCGGTCAGCAGCAGCTCGATCGCGTGGGTGCCGACGTTCTTGATCACCGCCAGGCCGTAGCGGATCTTTCCATCCTGGACGGTGAAGCCGGCCTCGGAGTTATTGACGTCGGGCGGGAGCACCTCGATGTCGCGGGTGTGGCAGTCGAGGACGGCGGCCGCCACCTTGTCATAGTTCCCGGCTTCGTTGTTGAGCAGGGCGGCCAGGTACTCGAGCGGATAGTTGGCCTTCAGGTATGCCGTTTGATACGAAATCACGGCATAGGCAGCGCTATGCGACTTGTTGAACCCGTAGCCGGCGAAGAACGCCATCAGGTCGAAGATCTCGGTCGCCTTGGGTTCGGTCACGCCCCGGCTGACCGCGCCGGCGATGAACTTGGCGCGCATCTTCGCCATCTCGTCCTTCTTTTTCTTGCCCATCGCGGCGCGCAGCACGTCGGCCTCACCCAGGCTGAAGCCCGCCAGCTGGGACGCGATCTGCATCACCTGCTCCTGGTAGACGATCACGCCATAGGTCTCTTTGAGAATGGGTTCCAGCTGTGGGAGCGGGTAGACAATGTCCTGCTCGCCATGCTTGCATTTCATGTACTGGTCGACGAGGCCGCCCTCCAGCGGCCCGGGCCGAAAGAGCGCGATGGCCGCGGTGATGTCTTCGAAGCTTGTCGGCCGCATGTCCTGCAAGAGCCGGCGCAGCCCCGGCGACTCCAGCTGGAAGACGCCGTTCGTGTCGGCCGCCTGCAGCAACCTGAAGGTCGCGGCGTCGTCCCATGGGATCTGCGCGAGATCGAGCGTGAGCCCGCGAGTCTGCTCGAGATTCTTGAGGGTGTCCTCGATGATCGAGAGGTTTCGTAAACCAAGGAAGTCCATCTTGAGCAGACCGATCTTCTGGACGGCGTTCATCTCGTACTGAGTCATCACCGCGCGCTTCTCCTGCCCGTTCTTGTCGCCGCGGGTGATGCTGGCCTGCAGTGGGACGTACCGCTGCAGCGGCTCCGGTGTGATGACAATGCCGGCCGCATGCGTCGACGCGTGGCGCACCAGGCCCTCCAGCTTGCGTGCATTCTTCAAGAGGCGCTCGAACACCGGGTCTTTCTCGGCCTGAGCCAGCTCCGGCACCATGGCGATCGCCTTGTCCAACGTCATGTTCAGTTGAGGCGGCACGAGCTTGGCCAGGTGATCCACATCGCGGAGCGGCACGTCCAGGGCGCGGCCTACGTCACGGATCACCGCGCGGGCTTTCATCGTGCCGAAGGTGATGATCTGCGCGACGTGGTCCTGGCCGTAGCGCTGGCCGACATACTCGATGACCCGATCGCGGTTTCGGTCGTCGAAGTCGATGTCGATATCTGGCATCGAGATGCGCTCCCGGTTGAGGAAGCGCTCAAAGATCAACCCATGCTTCAGCGGGTCGAGGGTGGTGATTCCCAGCGCATAGGAGACGATGCTGCCGGCCGCGGAGCCCCGCCCGGGCCCGACCGCGACGCCGTGCGAGCGGGCGTAATCAATAAAGTCACTCACGATCAGGAAATAGGGTGCGTAGCCCATGTCTTCGATGACGCCGATCTCCATCTCGAAGCGGTCGCGCACGGTGGCGGTGAGCTCGGGGTAGCGATCCTTGAGCCCCCGTTCGGCCAGGCGCCGTAGATAACCCTCAGCGGTCTGTCCGGCCGGCACCTCGAAGCGGGGCAGTAGCGGCCTGGTCTCCAGCTGAAGATGGCAGCGCTGCGCAATCCGCACGGTGTTGGCCACCGCCTCCGGGAAGTCGCGGAAGCGCTCGGCCATTTCCGCCGGGGTCTTCAGATAGAACTCGTCGTTCTGGAAGCGCATTCGATTCGTTTCCGAGACAACCGTCCCGGTCTGCAGACAGAGCAGGATGTCGTGCGCTTCGGCGTCGTCGCGTCGGGTGTAGTGCGAATCGTTGGTGGCGACGAGCGGTATCCCGGTGCGCCGCGAAATCCTGGCCAGGCCCTCGTTGACGCGCAACTGCTCCTCCATCCCATGGTTCTGGATCTCGAGGAAGTAGTCGTCGCCGAACATGCGCTGGTATTCCATGGCGGCCTGTTCCGCGCCGGTCTCATCGCGTTCCAGCAGGCGGTTCGCGACCTCGCCGCCCAGGCAACTGGAGAGCGCGATCAATCCCTCGGTGTGCTCGGCGAGCAGCGCCTTATCGATCCGCGGCTTGTAGTAGTAGCCCTCGAGGTGCGCCAGGCTGGAGAGCTGGATCAGGTTCCGGTAGCCGGTGAGGTCCTTGACCAGCAAGATCAGGTGATACGGGTCGCGGTCGGCACGGCCTTCTTTTTGATTTCGCGACCGAGTCGCGACGTAGGCTTCCTGGCCGATGATCGGGTTTATCCCCGCAGCTTTCGCCTGAGCGAGCAACTCGATGGCGCCGTACATCACCCCGTGATCGGTGAGGGCGATCGCCGGCATGCCGGTCTCCGCTGCCAGGCGAACCATCTCCGAGATCCGGCTGGCGCCGTCCAGCAAGCTGTATTCGGAATGCGTATGGAGGTGGACGAAGCTCATGCGTTCCGCTGGAGCTTGACGACAGCTTCGATGTGATAGGTCTGGGGAAACATGTCGACGAGGGCCACCTCCACAAGGGTATAGCGTCCGGTGGCGCAAAAACGGTTGACGTCACGCGCCAGCGTTGATGGCTCGCAGGAGATGTAGACGATCCGTTCGGGGGCCAGCTTCGCCATCGCGTCCACGGCGGCCCCGGCACAGCCGGCACGCGGCGGGTCGAGTACGAGCACCTCGACCGGTTGTTCGATTTGACCGGCGCTGTCCTCCACCCGAGCCCGCCGGTAGGCGACGTTCCCGATGCCATTCAGCTGCATGTTGATCTGGCCCAGCCGCACCGAGTACGGGCTCTCCTCGATCGCGATCACCTCCCCGGCGCCGTCGGCGAGGCGGGCCGTCAGCATGCCGATGCCGGCGTAGGCATCGACTACCCGGGCTTTTGCGCTCAGGTCTGCGAAGGCTACGGCACGCTCGTAGAGCACCTCCCGCTGGCGCGCGTTCACCTGCACGAACGTCTCGGGCCGCACGCGGAAGTGGCGACCGGCGTCGTCGATGCCGATGGAATCGTCGTTGAGGTTGAGCTCCTGCACCCCCGCCGCCGCCCGGGCCCCGAATTCGGCGTCCGCCGAGCCCGGCGGGTAGGGCGCCCAGAGCAGGTCACTGGTGCCGGGCGCCCAGGTGAACTGCAGTGCCGTGACCCGAGCGGCACGCGGGTCTTCGGCAGCATGGGCGAACGCCGGCAGCGCCCGCTCGATGGGCTCAGCGTGGATCAGGCAGGCGTCGATTGACAAGGTCTGGTAGGTGTGCTTGCGGTAGAAGCCGAGGCTGACCGCTCCACCGCGTCGCAGGACATGGAATTCGCCGCGCAGCCGGTAGCGCCAGGGGTCATCCATGCCGACAACGTCGATCCGATCGACGGAAAAGTCGAGATCCGCGCGCTGGAGCTGGCGATGCAGCACGAGACGCTTCTGCGCCAGCTGCTCGGGATAGGCGACGTATTGCAGCTGGCATCCGCCGCAGCCGGCCGCGAAGTATGGGCAGGGCGGCGTAACTCGGGCATCCGCCGGGTCGAGAACGTTTGTGGCCTGCGCTCGCCAGAAATCCTTGCGCCGCTGGGTGACCTCGGCCTCGACCGTCTCCCCTGGGATGGCCCCTTCGACAAACACCACCCGGCCGTCGACCCGTGCCAGGGCCGCCCCGCCGTGGGCGAGTTCGCCAACCGTCAATTGCACTATGAGATTTTCTCGCGCAGCAGCGCGTCGAGTCGCTGGGGATTGGCCCGGCCCTTGGAGATCTTCATGCCCTGGCCGATCAGGAACTTGAGCGCCTGTCCCTTCCCAGCTTTGAAGTCGGCAACCGACTTCGCGTTCTCGGCGATCACCTGGACGACGATCCGGTCCAGCTCGGCGTCGCCGCTGATCTGGGTCGAGCCCCTGGCCGCCTCCAGCGCCGGACCAGGATCCGGGGCGCGATACATGGCATCGAAGGTCTGCTTCGCCATCTTTCCTGTGATCGCACCCGAGTCGATCAGCGAGATCAGCTGCTGGAGATGCACCGGCTTGATCGAGGCCTCGTCGATCTCCTTGCGGTCGGCGTTCAGCAGCCGGCTGAAGTCGCCGAGGATCCAGTTGGCCGCCGCCTTGGCCGGGGCGCCGAGGCGAACGGTCTCCTCGAAAAACTCGGCCATCGTTTTGGACGACGTCAGCAGCGAGGCGTCATACGGCGAGAGGCCGAACCTGGTCATGAAGCGCTCGCGCCGGGCCGCCGGTAGCTCTGGCAGGCCGGCCCGGATCTGGGCAACCCACTCGCGACTGACGTCCAGCGGCGGCAGATCCGGCTCCGGGAAGTAGCGATAATCCTCCGCATATTCCTTGCTGCGCTGCGAGACCGTCAGTCCACGCGCGTCGTTCCAGCCACGCGTCTCCTGCGCCAGCCGGCCGCCCGCGTCGAGCACCTCGGTTTGCCGGCCGATCTCGAACTCGATCGCCCGATGAATGGCGCGGAACGAGTTCATGTTCTTGACCTCGACCTTCGTGCCGTACTCGGTCTGGCCGGCCGGGCGCAGGGACACGTTCGCGTCGCAACGTAGCTGCCCCGATTCCATGTCTCCACCGTTTACGCCGATGTACTGGAGAATGGCGCGCAGGCGCATCACATATTCGCGGGCCTCGTCGGCGCTGCGCAGGTCGGGCTCGGATACGATTTCCATCAGCGGCACCCCGGCGCGGTTGAAGTTCACCAGCGAAGCCTGCGCTTCGTGAATGGCGCCCTCGTGCAGGAGTTTGCCCGTGTCTTCCTCGAGGTGGACGCGGGTGATGCCGCAGCGCTTGGCTTCGCCGTTGAGGTCGAATTCGAGCCGGCCATTGCGGCTGAACGGCAGGTCGTACTGCGAGATCTGGTAGCCCTTCGGCAGGTCGGGATAGAAGTAATTCTTGCGGTCGAACTTCGAGAATTCGGGAATCTCGCAGTTCAAGGCCAGCGCGGTCCGGATGGTCGCCTCGACGGCGCGCCGGTTGATGACCGGGAGCGAGCCGGGCAGGCCGAGGCAGACCGGGCAAGTGTTCGCGTTTGGCGGCGCGGTGAGATAGTCGGTCGAACAGCCGCAGAACATCTTGCTCTGGGTGAGGATCTGGGCGTGAACCTCGAGGCCGACGACGACTTCATAGCGGGTGACTGCCTCTAACGCTCGCATGGCACTAAAGCGCCGCTCGCGTGGGCCGGCGGGCCCGTGCGCTCACGCGGCGGCCCCCATGAGCGGCGAACGGGCTCGGTGAAACTCGGTGGCAGCCTCGAACGCATAGGCGACTCGGAGCGCCACCTCCTCGCCGAATCCGGGGGCGATGACCTGCAGGCCGATCGGCAGGCCATCGACGAGTCCGCAGGGCACGGAGATGCCACAGACGTTGCCCAGGTTCGCCGGGATCGTGATGATGTCGTTCAGGTACATGGCCACCGGGTCCTGGGTCTTGGCACCGAGCTCGAAGGCGGCTGTCGGCGATGTCGCGCCGAGCAGCGCATCGACTTTCTCAAAGGCCTTCTTGAAGTCCTCGATGATCAGGGTGCGGACCTTCTGCGCCTGCAGGTAGTAGGCGTCATAGTAGCCCGAGCTCAGTGCATACGTCCCGAGCATGATGCGGCGCTTGACCTCCGCGCCGAATCCTTGCTGGCGGGTCAGCATGTACTCCTCGATCAGGTTGCGCCCACCCCCCGCCTGGAATCCGTAGCGCGTGCCGTCGTAGCGCGCCAGGTTGGAGCTCGCCTCCGCCGGCGCGATGATGTAGTAGGCGGGCAGCGCCACGTCGCTGTGCGGCAGGCTGACCTCCTCGATCGATGCCCCTTGCTGCTCGAGCAGACGGATCGCATCACGGATCGACTGCTCGACCGCCGGTTCCATGCCGGCTACGAAGTATTCCTTCGGCACGCCGAGGCGCATGCCCTTCACGCCATCCGTCAGCGTTGCCAGATAATCCGGCACCGGCCTCGATGAGCTGGTTGAATCGCGAGGGTCGTTGCCGGCGATGGCTTGCAGCAGCAGCGCACCGTCGGCCACATCGCGGGTCATCGGACCGATCTGATCGAGCGACGAGGCGAAGGCGATCAGCCCGTAGCGGCTGACGCGTCCGTAGGTCGGCTTCATACCCACGATGCCGGTGAGCGCCGCCGGCTGACGGATCGAGCCGCCGGTGTCGCTGCCCAGCGCGGCGATCGCCTCGCCGGACGCGACGGCCGCCGCCGATCCGCCACTGGAGCCGCCGGGCACGCGATCGAGCGACCAGGGGTTGTGGACCGGCCAGTAACCGGAGTTCTCGTTGGAGGACCCCATTGCGAACTCGTCGCAGTTCGTCTTTCCCAGGAACACGGCGCCCTCGCCCTCCAGCCGCTCGACCACGGTGGCGCTGTAGGGGGGCGTGAACCCGCCGAGGATCTTCGAGCCCGCCGTGGACGCGACGTCCCTCACGCACAGGACGTCCTTCAAGGCAATCGGGATCCCGGTCAGCGGCCGGACGTCGCGCTTGGCGCGTAGCCGCTCGTCCGCCGCCTGCGCCTGCCGCAACGCGAGCTCCCGGGTGACCAGGAGGTAGGCCTTGGTCTTGTCACCAACCAGATCGATCTGGTTGAGCACGGCGTCCGTCAGCTCAACCGATGAGATCTCGCGGTCGATGAGCATCTGATGCAACTCGCGGATGGTCCGCTGGTAGAGCTTCACTCCTGGATCGCCTTGACCTTGAAGTACGAGTCGTCGCGGCTGGGTGCGTTGCGGAGCGCAGCCTCCGCCGGCAGCGAGGGCTCACGCCGATCCTCACGCATGACATTGCGCTCCTCGAGTGGGTGCGCTGTGGCCGGGACCTTCGACGTGTCGGCCCGGTTCAGCGCCTCGATGTGGTGCAGGATGTTGCGCAGCTGGTCCCGGTAGCGGGTCACCTCTTCCGGCGTAATCCCCAACCGTGCCAGTCGCGCGACGTGCTCGACTTCGCGGGACGAGAGCTCAGACTCAGGTTCGGGCAAGACCTATAGATTATCGCGACATGGCCGCTCGACTCTCGGGCAGCCGTCCTCGTTAGATTCGCGCTCCATCCAGCGTATAGGGGATATGAGCGGTCTCCCGCTCGCCGGTGGCGCAGAATGCCCAGGGGTGACTGGCCGATCGGGGCTACGAGCGGAGGAACTTTGCCGCTCCCACGCCGAGCGCGTGTTCCGCTTCGCTGCAATGGTGGCCCGCGGGAACGCCGAAGCCGAGGATATCGCCCAGGAGGCACTTCTCAAGGCGATCCGCAAGCTGGATGCGTACGACCCCGCCCGCGGCTCGATCGAGGCCTGGCTCTGGAGCATCGTGGTGAGCGCCGCGAGGGATGCCGGCCGCGCAGCCGGCCGTCGCCTGGCGCTCTGGGAACGCCTCACCCGGCTTCCGGAGCAGAGCGAATCGATCGAAACGATCGAATCGATAGTCCTCGACCGGATCGCCGACGCCCAGCTTCTGGACGCGGTCCGCGGTCTCCCATCCCGGGATCGGACCCTGATCGCCTTGCGCTTCGGGGCGGGCCTCGACCACGCCGCGAGCGGAGCCGCGGTTGGCATCAGCGCGGCCGCCGCCACCATGGCGCTCCGCCGAGCGCTCCACCACTTACGCAGACGACTGGAGGAAGCCAATGAGCAAGACGCTTGAAGAACGATTGACCGGGCTGCTGATCCCGCTTCCGGCAACCGTCGTCCCGCGCGTCCTCGCGCAGGCGCGCAAGCAGAACATGGGGACCGCTCGCCGTCCGCCATGGCTCGCGCCCGTTGCGGCCGGCTTCCTCGTACTCGGATTTCTCGCCGGGTCCCTCTACGCAGCACCCCGTTTCGCCGACGCCCTTGCCAGTGCGCCCCTGATCGGCGGCCCGACCGCAGCGCTGCTTCGGTCGATCGGCCTCGCCCCATTGAACAACCGGCTCACCGCCATCAATGATGTGGCGACGTCTTCCGGCTACCGCGTTACGCTGATCGCTGGATATGCAGATGCCACGCAGACGGTCCTGGTCTTGCGCGTTGAGCCGCCGGCAAACCTCTTCGAGACGTCGGTTCTGACCGATCAGTTTGGTCGCAGCCTTCGGCCCCGCAATGGCGTTTTCGACAGCAGCACCGGCAACAGCGTGATCTCGTTCGCGGGCCTACCCTGGGGGGACTCGCTGCTCGGCGCTCGCCTCACGCTGCACGCGTCCGCGCTTCAGCTCAACCTCGGGGGGCCGGTAACGACCGTTCCCGGCAACTGGAGTCTCCACGCGATCCTGGCGGTTGAGCCGGGCCAGCACCTGACCCCGCTGCCTGCCGACGGCCGGCTCGGCGCGACCACGTTCCATGTGAGCTCGCTCGTCAGGTCAGGTCCAAGCCTTCAGGTCGACATGCGCGTCGAGGGGCCATTGGCATCCCACCTCACCGATCTGGTCGGCCCGGCGATCCCGAACGTGTCCAAGCCGCACCCCGTCTTCGACGTGCGGCTACTCGATGCTAGGGGCGTCGATGTGCAGAGCCTCTCGAGCGAGATGAGCAGCGGTCTGGGATCGGAGAATGGCCATTGGCGCTGGCTCGTGACCACGCCCGGCCGCTATCGGCTGGTGGTCAGCTTCGAAGGCGTCGGCCAGTTCGAACGCACGATCGACGTCCCGTAAGACCGAAAGTTGATCAGGCGGTGAGTGCGCCGTTCACGCCGGCGCGGGCCCGCAGCCACGGACCCAACGGGCCGGCGGCCGCCGGGCGGCTGATGTGAAAGCCCTGCATGAAGTCACAGCCGTACTCGCGGAGCAGGTCCGCCGTCGTCTCGTCCTCGACGCCCTCCGCAACTACTTGCAAACCCAGGTTGTGGCCGAGGTCGATGGTGGAGCGCACGATCGCCGCCCCATCCCGGTTCGTCGTCATGTCCTGCACGAACGATTTGTCGATCTTGATCTCGCGCACCGGGAGACGCCTCAGGTACGTCAGCGACGAGTACCCGGTACCGAAATCGTCGACCGAGATCTGCACGCCGGTGGCGTGCAGCCGCTCCAACGTTTCCTCGGCCTCGGTCGCGATGATGGTTCGTTCCGTGATCTCCAGGCTGAGCTTTTCGGGCGGTACCTGCCAGGTTCGCAGCAGTTCCGCCACAGCATCGGGTAGCTCCGCGTCCAGCAGGTTGCGGGCCGACAGGTTAACGGAGACGCCGATGTCGATGCCCGCCTTTGACCAGGCATGGACCTGGCCCAGGGCCTCGTTGAGCACCCAGGCCGTTAACGGCTTGATCAGGTCGGTCTGCTCGGCCGAGGGGATGAAGTCGTCGGGCGGCAGCAGCCCGTGATTGGGGTGGCCCCACCGCACCAGGGCCTCGACCTTCAATGGATGCCCGTCGCCGGAGGCGACGATCGGCTGGTAGTGAAGCAACAGCTCGAACTGGTCGATGGCGTAGCGCAATTTGCCGATCAACGGCAGGCGCCCGTCGTTGTCACCGCCCTCCTGGTCGATCGAGTAGACACTGAAGCCGCTGCGCGCACGCTTGGCGGCGTACATCGCGACATCCGCCCGGCGCATCAGGGCATCGGCGTCATCGGCGTGCTGGGGGAAGATCGCGATGCCGATGCTGCCGTTGATGTTGACCGGCTGGTCGTCGATGGTGAAGGGTGCGTCCACCGCCTGGAGGAGCTTTTCCGCGATCACGACGGCGCGCGGCACATCCGTCGCGCCCAAGGGGACCACCGCAAACTCGTCGCCGCCGTATCGGGCGACCGTGTCGGCCTTGCGAAGCACGCTTCGCATCCGCTGAGCGACCTGCTGCAGCACCCGATCGCCGGCCTCGTGGCCGAGGCTGTCGTTGACGCTTTTGAAACCGTCAAGGTCGAGGAGAAGCACTCCGACGGGTTTCAACTCCCGCTCGCCCGCCCGGATCGCCTCTTCGAGCCGCTCCCGCAGGAACGTCCGATTGGGCATCCCGGTCAGCGCATCGTGGAGCGCCCGGTATTGCAGCGCCTCGGTCTCGGCCTTGCGGTCGGAGACGTCCCGCAGGCTGCCGACGACCAGCCGCTGTGGACCGAGCCGGCCGAGATTGAACTCCAGGGGAAAGGTCGAATCGTCCTTCCGTAAGCCAGACGTCTCGTGACTCCCGAGCGACACCTCACGCCCGTTCGCCCGGAGACAACCGCGCAACTGCGGTTTGAGTTCGGCGCGGTATGGTTCGGCGATCAACCGCGCGAACTCCTTGCCGATGACCTCATCGGGGGCGTAGCCAAAGAGACGTTCGGCGGCGGGGTTATAGGACCGGATCACAAGCCGCTCGTCGACCGTGACGATGCCGTCCGCGACATTGTCGAGGATCGCCCGGATGCGGTCCCCACTCTTGCGCAACTCCTCTTCGGCGCGTCGCCGTTCGATGAACTGGCCGATCTGGCTGCCGATCCCGGCCATCACTCGAAGGGTGCCTCGATCGAGGGTCCGAATTTCGTTACTGAAGAGCGCGATGACGCCGGTGACCTTGCGCCCGTTGGTCACGGCGAAGGCGAACTTGGTGTGCAAGCCGGCCTTCGTGGCGGCGGCAGCGCGCGGCGCGTCGCGGTCACTCGCGAGATCGCGGATCGAACTGGGGCGGCCCGTCGCCCACACCCGGCCCGCCAGGCCCACCCCTCGGGCAAACGTCAACGCGCGACCGGCCTCCTCGTAGAAGGCGAGATCCTTTCCCGGCCGGTGCCAATCGTATTCCCGGCGGAGAACATTCGCGTCGTTGTCGACGACCCAGAATTCGCCGACGGACCAGCCAAGGGTCTCGCAGATTCCCTGCAACACCTGAGGCGCCGCCTCCGCCCAGCTGCCGGCACCGGCGAGCGGGCGAGTCACGGCGAACTGGACGTTGCGCAGCCGCTCGGCGACCCGCCGCTGGCTGATGTCGTTGACGAAGGCGACGAACGCCACCTTCGTGCCGGACCGCGAGGTGGCCGCGACCGAGATCTCGACCGGGAACTCATGCCCATCGCGGTGGATCGCCGCCAGCTCCACGGACTTGCCGACGATTCGTCCCTCGCCCCTCTCGACGAAGCGACTGAGTCCGCGTAGGTGCGCGTCGTGATACCGCCCCGGGATGATGGTTCCGGTCAGCGTACGGCCGAGGGCCTCGTCATGTGACCATCCGAAGATCTCCTCGGCTTTTCGGTTCCAGCCCGTGATGACGCCGCCCGAATCCGCGGTGACCACGGCGTTTGGCGAGGTGTCGATGATGACCTGCAGCCGTTGTTGCGACTCCTTGAGCGTCTCCATGACTCGCAGTTGGACCTCGGCCTCCCGGCGGGCGGCCGCGTACAACCCGATGGTTCCCGCGAACAGCGCCGCGCACGGAAGAAAGAGGAGGGCATGCCCCGCGTACCAGAAGCCGTCATACCGGGAGCGCACGAAGAGGAACACCATGGCCTCGACGGCGACCAACACCAGGCCCATCACGGCGCTGCTCGCGATCCGGCGATCCGGACGGCGACCGCAGCGGTACGCGGCGGCGGCGACCGCGATCACGAGGAAGGGCGCCGATTGAAACACCATGTTGAGATCGGTGAACCGGCCATCGACGATCAGTGGCGGAAGGATAAACGCGAGGGCAGTCATGGCTGCGATGCCCAGGCCGGCGATAGCGCTCGCCGCCGCGATAGTGCGCCCGAGGGATCGTCGTGGATACGCAAGCGGACTGGTGCGCTGCAGCAGCAGCCACGTGAGCACACAGGGCATGCCGATGTGACCTAGATGAAACAGATACGGTGCGGTCTGGCTCGAGACCAGCGGAAATCGCCCGGGAATGACGCCGGGGAAGGTCAACATGTGCGCCAGCCAGACGAGCCCAAGGGCGGCACTGCCAAACGCGATGGGCAGCAGGCGACCGTGTCGCCGGATGATGGCGTCCGTCGAGGACAGCATGAGGACCACGGCGAGGGTGACGACCATGGCCATGTCCAGCGCCGGCACGTACCAGGTCAGCGGCAGGGTGCGGTCGGGCAGCAGCGCGCCAAGAACGGAGACCAGCAAGAGGACGGTCATGCTCAGCAGAACCAGCAGGCCGCGACTGTCGATTCTGCGCAGGCGCGCCATCACCCGATCGCCGGGGGCGGCCAGCACCGGCGGAACCGACATGCCCGCAATATGCATGGCACACCGGGAAAGAGAAGTTAAGGAGCTGTGACGAATCGTTACAAATTCTGATAGCGGTCACCCAGCGTTATCTGGCCGGGCCCTTGTGGCAGAACGGCCCCACAGCCTGCCCTCCCCCTTAGGGGAGGGACACGACATCAGCGAATCGACTAGCGGCCGATTAATTCGAGGAAGGCGGCCTCGTCGAGGATCGGCACCTTGAGACGCTGCGCCTTCTCGAGCTTCGAACCCGGGTCGGCGCCGACCACCAGGTAGTCGGTCTTCTTCGTGACGGCCGACCCGACCATCCCGCCGAGCGCCTTGATCCGCTCCTCCGCCTGTCCGCGGGTCATCGACGACAGCGAACCGGTCAGAACCAGCGTCTTGCCCGACAGCGGGCCTTCCCGGCGCTCGGGCTGCTTGATGTCGATCCCGGCCTCGAGCAGGCGCTCGATGAGCCGGCGCGACTCGGGCCGCTGAAAGTATTCATGGACCTCTTCGGCGACTGTCGGACCCACACCGCCGATCGACTTGAGCTCCTCGACGCTCGCCTGCTGCAGCCGGTCGATCGATCCGAAGTGCTCGGCGAGCAAGCCGGCCATCGTCCAGCCGACGTGTCCGATGCCGAGCGCAACCAGAAAGCGCAACAACGTTGTCGGCTTGCTGGCTTCGATCCGGTCAAGCAGGTTTTGGGCGGACTTGTCCGCAAAGCCCTCGAGGGACAGGAGTTGCGCCTTGCTCAGGTGATAGAGGTCGGACGGGTCTTTGACCAGCTTCCGGTCGATCAGCTGCTGCAGCGTGGCGTAGCCGAAACCCTCGATGTCGAGGGCGCCGACGAAGTGTCGCAGGTGCTCCAGCACCTGCGCGGGGCAGATTGGATTGATGCAGCGGGTCGCTGCTTCTCCGGGCTCCCGCACCAGGTCGGTCCCGCACTCCGGACATTTCTTCGGCATGTGCCAGGGGCGGCTCGACGCGGGCCGCTTCTCTTTCAGGACGCGGACCACTTCGGGGATGACGTCACCGGCGCGCTGGATGATGACGTGGTCCGCCGGCCGCACATCCTTGCGCGCCACCTCGTCCTCGTTGTGGAGGGTGGCGCGGCCGACGGTGACACCGCCGATCTGGACCGGCGCCAGCCAGGCGACCGGGGTGATGGCGCCGGTGCGGCCGACGTAGACCTTGATGTCCTCCACGACGGTCTCGGCCTGCTCGGGTGGGAACTTGAAGGCCAGCGCCCAGCGCGGGCTGCGTGAGACGAAGCCCAGCTCGTCCTGCTGGGCCAGATCGTTCACCTTGATCACGATCCCGTCGATTTCGTAGTCCAGGTCATGGCGCTTTTCCTGCCACTCGTCGAGAAAGGCGATGACAGCGTCGATATCGCCGTGGACCCGGCGGTTTTCGTTGACGTGGAAGCCCATCTCCGCCAGGCGGAGTAGGATCTGCGCCTGGCTCCTCGCGCCGCCGGCCGGGTCGAGCGCGTACATGAAGGTATCGAGGCGGCGTCGGGCGGTGATGCGCGGGTCGAGCTGCCGCACCGCTCCGGCGGCGGCATTGCGCGGGTTGGCGAAGAGCGGCTTGCCCTCAGCCGCCAGCTCGGTGTTGAGCCGTTGAAAACTACGCTTCGGCATGTACACCTCGCCCCGCACCTCGAACGTGGTTGGGAATTCCGGCGGGATCGTCACGGAGAGCGGAACACTGGGAATGGTCTTGACGTTGGGGGTGACGTCTTCACCGACATAGCCGTCGCCCCGGGTCGCTCCGATGCGGTAGCGGCCGTCCTCGTAGAGGAGGCTCATGGCCAGGCCGTCGATCTTCAGCTCGGTGACGTACTCGAGCTTGACGTTTCCCAGCGTCCGACGCACCCGTTGGTCGAATTCGCGAACCTCCTCGCGCTCGAACGCATTGGCCAGGCTGAGCATCGGCGTGCGATGAGTGACCTTGGCGAACGCGTCGGAGGGCGGACCCCCGACTCGCTGCGTCGGCGAGTCCGGCGTGACCAGCTCCGGATACTGCGTCTCCAGCTCGACCAGCTCGCGGAAGAGCGCATCGTACTCCGCGTCGGTGATCTCAGGATGGTCCAGCACGTAGTACTGGCGGTTGGCACGGTCGATCAGGCCGCGCAACTCGAGGACGCGCGCTTGCGCCTCCTCGATATTCTTGACGGCGGTGCTCACACCTTGACGATCGGAGCGAGGCTGACCGCCAGGATCTTCATGCCGACCTTGTCGAACTTCACGATAATTTCTTCGTCCGTCCTGGTCATCGTGCTCTTGAGCACGGTCCCCCGCCCCCAGGCCCGATGGTCGACGTGATCGCCCGGCGCAAATCGCTGGACCAGCTCGACGGGCGCCGCTGGCCGAGCCGCCTCGACCAGGCGGGCGGGCGCCATGCTGGGATCGGGAATGCCGGCCGGCAACCCTGCGGAGCCGTCAACCAGGTCGCGAGGGATGTCCTTGAGGAAGCGCGAGGGCAGGTTCAGGTTGGCACTGCCCCAGAGGTGGCGGCGGAACGCATGAAACAGATAAAGGCGATCCTTCGCCCGCGTCATTCCCACGTACGCAAGCCGGCGTTCCTCCTCCAGGCCGGCGGGCGAATCGAGGCTGCGGCTGTGCGGGAACAGGCCTTCCTCCATGCCGAGCATGAAGACGATGGGGAACTCGAGCCCCTTGACCATGTGCAGCGTGATCAGCGTCATGCCCTGCGCCCGGTCGTCCATGGTGTCGACGTCGCTCATCAGCGCGACGTCCTCGAGGAAGGCTTGCAGGCCCTCGCCCGGCGGCAGCCCGTCGTACTCTGACGCCAGGCCGCGCAGCTCGAGCACATTCGCCCAGCGTTCCTCGCCCTCGGCGCTGCCTTCCTTGACATAGCGCTCGTAGGCGCTGCGCAGCAGCAGCAGGTCGATCACCTCCACGAGCCGCCGCTCCTGGCTCGCCGCCCGAACCTCGTTGATGAGATCACGGAAGTCGGCGAGCGCAAGCTTGGCCGCCGACGTCAAATCCATCTCGTCGAGGCGGCTCAACGAATCCCAGGCCGACACGCCGTGCGCATCGGCCCAGTACCCCAGCTGGGCGAGCGATTTCTCGCCCAGCTTGCGCCGAGGAACGTTGATGATGCGGGAGAAGCTGAGCGTCTCCTGTGGATTGGCGATCAACCGGAGATACGCGAGCACGTCCTTGACCTCCCGCCGCTCGTAGAACCGTAGCCCGCCGATCAGCCGGTAGGGGACGCCGCGCCGAAGCAGGACTTCCTCGAGGGCACGCGACTGCGCGTTGGTGCGATAGAGGATCGCGATGTCACCGAGCCGGTAGTCGCCTTCTGCGACCAACCGGAGCGCCTCTCGCGCGACCGCCTGCGCCTCCTCCTGCTCGTCATAGGTCTGCGCCACCACCACCTTGGGCCCGCCCGGCCGATCGGTCCAGAGCCGCTTTTCGGCGCGGTTCGGATTCGCCTTGATGACGTGATAGGCGGCATCGAGGATGACCTGGGTCGATCGATAGTTTTGCTCCAGCTTGACGATCTGGGCGTCCGGGTAGTCCTGTTCAAAAGACAGGATGTTGCGCACGTCTGCACCACGGAACATGTAGATGCTCTGATCGTCATCGCCGACGACGCACAGGTTGCGGTGCTTGCTGGCGAGGTGCCGCACCATCAGGTACTGGGCCCGGTTCGTGTCCTGGTACTCGTCGACCATGATGTACTTGAATCGCTTCTGATATTTCTCGAGCACGTCCGGGTGGCGATCGAACAACCAGACCGCCCGCATCAGGAGATCGTCGAAGTCGAGCGCATGGTTCTGCTCGAGAAACGGGTCGTAGCGCAAGCGGATCCGAGCCGCCAGCTCCTCGTTGTGCGTGCCGGCGGCCCTCACCTGGTCCTCGGCGCTGATGACCTCGTCCTTGGCCCGCGAGATGAGCGCGACCATGCCGCCGGGCGGATAACGCTTCTCATCGAGCCGCATCTCGTTCATGACGCGCTTGACGACCGCCAGCCGGTCCGCCTCGTCATAGATGACGAAGTGGCGATCGATCCCGTCGGCGCTGCCATCGCGACGCAGGATGCGGACCGCGATGGCGTGGAAGGTCCCCATCCAGATGGCGCCCGCCGTCAGATTCAGGAGGTGCTCGACCCGGCCGCGCATCTCGCGGGCGGCTTTATTGGTAAACGTCACTGCCAGGATTTCCCCAGGCTCGGCGCGGCCCTGCTGGATGAGCCAGGCGATCCGGTGGGTCAAGACCCGTGTCTTGCCGCTGCCCGCGCCGGCGAAGATCAACAGCGGCCCATCATCGGCCGTCACCGCGGCGCGCTGCGGCGGATTCAGTCCGGCTAGCAAATCCACGGCGCGCTCCGCTGCCGCAGGCGTAGTTGATGCCAAGGCAAAGGCCAGTCTACCCGGCGCAGTTACACGGAAACCGAACCGGGCCGATGCGTCGTCCAGCGGCCCATCGCGCACTCGGCCGAAATCACGACGGCCTCGTCAGCGCGTACAGGCCGCATACGACGCCGGCCCTAATTCGCGCGAAAGCGCGGCTCGCCCTGCGGGCTCGCTAGTGGCGGCGGCCGCGGCCGCGCATCCGGCCGGCGGCCATGTCGTCCACGTCGTCGTCGTCATCGGAGCGCGGCCGGTTGGCCGACTTCAGCGATTGCGAGAAGGCGCTGAAGAACTGGTCACGCAACTCCATAGTCGAGACCTCGAACGCGTCTTTGAGGGTCCAGTGATCATCGGGCGAGTACTTGCGCTCGCAGGCCCACAGGAGAAACGTGATGAGTTGCACCTTGATGGCCGCCTTGAGTTTGGAGTCTTGCTTGGCTCCCTTGACGCCGGCCTTTGCGTTGGCTTTCCCCTTTCCCTTGCCCTTGCCCTTGACGGGCGCGACGGGGAGCGGCGTAACCGTGCCCTCAGCGCTGCGAACGCCCCAGGCGGGACCGGTGGGCGCCGGGCGGACCGGCGGCGCCTGGGCCACCAGGCTCGCCCGTAGCGCCGCCAGATCGTCACTGGCCGGCGCCGGCCTCGGCGGCTCGGCAACCGGACCTGGCGCGGCAGCCGGCGGCTGGTAAGTCGGGAGAGGCTCGCGCTTCTTCGGAATCGGCATCGGTGGCACCGAAAAGCTCGGGGGTGTTACGGGCCGGGCCGGTCGAGCGGCCGGTGCTTGAGGCGGCATCGGCTGGGGCGGCATCGCCTGCGGTGGCATGCCCTGCGGTGGCATCCCCTGCGGGTACGCCTGCGGCGGATACGGCTGAGGCGGGTACGGCTGTCCGGGGGCCGGCTGCACGGGGTATGGCGCACCCGGATAAGGGGCGCCGGGGTATCCCTGCGGCGGGGGGTAACCCGCGCCCCAGGTGGGGGCCGGTGGCATGCCCGGCTGGCCCGCCGGTGGCCAGCCCTGCGGCGGCGCCACCGGGTACTGGCCGGGCGCTGCCGGCTGCCAGGTGGGCGCCTGCCCGGGCACCGGGGGCCGGTAGGGTTGGTTCGCGGGTGCGATCGGCCGCTGTTGGCCGGGCGGGATGTACGGGGCGGAGGGTCCCTGGAGAACGGCCTGGCTGCGGCGCAGCAGGTCCAGCAGCCGGCCCTTGTCGATGTAGAGGTTGCCCGCCAGACCCGGGTTCTGGCCTGTCGTGAAGGAAAACTCGCCGCTCTGGAACTCCCAGAGCAGGTCGAAGGCCTGGCGAGCTCCCCGGACGCGCCCGCCACTGGCATGCGTCAACGCGCCGGCCTGGAACGCGTATACCCAGTTCCCGCGCGGCTCGTGCAATTCGAGCACGCCGGACTGGCCGCCGTTGACCACCTGATCGAGCAGGCCGAGAAGGCCGAATCGGTCGATCGGACTGAAGGCTGGCCCTTTGGACGCGCCACCGCCTTGGTCGGCCTTTCCCTTCTTGAAGAGCGTCATGCGCCCACCACTATATGACCGGGTGTCCAAATGCCACCCAAAGAACCCGTCACGCTTCTGTAACCGGGTGACGGGCGCCGACCTTGCCGGTGTGTCAGTCCCCGCTACAACGTGTTACCGGCCAGCAGCAGCGCTCGAACCTCGTCGTCGGTGACCTGTGGCCATTCCTCGAAGAAGTTGCCGACGGCATAGAAGGGCTCGGGCCTGGCCAGGCAGACGAATTCGTCGACCTGCGGGGCCAACCATTCCGCCGTGTCCGGCGGGGCAACCGGCACGGCCAGCACCACCCGGTGAGCGCCGCGCCGGCGAACCGTCTCGACGCCGGCTTGCGCGGTGTATCCGGTGGCAACCCCGTCGTCCGTCAGGATCACGGTGCGGCCGTCGAGCGGCGGCAGCGTCCCCGCGCCCAGGGCCGACAGCCAGGCGCGGAGTTCAGCGCGCTGGCGTTCGGCGGCGCGAGCGAGGTCCTCGTCGGTCAGGCCGATGTGGCGGCTCAGCTTGCGATCGAAGACCAGGACGCCATCGTCATCGACAGCTCCGATGGCCAGCTCCGAGTTGCCGGGCGCGCCGAGCTTGCGCACGGGACAGATCGATAGCGGCAGGTACAGCTCGACCGCGATAGCCTTGGCCACCACCACACCGCCGCGCGGGATGCCGAGGACAACGGTGTCCGGTGCATCGCGGTAGCGCTGCAGCGCCGCGGCCAGGCGTTCCCCGGCATCCACACGATCGCGAAAAATCACCCAAACCTACAATAGGTCGATGTCGAGCGCCGCGGCCAGCATGCCGGGAATTGGTGACCAGGCACCAGACTTCAACCTGCCCGGCACGCCGGACGGCGACCCGGTTGCGCTGTCGTCCTTCCGCGGAACCAAGCACGTCCTTCTGTGCTTCTATGTCTTCGACTTCAGCCCGGGTTGAACGAATGAGCTCACCTCCTTGCGAGGTGATCACGAGCAGTTCGTCAAGGGGGAGACCCAGGTGCTCGCCGTCAGTGTCGATCACATCTGGGCGCACAAGGCCTACGCGAAGAGCCTGGGCGACCTGCCCTTCCCGTTGCTCGCCGACTGGGACAAGTCCGTCGCGCGCCGCTATGGCGTCCTCATCGAGGAGCGCGGCGTCGCGCAGCGTTCACTGTTTCTCATCGACTACCGGGGCTATGTCCGCTGGCGCAATCCGCACTATGACTGGCGCAGCCAGGAGCAGTACGCGGCGATGACGGAGGCGATGCTGGCCCTGCCGATGATCCCGAGAGCGAAAATAAAAAAAGCCAGCCCGTAGGCTGGCTCCCGTTGGTTTTGCGCGGAGTTACTTCTTGCCGTTCGCGACGACAGCGAGGATGTCCTTCTCGGACACGATCAGGTACTCGGTCTCGTCGAGCTTGATCTCACTGCCGGCGTATTTCGCATAGACGACGCGGTCGCCGACCTTGACATCGAGCGGCTCCCGCTTGCCGGTCGCCTCGATGAAGCGGCCGTTCCCGACGGCTTCGACCATGCCCTCCTGTGGCTTCTCCTTGGCGGTGTCGGGCAGCACGATGCCGCTCTTGGTGCGCTCTTCACGCTCCACGGGCTTGATCACGACCCGATCTCCCAGTGGCCTTAAGTTCATACGCGATCCTCCTTGCTGGCGGTGGTTAGCACTCAGTTAGTCCGAGTGCTAATGATACCTGATGGCCCGGGCAGGTTCAAGGGCCCGGCGCCGGTGGCCCAGGTTAGGCGAATCCGAGGCTGGGGTCGGCATCGAACGGCACCGGATCAGGGCCCCGCCGATCCCACTCGATCAGGGCGGCGGCGCCGATCATCGCCGCATTGTCGGTGCAGAGCTCAGGCGCCGGGATCACCAGGTGCACCCGCGAGCCAAGTCGTTGCTGCGCGGCTTCCCGTAGCCGCCGGTTGCGCGCCACGCCGCCTCCGAGCACGACCGTCGGGGCCGACCCCCACGCTGACCCTCCCCCGCTCGCGGGAGAGGGCAACAAAGCCGCGACTGAACCTTCCCCGCGAACCGGGGCCGGGAATACTGCCGCTTCAACCCGCTGCAACAGCGCATCGACGATCGCCTCCTGGTAGCTGGCCGCCAGATCCGCGCGCTCTTGCTCGGACAGCGCCTTGCGCTTTCGCACCTCGTAGAGCAGCGCGGTCTTGACCCCGCTGAAGCTGAAGTCCGCCGCGGAAACGCGATGGCCCGGGGATCGCCAGCACTCGCCAGCCGATCAATCGCCGGACCACCAGGAAATGGCAGGCCCAGGATGCGCGCCCCCTTGTCGAAGGCCTCCCCCGCGGCGTCGTCGCGCGTCCGTCCGATCACGCTGATGCTGCCATCCTCCTGCCAGCGGATCAGGTCGCTGTGCCCGCCCGACACCACCAACCCGAGCAACGGTGGACGGAGTTCGGGCGTTTCGAGCTGGGCGGCGAAAACATGAGCCGCCAGGTGACTGACGCCGACGACCGGCAGCTTGCGCGCCCAGGCAATCGCCTGCGCCACGTTGACCCCGACCAGCAGGCAGCCCACGAGTCCAGGGCCGCGGGTCACCGCGACGCCATCGACCTGCTCCCAGCGGGTCCCGGCGGTTTCGAGGGCTCGTTCGATCACGGGGATCAGCGTCTGCAGGTGGGCGCGCGCGGCAATCTCCGGGACGACGCCGCCGAAGGGTGCGTGGAGCTCATCCTGCGACCGGATGACATTCGACAGAAGCCGCGGTCCACTCGCCACAACGGCCGCGGCCGTTTCATCGCAGGAGGTCTTGATCGCCAGGAGGCGCCGGTCCGGGTACTGCGGCGTGCTGGTATCCAGCCCTTCGAAGTCGAGCGTCTGCAAGATGTCTTTGAACCGCTTCTTGAAGCTCGGAGCCTGGATCGAGTCCGACCACATGACGATCGCGTCCTCGTTGTTGTCCGTGTAGTAACCGCGACGGCGACCGATGACCTTGAAACCGAACTTTTCGTAGAGCCGGACGGCGACGTCGTTCGACGGCCGCACCTCGAGCGTGAGCCAGCGCGAGCCGAGATGATACGCGCGCTGGATCAGCGCCGCCATCAGGGCGTGACCGTACCCCTTCCCCTGCTGGTTCGCCCGGACGCCGACGGTGGTGATGTGGGCTTCGTCGCTCATCTTCCACAGTCCGGCGTAGCCGACGATCTCCTCGTCGCGCCGCAGCACGAGGTAATAGGCGGACCGATTGTGGTGCAGCTCGCGGTAGTAGGCGTTGCGCGGCCAGGGAGTGGGGAAGATTTCGCGCTCGATCGCCTGCACTTCCGGGATGTCATCCTCGCGCATGGCGTCGACGAGGACTCGGGACTTCAGTTGCATCATCATGGGGCCTTCCTTCGTCGCTCCTCGGCGGCCGCGGGCTGAACGTAGAGCGCCTGCACCTCATCATATCGCAGTGGTTTTTGGGATTCGAAGGTCCAAATGGCGGAATCCAGAAGCGCCGCGCTCAGCGCCCGGCGTCCCCCGGGCGGAATTTCGAGGTGAGCATGCCCGGACGACCACGTGGCCAGCATGCCCGCCGGCTCCACGATGATGCGAGCGCTGGATGGGAGCCACGGAGCAAGCTCATCCGTCGCCATGCGCCGAGCCGGTTCACCGGCCCGCCAGGCGTAGACCTCGGACCGGCCGGCGTCACGGAGCGCGACGGTGGCGGCGTCTCCAGTCGCCCGGCGCGCGAGGATCAGGAGACTGTCGACGAGGTGGAGCGGAACGTGCCGCGCATAGGCCAGCCCGGCGGCCAGGGACAGCCCGACCCGAAGGCCGGTGAACGAACCCGGGCCACGCGCGGCGGCCACCCCGTCCAGGTCATCCGGCCTGCCGCCCGCCCGCTTCACCAGCGCGTCGAGGCGGGCCAGCACCGGAGCGTCATCCCGGCTTCGGACCCAGTCCTCAGCCGCCAGCAGGCGGTGGCCGTCGAGCACGACCATGGCCTGCTCGGCGCCCGACGTGTCAATCGCGAGGCGCATGCTCGAACACCGCCCGAATCCGTTCCGGGCCACGGATGAATGTGAGCCGGCGACGTGTCGGGCCCGGCGCCGTCAGACGGATCCGGGTCGTCGCCCAATCGTCGAGCACGGCGGCGCGCTCCGGCCACTCGATCACGGTGACCGCCTCGGGCGCCGGCTCATCCAGACCCGTGTCGACCCAGGCCAGACCCTCGAGGCGATAAAGGTCGTAATGCTCGATGGGCAGACGGCCCCGATAGCGGTGATGCAGGACAAATGTCGGACTGTGCACACCGGACGTGACGCCGAGTGCCTCGGCGATCCCCTTGACCAGCTCCGTTTTTCCGGTCCCGAGCTCTCCCTCCAGCGCGATGACGTCACCCGCCTCCACGACGAGCCCCAGGCGGCGTCCAACCTCCCGGGTCTCATCCACCGACGCCGTGCTAACGGAAGTGGTCATAGCCTGCTCCCAGACTCGGGATGGAAACGAGCCGGCCGTCGACCCGCACCCGGATGCCGGCCTCCCGTGTCAGGTTCCCGATGATCGAGAGGTTCAGTCTGAAGCGCTCGCGGAGCCGTCGTCCCGCGGCCTCCAACACCTTGCGCGGCGCGGCGCACACGAGCTCATAGTCTTCGGATTCCATCAGCCCGCCTGCCCATGCGTGTTCGCGCCCACGCCGAAGGTCTTGGTCAAGCGGGATCCGACCGGCCTCGACGGTAGCTCCCAGGCCGGCGGGCTGCGCGATGCGCTCGATTTCCCGGTAGAGCCCATCGCTGATATCGCCGGCCACCCGCACCCCCATCACCTGCAGGATTTTGGCGGCCTCCACCCGGGGCTGCGGGTCGTAGAGAGCTTTGACGAAGCGACGTTCGGCTGTCGTCCGCGGCCGCTTTCCTTCGAGCAGTAATGCCAACCCCGCCGAGGCAAGCCCAAGTCTCCCCGTGACGGCCAGAGCCCAGCCGGCGCGAGCTCCTGCGCGCCGCAGCGGTCGCGAGCCAGGTGCGATCGTGCCGTAGAGCGCGGCCGTCAACACCAACGGGCCATCCGTTCCACTCAAGTCCCCGCCGGCGACCGTGCAACCGTATTGCTGAGCCCGCTCGGCGATGCCGCGGTACAGGTCGGTCACGTCAGCGATGGCCAACCGGCCCGGCAGGGCTAACGAGATCAGCGCATGTCGCGGCTGCGCCCCCATGGCGGCCAGGTCGCTGAGGTTGATGGTCATCAGACGCCGGCCGATCGCTCGAAAGGTGAGGCCAGGCCACTCGAGCCGAAAGTCGATCCCCTCCACCATCGTGTCGATGGTTCCGACGACGGCGCCTGCTTCACTTCGCCAGACGGCCGCGTCATCATTCTCGCGTGCTCCGATCAGCAGCCGTCGCCCGGCTGGGTTGACAAAGGGTTTCAGCGACTGAAGCAGCCCACGCTCGCCAACGCGGCGCAGCGTCTTGCTAAACGGGAATCCCCTCGGCCGGGCTGCTGGCGACGGCCCTCACCCCGATGTGGGCCCGACCGGCGTTGAAGGCGCGGCGGCCCGCCACCACCGCCTCGGCAAACGCCCGCGCCATCTCCGGCGGGTTCTTCGCGCGCGCGATAGCCGTGTTGACGAGCACCCCCGCCGCGCCCAGCTCGAGGCAGCGTGCGGCTTCGGACGGCACGCCCAGGCCGGCATCGATGATAACCGGCACCTTGACCTTGCTCACGATCAGCTCGAGATTCAAAAGGTTCTGAAGGCCGAGTGTCGTGCCAATCGGCGCCGCGCCCGGCATCACGGCGGCCGCTCCCG